>CALWDV010000013.1 GCA_944376785.1 uncultured Clostridia bacterium | reverse complement strand
TTATGATAGAGCAGTTAAAATTTTTGTAAAAAAATGTTCATAAACTATTCGCAAAAGGCATCTTTTACGAATAGTTTAGGCATAAAAAAGGGCTTTATTTAAAACTTTTCGTATTTTCAACCTTTTAAATAAAAATTGGAATTTTTATTACATTGCATAGTTTTTTGCATAGCATTTAATAATGGCGTTATTTGGTTGTTTAATTAAAAAAAAATAATAAAACCAGAAATTATGTTATTTTCTTGGTTTTATTATTTGCATAGTATTATTAACTAACCTTTTGTTATTAATTACATTAGTTTTTTAATGTATTTTTCTAATTGACTTAAAGCGTGTTTTGCAAACAAAATTGAAAATGATTTATATATTGATGTGAAAGCATAATCTTGCTCATCAATTGTTTTATAATCTTTAATATTGTTATTCCTTAAAAAATTAATTATGTTTGTTAATGTTTTAATAGATTCATCAACAAATAATTTATTTGGAACATTATAAAGCAAGGTTTCAAAAATTTCAAAATAAATAAAATTTTCTTTTCTGCATTCCAAAAACAAATTTTTTATAACAACATCAAAATAATGATATAAACCATTTGTTTTTTCATTTTTTTCAATTAAGTTTTGTGTGCTAATTAATGGATATTCTATTTCGATTTTTGTCATTGAATTGTCGTAATAAATAACACCTTCAATATTGTTTTCATTAACGTATTTAAAACATGGAATAACTCTTATTAAATAATTAACTTTTTGTTCATCAACAATTTCATTAACAGACAAGTTTATACTATATTTTTCTTGCCATAAAACAGTGTTGTTATCAAAGCTTAAAATATAATTTTCAAACAATCCATTTTTTATTTCTTCTAATGTTAAATGTAATTCTTTTATTTTATCATCTTTAACTTTTTTTCTAAATTTTGGATTTTGTATTGTTTTAATATTTTTTTCTTGATTAATTTCAATATATAATGTAATGTAGTTTGAATTGCTATTATTTGTGTTAAAAATGTAATCATCATAATAGTAATATTTAAAATTATTTTCTTCAAACATTGGTTTGTCTTTGAAATAATTTTGTACAACATTTTTTGTTAAATAAATTAAATTTTCTTTAACATTATCATAATTTGGAAGTTCAATAGTTTTTAAGTAGTTATTAAAATTAATCATAAATTAACCCTTCTTTCACTTTTTATATTGATATTTTATCATAATTAATAATAATTGTCATTTATTAATTTTATTAAAATGCTTTGATTTAATTTTTTAAAAAATTTATAATTATATTGTATGGATAACAAATCAGATTATTTTAAACAACGTGATGAAAATAATATTTTAAAAATTCGGGAACTTAGGTTGGAGTTGCCCTCTTTTTGTAGTCAGTTTTTTATGGGTATTGAAAACCAAACAACTTCATTAACCAGATTAAGCTATGCTAGGGATTTAAAAATATTTTTTGATTTTTTAGTTACTAACACACAAGAATTTTATGGTAAAAAAGTTGCCGACTTAACCTTGGAAGATTTAAATAAAGTTACAAGCACACATTTGGAAATGTTTTTAGATTATTTAACAGTTTATAAAGTTGGAAAGCAAACTTTTAGAAATGGCTTAAAAGGAAAAGGTAGAAAATTAAGTAGTGTTCGTGCCCTTTTAAAATATTTTTTTAAAAAAGAAAAATTAGATAGCAATGTTGGAAGCAAAGTTGACACTCCTAAATATCGTGAAAGTGAAATTGTTAGATTAGAAGTTGATGAAGTTGTAAAACTTTTGAATATGTCGGAAGATGGAAATGGTTTAACAACAATGCAAAAAGGTTTTCACAAACACACAAAAGAACGTGATTTTGCCCTATTATCGTTATTTTTAGGAACAGGAATTCGTATTTCTGAATGTGTTGGCCTAAATGTTGATGATATTGATTTTGAAAATAATGCGTTCACAATAACCAGAAAAGGTGGAAGCCGAGTAATTCTTTATTTTAGTGATGAAGTGAAAGATGCGTTGTTAAAATGGGTTGAAGTTAGAAATCAAATAAAAGATTTGCCAAAAACAGAAAAGGCATTATTTATTAGTTTACAAAACAAAAGAATGAATGTTAGAACTGTTGAAAAATTGGTTAAAAAATATGCTGGTTGTGTTACCCCTTTAAAACACATTACACCACATAAATTAAGAAGCACTTATGGCACAAACTTATATCGTGAAACTAATGATATTTATGTTGTTGCATCAGTTTTAGGACATAAAGATGTTAACACCACCAGAAAGCATTATGCTGCTATTAGTGAAGATATTAGGCGTGAAGCTTCAACAAAAGTTAAACTTAGAAAAGAATAAAATTACAGAAACTTTCTGTAATTTTTTTTATTTTTAAATTAGAACAAATGTTTGACAATGCGTTTGTTATGTGATATTATCATAATAATTAATTTTAAAGGTGGAATTTTACATGAGAAAATTTAATAAAGAAGAAGAATTGTTAAATTTTATTAGAAATCATCAAGAAGAATTTGGTTACCCTCCAACTGTTAGAGAAATGTGCAGAGCAATAAAAGTTAGTTCAACAAGCACAATTTCTTATTATTTAAACAAGCTTGAAAACAATGGACAAATTAAGAAAAGTCCTAACAAAAATCGTGCATTAGAAATTGTTGGTGAAACTTTTAATTTTAATGATTATGTTAAAATTCCAATTGTTGGTAAGATTACTGCTGGTGAGCCAATTTTAGCTGTTGAAAATACCGAAGAATATTTTTTAGCCTCCCCTAGTTTGTTCCGTGGTGATGGATTATTTATTTTAACAGTTAGTGGTGAAAGTATGATTAATGCAGGAATTTATAATGGAGATAAAATTGTTGTAAGACAGCAAAGTAGTGCTGAAAATGGTGAAATTGTTGCGGCATTAATTGATGGAATGGCAACAGTAAAACGTTTTTATAAAGAAGATGGACGTTATCGTTTGCAACCTGAAAACGATTCAATGGGTCCAATTTACACTGACCATGTTGAAATTTTAGGTAAAGTAATTGGTTTAATTAGAAAATTTTAATAAAAAACACACTTTATAAGTGTGTTTTTTATTTTAGTAAACTAATAATTTTGTTAACAACTTCATCAACATTAATATCAGATAAATTAAACCAAATGCCATCAACTTGATTTTTAAACCATGTTATTTGTCTTTTAGCATAATGTCTGGTTGAAGTTTTTATTTTATCTATTGCTTCTTCTAGTGACAATTTGTTATTTAAATATTCAAGTATTTCTTTATAACCGATTCCTTGCATTGATTGATTGTTAATAGTTAAATTATAAGTCGTTTGTAAGTTTTTTACTTCATCAATAAGCCCGTTTTTAATCATTAAATCAACACGTAAATTAATTCGATTATAAAGTTCATCACGATTTCTATTAATGACTATAATTAGTGGTTTTAACGGATTTTGCGTATTAGTTTGCATAGTATTATTTAATTGAGATTTTTTAACACCTGAAAGTTGAAAAATTTCAATTGCTCTAATAACACGTTTAACATCGTTTGGATGAATTTTTTTTGCACTTTCTTCATCAATGTTTTTAAGCATTTCATAAACAAATAAATTGCCCTTTTCGGTCGCTAAATTGTTAAGTTTTTTCCTTAAATTTTCATCTTTGAAACTATTGCCGTATTCTAAATTTGTAATTAAACTTTGAGCATAAAAACCAGTTCCACCAACAATAATTGGAATTTTATTATTATTAATAAGATTAGTAATAATTGGCATTGCTAAACTTTTATATTCACTAACAGAAAACTCACTGGTTGGTTCAACAAAATCTAATAAGTGATGTTTTATTCCATCTTGTTCGTTTAATGTTGCTTTTGCTGTTCCAATATTTAAATGTTTATAAATTTGTAAACAATCTGCATTAACAATTTCGGTATTTAATTTTTTTGCTAGTTTTATTGAAACTTCAGTTTTTCCACTTGCTGTTGGACCTAAAATCATAACGCAATTAAACATTATTAAACAATCCTTTTAAACCATTTTTCAATTTCTTTTGAAGTAATTTCAATTATAATTGGTCTTCCATGTGGGCAAAGTAAAATTTGATTTGAATTATTTAACATTTTCAACAATTTTTCAATTTCGCCCTTTGATAAAATATCATTTGCTTTAACTGCACTTCTACAAGCAGATTTTTCCAAATAATCTTTTAAAATATCTGTTTTTTGCAAGTTTAAATTGTTTGATAAATCATGCAAAACATCATTAAAGAATTTATATAAAGAAATATCTTTAAGTAAAACTGGAACAGATGAAACTTTAAAACTATTAATTCCAAAAGGTTCAATTTCAAATCCTAATTCTTTGAATGTTTGTAAATTATTGTTAATAAAATCACTTTCTAAATAATTAGTGTTTAAAACATAAGGAACTAACAAGTTTTGTGTTACTAATTCGTTATTTTTAAAATTTTCTTTAAATTTATCATAAAGTAATCTTTCATGCCCGGCATGTTGATCAATAAAAAATATGCTTGAATCGTTTTCAACAATAATATATGTGTTAAAACAAACCCCAATTATTTTTAATGTGTTTAAGTCAACTTTAACATCATTAAAAATGTCGGCTTGACTAAACACATGCTCTTTTGCAGCTAAATTTGCCAAGTCAGCTGCAATGTTGTTGTTTTGAACTTCAAAATTAAAATCGGAGTTGTTTAAAAATGATGAAATTGAATTTTTAAGTTCAAAATTATTATCTAAGTTGCTAACATCTTTTAATGTTGTTGTGTTTTCATCCTGTTTTTCCTCATCAATATTAGCATATGAAATTTCATCTTTTACCAAATTTTCACTTTCAAATTGTTTACCAATGTTTGAATTTATTGTTTGTAAATTTGAAATGTTAATTTCATTTTCAACCACACTTTCATTTTCATTGCTTTCAAATTTTCTTATTTTTGTGCTTAAATTATTCAAAATTTCGCTAATTGGATTATAAAATGCACCAAAAATTAAATTATTATTTTCAAATTTAACATCAAGTTTGTTTGGGTGAACATTAACATCAACTTTATCTAATGGTAGTTTGACAGAACAAACAAAAAATGGAAAACAATTTTTCATTATATATGGTTCATAAGCATTATAAATTGCAGTTGAAATTGTTTTGTTATTAACATATCTTCCATTAATTATAATTGTTTGATATGTTCTATTTGGTTTTGTGAAAGATGGAAGTCCAATAAAACCTTCAACTTGAATTAAGTTTTGATATGTATAATTAACAGGTATTAAATTTTCTATTGCTGTTGCTCCATAAATTGTGTAAATGGCGTCTTTTAAATTTGATGCTTGTGAATGGTATATGGTTTTACCATCAACAACATATTTAATTGAAATTGTTGGGTTTGCTAAAATTAATCTAGAAACCAGATTTGTTATTTCACTTTCTTCTGTTTTTGGTTTTCTTAAAAATTTTGCTCTTGCAGGAACATTAAAAAACAAATCTTCAACAGTTATGCTTGTTCCATCTACCGAGCCAATTTCAGTTAATGAAACAACTTCACCACCTTCAATTATTATTTTAGCTCCTGTTTCATCATTTTTAGTTTTTGAAGTTGCATTTATTTTAGCAACAGATGCAATGCTACTTAATGCCTCACCTCTAAAACCCAAAGTTCCAATTTTGTCTAAATCTTCTAAACAACTAATTTTGCTGGTTGCATGTGGTAAAAAAGCTTTTGGAAGATTTTCTTTGTTCATTCCACAACCATCATCAGTAACTCTAATTTTTTTAATACCACCACCAACAATTTCAATACTTATAAATTTTGCACCTGCATCAATGCTGTTTTCTACAAGCTCTTTAACAACACTGGCAGGTTTTTCAACAACTTCACCAGCTGCAATTCTGTTAAATATTGATTTGTCTAGAATATTAATATTTGGCATTTGTTACTCCTTTTTTAATTTTTCAGTTAATTGCAAAATTAAATCAAACGCATTTAATGGTGTTAAGGTTTCAACATTAACATCTTTTAAAATGTTTCCAACTTCCATAACTGCCCTTTGAAATTTTTTATTTTCAGCATTTTCATTTAATTTTAACAAATTAGAATTTTTATTTATTTCGTTTTCTTCTAAGTTATGCAAAATTTCTTTTGCCCTTGCAATAACATTTTCTGGCAGACCTGCAAGTTTTGCAACTTCAATTCCAAAACTTTTATTTGCTCCACCCCTAACAATTTTCCTTAAAAAGATGATTGAATCGTTAAATTCTTTAACATTAATTCTATAATTTTTAACACCTTCTAAAACACCTTCAAGTTCTGTTAATTCATGATAGTGTGTTGCAAAAAGCGTTTTAGCTTTTAAAGTTTTTGATAGATATTCCATAACACTCCAAGCAATGCTTAGGCCGTCAAATGTGCTGGTGCCACGTCCAACTTCATCTAAAACAATTAAACTATTATTTGTTGCTTGTTTTAAAATGTTACTAACTTCGCTCATTTCAACCATAAATGTGCTTTGTCCAAAAGCTAAATCATCACTAGCTCCAACACGAGTGAAAATTTTATCGGTTAAAGAAATATTTGCTTTTTGTGCAGGAACAAAACTTCCAATGTGCGCCATTAATGTTATTAAAGCAACTTGTCGCATATATGTGCTTTTTCCGGCCATATTTGGACCAGTTATTATCATTGTTCTTGAATCTGCGTTATCTAAATAAGTGTCGTTTGGGATAAAATCTTCATTTTTAAGTAATGCTTCAACAACTGGATGTCTGCCATTAACAATTTCAATGCAATTAATTCCACTTGAAACTTGAGGTTTGCAATAATTACGTTCACAAGCAACAGTTGCAAATGATAACAAGGCATCCAAAACTGCAATTTGTCTTGCTGTTTTTTGCATAGCGCTAACATTTTCAAGCAATGTTTCTCTAATTTGATTAAACAAACTAATTTCTAATGCAATTTTTTGTTCTTCAGCATGAAGAATTTTATTTTCCATTTCTTTTAATTCATCTGTTATATATCTTTCAGCATTCGCAATTGTTTGTTTTCTTTGATATCTATAAGGCACTTGGTCTATTTGCCCTTTTGAAACTTCAATGTAATAACCAAAAACGCTGTTATATCCAATTTTTAAATTTTTAATTCCGGTTTTTTCACGTTCATCTGCTTCTAATGTTGCAAGCCAAGTTTTACCCACTGTTGATATATTGCAAATGTCGTCTAGTTCTTTACTATACCCTTTTTTAATAAATCCGCCATCTTTTAAAACATATGGAGGATTTTCTATAATTGCAGAATCTAGCATATTATAAATTGAAGAATAATCGTAAATGTCTTTTGCAATATTTTTTAAAATTGTGCTTTTATAAATTGATAACTTTTCTTTAATTTCAGGCAAAACACTTAATGAATTTTTAAGTGCAATAGTATCTTTTGGAGTTAAATTATTATAACTAATTTTGCCACACAATCTTTCAATGTCGTAAACAGAATTTAGCAATTTTATTAAAGCATCTCTATTAACAACATTTTTAACAAGTTCTTCAACACCATTTAAACGTTGATTTATAAGTTTTTCATCATATAGTGGTTGTTCAATGTAACTTCTAAGCATTCTGCTTCCCATACTTGTTTGGGTTTTATCTAACAACCAAAGCAATGAACCACGTTTTTTTCTGTCTTTAATAGTTTCAGTTAATTCAAGATTTCTTCGTGTGTTACTATCAAGCGACATAAACTCATTATCATAAATGTAAGAAATTGTGTTAATATGTGATAAACTTCTTTTTTGTGTTTCTAATAAATATTTAATTAAAACACCTGCACTTATAATTGTTTGTTGTTTATCAATTAAACCAATTAATTCTTTTTTGTCAATTTGATTTGTTAAAACTTTATAACACTCGTCATAGTCAAAACTTTCAAATGCTCTTACTTGAAAATTTGGAACAATTTGTAGTTTTGTTGCTAAAAGTGTGTCTGAAATTTCAGCCAAGTTTTGATTGCATATTATTTCACTTGGTCTAACCCTAACAAGTAAATCGTTAAATTGCGATAAATTTTGTTCTGCTAAATAAATTATACCAGTTGAAATATCGGTGTATGAAACTCCAACAACTCCGCCATCTAGCACACCACACAAAATGTAATTATTTTTTTTGTCATCTAATAAATTACTATCAATTAACGTTCCGGGGGTTATAACTCTAACAACATCGCGTTCAACAAGTTTAACTCCTTTTTTAGGCTCGGTTAATTGTTCACATATTGCAACTTTATAACCTTGTTCAATAAGTTTTGCTAAATAACCATCAAGTGCATGATATGGAATACCACACATTGGTGCTCTTTCATCTAAACCACACATTTTGCCAGTTAAAGTTAAGTCAAGTGCTTTACTAGCAATAACAGCATCGTCAAAAAACATTTCATAAAAGTCGCCAAGCCTATAAAGTAAAATGGCGTCTTTATATTTTTCTTTTGTTATTACGTATTGTTGCATCATTGGTGATAATGCCATACTTTCTCCTTTTAATTGCAAAGTGTTGCAATTAATTTGTTTTTATTAATTCCTGTGATTTTAACATCTTTAAATGTTGGAAGATTAATTTTTTCAGTTGTGGTTATTATAACATTTTTGCCACAATCCAAAGTTGCTAAATATCCATCTTCTGTTTTTTCTTCAATTAAAGCTTCCATTCTTTTTCCAACTAATTGTTGGTTTTGTTCTTTTATTATTTTCTTTGATAAAGCAAGTAATTTGTTAACTCTTTCATTTTTTATTTCTTGTGGAACTTGCTCATCCATTTTTTCAGCAACTGTTCCTGTTCTTGGAGAATACATAAATGCAAAAACACCACCATAGTTAACATCTTCAACTAACTTATAAGTTTGCATAAAATCTTCTTCTGTTTCATGAGGAAAACCAACAATAATATCGGTTGAAATAAAATAATTAGGAACTTTTGATTTAATTAATTTAATTAAATTTTTATAATGCTCAACAGTGTAATTTCTGTTCATTAGTTTTAAAATTTTATTGCTTCCAGATTGCACTGGCAAATGAATTACTTTGCTTAATTTTTTTTCATTAGCAATAACATTAATAACTTCTTCGGTTAAATCTTTTGGATGCGATGTCATAAATTTAATTCTAAAATCGCCATCTAAATGAGCAAGAGTTGTTAATAATTTTGCAAAGTTTGTTCCATCTTTAAAGTCGTTACCATAGCTATTAACGTTTTGTCCTAGCAAGGTTATGTATTTGTAGCCATCATTTATTAATTGTTTAACTTCACTAACAATGTCGTCTAATAAACGGCTTCTTTCTCTTCCTCTAACATATGGAACAATGCAATATGTGCAAAAATTATTACAGCCATACATTATGTTAACCCAGGCATTATTGTTGCTTGTTCTATACATTTCCACATCTTCATTAATTTCTTTTTCGTTTTCCCAAATGTTATATATCTTTTGATGTTTGTTTTGAAATTCGATTAAATATTCTTTAAATTTATGCAAATTATGTGTGCCAAACACAATGCTAACATAAGGATATTTTTCTTTAAAAAGTTCTGCCCTTCCTTTTTCTTGTGCCATACAGCCACAAACAGCAATAATTAAATTAGGGTTTAGTTTTTTTAATTTTTTTGTTGCTCCAATGTTACCTAAAACTTTTTGTTCGGCAGCATCACGAATACAACAAGTGTTAAAAACAATAACATCGGCATTAGCCATGTCATTTGTTTCTTCATAATTTAAACTTTTTAGCATACCAGCCAATTTTTCACTTTCATGAACATTCATTTGGCAACCATATGTTTTTATATAATAATGCTTTTGCATTTTTTCTCCTTAAAAATAAATTAAAATTTTATATTAAAAAATTACTAATAACTTTTATTTTTTTTAACAAACTAAGTATAGCATAAATAAGTTTATAAAATCAACATTAACAAACATTTACATAATTAATATTTATATAATAAATATAATTAAATAAATAAAATTTCTGTGGGTGAAATATGAAAAAAGCAATAAAAATTTGTGTTATTATTGGACTAGTTTTATTTATTTTAGGTTCTTTATTTTTAATATTTTACATAAATGATATTATGGGAATATCGAAGGTTAAATTTAATAAAGAAAAACTAATTGCTGTTAACAATGAAATTGTGGTTTTTAATAATAATGAAGAAAAATTACAAAACAAAGTTAGTGGAAAAAATGTTGTTTCTATTGAAGAAATTCCAAATAATGTTATTAATGCATTTATAAGCATTGAAGATAAAGATTTTTTTAAACATAATGGTTTAAATTATAAAAGGATTTTAAAAGCTGCATTTAACAATTTAAAAAGTTTTAGTTTTAAAGAAGGTGCAAGCACTATTAGTCAACAATTAATTAAAAACACCCATTTAAGCAATGAAAAAACAATTAGCAGAAAATTAAATGAAATGATGTTAACTAAAAAGTTAGAAAAACAATTTAGCAAAAAAGACATTTTAGAAACATATTTGAATGTTATTTATTTTGGTGAAAATTCTTATGGTATTGAACAAGCATCAAATAATTACTTTAATAAATCAACAAAAGATTTAACATTATGGGAAGGTGCAACACTTGCAGGAATTATTAAGTCACCTTATAACTATTCGCCAATTTATAATGCAGAAAATTGTTTAAATAGAAGAAATTTGGTTTTAAAAGAAATGTTAAAAGATAAAAAAATCACACAAGCACAATATGATGAAGCAGTTAACAAACCATTAGAAATTATTAAACCAGAAATAAGTGATAATGTTAACAGTTTATACATTCAAGCATGTTTAAACGAGGCACAAGAAATTTTAAATTTAAGCGAAAAAGATTTAAGAATTAGTGGTATTAAAATTTACAGTTATTTAGATGACAAAGCACAAAATGAATTGTTCACCATTGCAAACAATGAAAATAATTATCTTGTTAACTCTTTTGGAAACACAAACGATTCGCTTTTAATTTTGATTGATAATGAAAATTATTCTGTTGTTGGTTTTGCTGGAAAAAGTGATTATGACTTAACAAACTTTGTTAGACAACCAGGAAGTGCAATTAAACCAATTTTGGTTTATGCTCCTGCCCTTGAAAAAGGGTTGATTTCACCTGACACTTTAATTTTAGACGAACCAGTTAATTATGGTGGCTATGCCCCAACAAACCTTAACGGTGTTAATTATGGTTATGTTTCAGTTAAAAAAAGTATTGGTGAAAGTTTGAATATTCCTGCCATTAAAACGCTTGATTATGTTGGAATTAATAATGCAAAAAACTTTGCTGAAAATGCAGGAATAAACTTTGATAAAAATGATAATGGTTTAGCTATTGCCTTAGGTGGATTTACTAATGGTGTTAGTTTAAAAGAACTTACTAATTCCTATTTACCTTTTGTTAACGATGGAAAGTTTGCAGATGTTAAATTTATTAAAAAAATTGTTGATGCAAATGGAAAAACAATTTATGAAAGAAAAGTTAGTGAAAAACAAATTATGGGCGAAGATACTGCATATTTAATGACAGATATGTTAAAAGAAGCTTGTAAAAGTGGAACTAGCATGAAGTTAAAAATTTTGGATTTTGATGTTGCAGGTAAAACAGGAACAGTTGCAATTAAAGGTACAAATTTAAACACAGATGCTTATTCCATTGCTTACACAACAAAACACACAATGGGTGTTTGGATTGGTAATTATTCAAACAGCAAAGAATTTGTTTTAGAAGGAAAAAATAATGGTGGGACATATGCTACCAACATGATTAAAACAGCTTTTAGCCATATTTATGAAAATGAAAAGCCAAAAAACTTTGAAGCGCCAAATAGTGTTTGTGAAGTTGAAGTTGATTTAAAAGAATATGAAAACAATCATTTAATTAAACTTGCAAGTGTTAACTGCCCTGAAAGATATAAATTTAAAAGTTTAGTTTCTAAACGATATATACCAAAAGAAACTAGCAATCTTTTTGAAAATTTGGCTGTTGAAAATTTTGATGTTAAACTTGAAAATAATGCAGTTAAAATAAGTTTTAGTGCCGAAGATTATTTAAAGTATGAAATAATGCGTGTTGAAAATGGAGTAACAAAAAGTTTGAAAAAATACTCTAATAAAAATGGAGATATTAATTATTACGATACTAATTTAAAAGATGATACTAAATATAATTATTACATAAGAATTTCAACAATTAATGATAGTGCAACATCTGTTAGCGAAACATTAAGCATTTTAACTGAAAGTAAACAAAACAAGATAAATAATTTGTTTAACAAGCAGGATAATTTATCGTGGCTATTTAATTAAAAAAAAGGAACAAATTTTGTTCCTTTTTTAATTTTTTTACTATGCAAACATACTATGCAAGTTGTTAAATATTGGCTTTATTAAACAATATTATAGTGCTCTCTAACTTTACGGTCAATTTCATTATAAATATCAGGATTGTTTTCTAAAAACGCTTTTGCATTTTCTTTACCTTGACCAATTTTTTCGTCGTTATAACTGAACCAAGCTCCTGATTTTTGAATTATGTCGGCATCAACTGCAAGGTCAACAAGACAACCAGATTTACTAATTCCCTTACCATACATAATATCAAATTCGGCAACTTTAAATGGAGGTGCCATTTTGTTTTTTACAACTTTAACTTTTGTTTTGTTTCCAATTATTTCGGTGCCGTCTTTAATAACGTCGGTTTTTCTAATGTCTAATCTAATACTTGCATAAAATTTTAATGCTTTACCACCAGTTGTTGTTTCAGGGCTACCAAACATAACACCAATTTTTTCACGTAATTGGTTAATAAAAATTACACATGATTTGCTTTTGTTGGTTATTGCTGTTAGTTTTCTTAATGCTTGGCTCATAAGACGAGCTTGTGCACCCATAAAACTATCACCCATTTCGCCGTCAATTTCAGCTTTTGGGGTAAGTGCTGCAACAGAGTCAACAACAACAATATCAACTGCTCCACTTCTAACCAAAGTTTCACAAATTTCTAATGCTTGTTCGCCAGTGTCTGGTTGTGAAATGAACAAATCGTTAATGTTAACACCTAATTTTTCTGCATATGATGGGTCTAATGCGTGTTCTGCATCAATAAATGCAGCTGTTCCACCCATTTTTTGTGCTTCGGCTAATATGTGCAATGCAACGGTTGTTTTTCCTGAACTTTCTGGTCCATATATTTCAATTATTCTGCCCCTTGGAACACCACCAATTCCTAATGCAACATCTAATGATAAACAGCCAGTTGGAATAACTTCAATGTGAGTATCGGCACTATCGCCAAGTTTCATAATTGAACCTTTTCCAAATTGTTTTTCTATTTGTAAAATGGCTTGTTCTAGTAGTTTTTGTTTATTATTATCCACTTTTATTTTCTCCTTAAATTTTATGTTTATAAAACATTTGTTTGATAACTATATTATACAGTAGTTTTATCAAAAAATAAATCATTTTGCTTAATATTTTTAATTAAATAAAAAAATGCTGTTTGAGTTAAACTATCAATAACTTGTTCGCGTGTGCCATATAATGTGTTTTTATAAACGTGAATACCATCAACGTTTCCAACGGCAATAAAACAAACTTTTCCTTCTTTATCATCATTATTAAAATCGGTTAAACCACAAGTGGTTAAAACAATGTCTGCATTTGAAGTTTCTAACAAACCTGCTGCCATTTCGTATGCAACTTCAACAGAAACTTCGCTATATTGTTTTAATATTGCTGGGCTAACTTTTAACCTGTTAATTAAACTTGAAACATCGGTAGCAACAATGTTTTCAATTAAAACATTTTTTAAATTTGAAGATTGTTTTATTAAGTTTGTGCTAATGTTTCCACCAGTTATTGTTTCTGCAATGGCCAAAGTTTTATGATTAACTTTTAATAAATCTAATGCACGAGTAACAATGGTTACTTCTTCTTCTGCATAAATATATTTGTTTAATCGTTCATAAACTTTATAAATTAAATCGTTTATAATTTCTTTATCTAAATTTTCGTTATATCTAATAACAATGGATACTTCTAAATTGTTTGGATAAGTTAAAAAAAGAATTTTATATTTGTTTTTAATTAAATCTGATAATATGGAATAAATATCCTTTTCGCTAATTCCAAAAGTTTTAATGGTTGTGGTTTTATATTTTGTTATTAAATTTTCTTTTATAATATTTTTTAAATAGTTTTCAAAAATATATTTTGCAATGTCAAGTTCGCCAGGAATAAATAAAAATGTTCGGCTGGGTGTTGAACAAATAAAACTTTGCAAAGCACTTATTTTAACTGGAAGCAATTCTGCACTTTCAGGCAAATAAAATTCATTTTCAGAATCGTATAAAACTGGAATGTTTGCTTCTGCATAATATGCCTTAACAGTGCTTTCAGCAAAATTATTTTTAACAATGTTTAAGTTTGCAAAAGATGCAATGGCTTTTTTTATGGTAAAATTTCTTGATGAAATGTTTTCTCCAACAACAATAATAAAATCAGAATCTATGTTATTTATTTGCTTTGTTATTTGGTCTGGATGATTTTCGCAAATATTCACGCATGAAATAATTTCGCCTGTTGCCAAGCAATTTTTTAGCAAATATTGACTTATTTCATCTTGTTTTTTACCAAGCAAGATGTCGTTAGATATTCTTAAAATTGATGTTTTCATAACTATTTATTAATTATAACAAATTAATTTAAAATTTAAAATAGTTTTTGTTATTGTTTTAGTTTAATTAATGTTAAAAAAAAACACACTGCTTAGTGTGTTTTTTACTTGTTGTTATTAATTAGAAGTTTTGTTTTCTTCCTTTTCCTCTTCTTTTTTAGGAGTTTCTTTTAAAACTTCTTTATTTTTTACAATATAGTTAACAGCGCTAATTATTGTTAATAGTGTTGCAATGCCAATTAAACAATAGTTAACAATTTGAAAAGCTAACAAACCATTTCCTGTTAACCATTCACTTGCAACCATTTGAGCTTGAAGCATTAAAAGTGGTAATGCTATTGTTTGAAATGTTGTTTTATATTTGCCCCACATATCGGCAGCCATTATTACACCTTTTGCTGCTGCAACTTGACGAAAAGCACTAATTATTAATTCACGACCAATAATTATAATTGAAATAATAATTCCATATGGATTTGGAACGGTTCCGTCAACTGTAACCAAAATTAATGCAGCCATAACAATTAGTTTATCGGCGATTGGGTCTAAAAATTTTCCTAAGTTTGTTACTAAATTATATTTTCTTGCAATTTTGCCATCTAAAAAATCAGTGAATGCAGCAATAGCAAAAATTATACCAGCAATTAAATAATTGCAAGGAATGAATGTTGCTAAATAAAAGAAAATAAAAACTGGTAAAAGTGCAATTCTAACGCATGAAATTTTATTTGGTAGATTCATAATATAATTCTCCTTCTAAATCATATTCTAATGTGTTTAATATTTTTATTGGAACAATGTTGCCAATTTTTATTTTATCTTTGTTTTCTTTGGTTATTTTAATAAAAACAACTGGGTCAACATCAGGTGCGCTTAAATAAGACCTGCCAATAAAATATCCATCTTCTTCTTCGTCAATTATAACATCTAAAACTTTATTTACCAAACTTAAATTGTTATTTTCTGCAATTATTTTTTGTGTGGCATATGCTTTTTCAACTCTTGATTGTTTGGTTCTGGTACTTATTTGATTTTCGAAACTATATGCTCTGGTTCCCTCTTCCCTAGAATAAGCAAAAAATCCAACATTGTTTAATTTTTCATTTTTTAAAAATGTTAAAACTTCGTTAAAGTTTTCGGTTGTTTCTCCCGGAAATCCTAAAATAAAGGTTGAACGAATGGCAATGTTAGGAATGTTTTGTTTTAGTTTATGAACAACTTCCAAAACCTTGGCTCCATCAGTTTTTCTGTTCATTTGTTTTAAAATGTTTGAATTAACATGTTGCAAAGGTAAATCAATATATTTTAAAACTTTATTATTATTTTTAATTTCGTTAATTAATTCATCTGAAACAAGTTCTGGATAACAATATAAAAGTCGAATCCATTTTATATCTTCAATTTCACTTAGTTTTTGAATTAAGTTTGTTATTGTTGGTTTTCCATATAAATCAACGCCATATTTTGTTACATCTTGCCCAACTAAAATTAACTCTTTAACACCAAGTTTTGCAAGTTCTTTTGCTTCACTAATTAATTGTTCCATTGGTGTTGAAACAAATCTGCCTCTAATGAAAGGAATGGTGCAATATGAACAAAAATTATTGCAACCTTCTGAAATTTTTAAATAAGCATAGTGATTAGGTGTTGTTAACACACGATTAAAATTGCAATTATATTTTATAGTTGGTGGTGTTATATTATATAGTTCGAAAATTGTTTTAACAATATTTTTGTTTTCACTAACTCTTATAAACGAATCAACTTCTGGCAAACTTGATTTTAAATCTGAATAGTTCATTTCATTTAAACATCCAGTAACAATAATTTTTTCACAAGAAGTTTCTTTTAATTTTGCAATGTTTAAAATTGTTTCAACACTTTCTTTTCGTGCACTTTCAATGAACGAGCAAGTGTTAATTATAACAATATTTGCATCGTATAAATTTTGTGTTGTTTTAAAACCAGCATTTTTTATTAAGGAAATAATATTTTCCAAATCTACTCTGTTTTTATCACAACCAAGTGATATAAATCCAATTTTTTTGTTTAAAATATTTTTTTCAGGTGTGCTTGATTGCATTACAAATCTTCTCCAAATCGTTCTTCAAATTCTTGTTGTGTGATAAACACTGTTCTTAATTTTTTATTGTCTGGTGCACTAATAAATCCAGCAGCTTCCATTTGGTCAACAATTTTTCCTGCTCTTGGAAAACCTAAACCAAATGCACGTTGAATTTTTGATGTGCTTACCCCACCAGTTTTTATAATTAGTCTAACGGCATCTTTCATAAGTGGATCAAATTCTTGATGAGAATTTGGACCACCAGCATTAAAGCCACCTTGTTTTTTGTTAAACATTTGATCTTCAATGTCGCTATCAAAATCTGCTTCATTATGTTCTTTAACATATTCAACAACAGCTTCAACTTCTTCGTTAGAAACAAATGCACCTTGCAAACGAATTGGGTCAGGCATATCAACAGGTGAATAAAGCATATCACCTTTTCCAAGCAATTTTTCTGCGCCACCTTGGTCTAATATTGTTTTACTATCTGGGAATGATGAAACAGCAAAAGCAATTCTGCTTGGTAAGTTTGCTTTTATTGTTCCAGTAATAACGTCAACACTAGGACGTTGTGTTGCAATTATTAAATGAATTCCTGCTGCACGGCTTTTTTGTGTTATTCTAATTATTTTTTCTTCAACTTCTTTTTTGTTTTGAAGCATTAAATCACCTAATTCATCAACTATGAAAACAATGAAAGGTAATTTTTCTTTTGTTCCGTTAATAACTTCTTCTGTGTTGTTATATTCTTCTAAGTTTCTAACTCTGGCTTCTGAAAAAATGTTAAATCTGCGTTCCATTTCGTCTATTAACCATGATAATGCACATAACGCTTTATCAATATCGGTTATAACTTTTGGAAGTAACAAGTGTGGTAAACCATTATATAATGTGAATTCAACTCGTTTTGGGTCTACTAATAATAAACGCAAATCGGCTGGTGATGCTTTATAGATTAAACTGATAAGTAAAGAGTTTAAGCAAACACTTTTACCACTTCCTGTTGCACCAGCAACCAATAAGTGTGGCATTTTATCAATTCTTGCAACCTTGCATTCTCCTGAAATATCCTTTCCCAAGCCAAATGTTAAAAGTGACTTGCTACCTTGAAAATTATAAGATTCTAAAATGTCACGTAAACCAACGGTTTCAATTTCTTCGTTAGGAACTTCAACACCAAATGCATTTTTGCCAGGAATTGGAATTTCCATTCTAACATCTCCCCTAGCTTTTAAAATCATTGCAATATCTTCAATGTGTCCTGTTACTTTTTTAACAGAAACGCCTTGTTGCATTTGAAGTTCAAAACGTGTGAAAGCAGGTCCTTTTGTTATTGAAACAACTTTTGCAGGAACATTAAAACTTGCAAGTGTTTCTTCTAAAATTCTTGCCTTTTCTGTGTGGTCATCGTTAGTGTTTAAATTACTATTATCAATAACTCTTAATAAATCAATTGGTGGCTTAACATATTTTGATGGTTTTTTGTATAGTTTTTTGTTTGATGGTTTTCTTGTTTCAACTTCATCAAATTTAACTTGTGAATATTTAACTTGTTCAGTTTCAAAATTGATATTGTTTGAAAAATTAGTGTTATCAGTTAAAGATTCATGCTCATCGTTATCACTATTGTTATTGTTAATATTATTGTTTATAAAGTTGTTAGAATTATTGTTGTGATTATTATCATTTTTACCATACAAAATATTATGTGCAGATTGTTGATTATAAACAGTTTTATAATTGTTTTGTGTTAAATTGTCATCATACAAATCTTGCATAACATCATATTCTTCAACTTGCTCATTAGTTTGTTCATTATTTTTATTGTTTGAATTACTGTTATTATCGCCAAATTTATTTAATGAATTCCCATAATATCCACCAGTTATATCTTGTAAATATTTTAAGTTTTCTCTGTCTTTTTCAGTTAATTTTTTCTCTGGTTTTATTTCATTATTTTCATTTGAATGTAAAAACTTTTTAGGTTTGTTGGAGTTTTGTGTATATTTTATGTCAAAATCTCTATACTTATTGTCAAAAGTTGGTTTTAAATTATTAATAATGTTGTCATCATTATCTTCTATAAACTCATTTAAATCTTTATTTTTAGATAGCCCTAATATGCTTTTTGCTTTTTGTTTATCTTCTTCGTTGTTTTCCAAAACAACCTTGGAATT
>CALWDV010000012.1 GCA_944376785.1 uncultured Clostridia bacterium | reverse complement strand
GGGTCAATTTCTTTAACAATGCGTTTTAAATTTGCAATTTGCGAACGAGTTACAACACAAACAAGCATATTATGATTTTGATGTTTATACATTCCTGTTGCATTAAGTTCAGTAACACCACGTTTTATTGTTTTAAAAATTTCAGCACTAATTTCATTGCCCTTGTCGGTTATAATGTAAAAAGTTCTTGCAGCTTTAACACCATTAATAACAACGTCACAAACGTTGCCCATAATAAAGCAAGTAACCAAAGCATACATTCCGTAGTTTATGCCATAGGCAAAACAGGAACATGCAATAATAATAGTGTCAACAATAATTAAAATTTGACCAGTGGTAATTCTAACATTACTGTTTTTTAACATACAAGCAATTGTATCGCCACCACCAGTTGAACCACCAGAACGCAAAACTAAACCTGAACCTAATCCCATAAGTAGTCCACCATAAAGGGCACAAAGTAGCAAATCATCGCCAACATTAATGGTTATAAGTTCTGTTAAATACATACAAAGTGAATAGCCTAAAACACCAGTAACAGAAAGGATAATAAATTCTTTTCCCATAGATTTAAATGCTATTGCAAACAAAATTGCATTCATTAGTAGGTATAAAATTGATGGATTTAAAATTACATCATATCTTAAAGCAAAGTTTGAAATTAGTGATGCAATTCCTGAAAATCCAGTTGGTGAAATGTGGTTAGGTGATAAAAACACACTAAATGCAAGACCCATTAAAAAAGTGCCAAGTATTATTGTTGCAATGTTAACAATCCATCTAAAAACAATTTTTTTCTTTTGTGTCATTTTATTAATATCCTTTTAAAAAATAAAAACTCAAACAAAATAAGCCACTTAAAACAAGCGACTTAAATTTTGTTAAATATCCAAATATTCTTGCCCAACAAACAAATCACTATGTTGTGTTTTAATTAGCCTATATTCAGCAAGTTGAAGGTCGTGCACAAATTTGTTAAATAGTGGTTCGGTTTCGTTAGGACTATCCATTCTTAACTCTAAAATATTCAATTTAACTTTATCGTGTTTTGTATTTAAATAAATACTTTGTTCAAAACTTAAAATAACTTTTAACCCGTTACTGTTAATAACTCTGTAACGTTCACGTTTTTTTCTAACAATTAATTTTAATTTAATTTTTCTAACCATTTCCAAAGGTTCAACACTAATGCCGTTTGGAATTAATTCTAAAATTGCTGTGGCAATATATTCAAAATATTTATCAATAGTGTCTTTTTTATTAACGTGTTTAATAAAAGTGTCGGGAATGTCAGATATAAATTGAATTCTTTTTCTATCACTATCATATCTAACAACTAAATCGGCATATGGTCTTGATTTATAAATGTTAACACTAATGTTAATTCCAATTTTTCTAAAAAACATATCGTCAGTGTCGAAATATTTTTTTTCAACAACATCTTTTAGTGGAGAACTAACGCCAAAATTCTTCAACACACCACTTGTTCTTAATATGTTGCGTTGAATGTCTTTGTAATCTTCTATTAAAAATTTTTCACCGACGTAGTTTTCACGTCTGCCTAATTCATTAATTGTTGCCATACACTATATTCTACATTATTAATTGTTTTTTTGCAATTAAAACAATATCATAATTAAGTTACTTAAATCAAATATTTTAACCATTTTATGCTTAAAAATTTTAAAAAATTAGTTATAATATTTAATTTTTATTTTTTTTTAATTTTTATTTTAAAATTATTTTTTATGATTAAAATTAATAATTAACAATTATTTAATCATAGAATAATATGTTAATTATTATGGCATTCATAATCAAATGAATTGTTGACATAATTTTGCATCCATATTACAATTATAAGGTGATGAAAATGGTAAAAGGTAAAAAAGTATTAAGTTTAATAGTTGTTCTGTTTTCAATTATACTTCTTAGTGGTTGTGCTTCTGTTGATTATTCAAGGTTTATTTATCCAAGTGGGGAAATTAATGATAGAATTGTTATAGAATTTTCAGATGAAGCATTGAGCCATTGCACTGTTTCAAAAAGCAAACTTTATAAAAGTATTATAAACGATTTAGAAAACTATTATATTCAACCCATTGAAGATTTTGTTTATCAGTTTGCAATGTCTGGTCAGCACACTTTGGAAGAAATTGCTTTGGTGAAAAACGGAATTAAAACCAACATTGAATTGTTGGGTGAAAAAATTGTGTGTGATGTAACTTTTGCAAATGTTGCAGTTTTCAATTTGTATTATGGCATTAGCAGTGATGAATCTAGTGATGAAAGTGATTTAGAATTTAGAGAAGGTGCTTTTGTTAATAAATATGTTCAGTCATCACAAAATGCTTTTGCAGTGCTAAAAACAGATTATTTAAAACAGTTTATTAACAAATATGCAAAACTTTTTAATAATTACTATGCTTTAAAAGATGTTAAGTTAACACAAGTTTATGCAAGCCCTAACAAAGGGATTTATTCAAATGCAAACGAAACAGAAACTGTGCAAGGAATTAAAATGCATCAATGGGAAATTAGTGCAGATAATTTAGATTTTAATTTAGAATTTTACACATTATCTCCAAACACATCAACTTGGTATATTTTAGCATTATTTATTAGTTTAATTGTTACATTTGTTGTTTGGGGATTAATTCATAAACAAAAAATGCAACAAAAAAATAATTAATATTGTTAAAAAAGTGTGTTTGTGTTAAACTAAAATTCATAAAGGAAAACATGGAAGATAGATATTTTTTTGATAAAAGAGTAATGAAAAAAATATTATTAAAATATGGAATAATGTTCCTGTGTGTTTTTCCTGTTTTAGTTTTAATTAATTACTTTTTAAATAAAGTGGTTGAGTACTGGGTAACAATTATAATTGATGTAACTTTTATTTTATTAGTTTTATTTGTTGTTCAATTAATTGAAAACAAAATAAAAGAAAACAAAGAAAATAAAGAAAAAGACATTGTTGTTATTAAAGCAAAGCAAATTAAAGAAAAAAGAAAAAACGTAACAAACCAAAATAACAATGAAACTAACAACAGTGAATTAAATAACAAAGAATAAAGTTTAATTAAAGGATAAAATTATGGCAACAAAAGTTAAAGAAAGAATATTGCCACACAGCATTGAAGCAGAACAAAGTGTTTTGGGTTGTGTGCTTATTGATCAAGATGCAAGTATGAATGTGTTAAGTGAGCTTAAAGGCGAAGATTTTTATGTTGAAGCACACCGAATTGTTTTTGATGCAATGTATAATGTTTATTCACATAACTCACCTGTTGATTTTGTTACATTAACCGATGAACTTGAAAAAACAAATATGCTTGAAAGTGTGGGTGGAGCAGAATATATTGCAACACTAACAAACATTGTTCCATCATCTAGCAACTATAAACATTATGTTGACATTGTTAAACGTAACAGTGTTTTAAGGAAACTTATTGGTGCAAGTAACAACATAATTAACAACTGTTTTGAAGCACAAACAATGCAAGAAGCATTAACTTATGCAGAAAAAAATATTTTTGATATTTCTCAAAACGAAGATAAAAGCAGTTTGCTTCCATTAAAATCTTCAATGGGTGAAGTGCTTGATAAGTTTGAAAAAATTCAAAAAGATAGAGATAGTTTGAAAGGGTTATCAACCGGAATTTATGGGCTAGATAAAATAACAAATGGTTTGCAAAAATCCGACTTAATTTTAATTGCTGCACGTCCGGGCGTGGGAAAAACATCACTTGCAATGAACATTGTTAACTATGCTGCAATTCATAAAAATGCTAGTGTTGCAGTGTTTAGTTTGGAAATGCCACGTGTTCAATTAGCACAACGTTCACTTTGCAGTGTGGCTTATGTTAGCATGGAAAAAGCTTTGAAAGGCGAATTAACTGTGCAAGAATGGAAAGCTTTATGGGCAGCAAATGAAAAGTTAAGCAAAGCAAACATTTATGTTGACGATTCAAGTTTAAACACACCAGTTGAACTTTTAAGCAAGTGTCGCAGATTAAAAGCAGAACATGGCTTGGATTTGGTTATGATTGACTACTTGCAACTTATGAACGCAGGTGGAAAAGCAAAAGATAATCGTCAACAAGAAATTTCTGAAATTTCTCGTTCGTTAAAAATTATGGCAAGAGAATTAAATGTGCCAGTTATTGTTTTAAGTCAGTTAAGCCGTGCAGTTGAAAGCAGAACAGGAAAAGTTCCAGTTTTAAGTGATTTAAGAGAATCTGGTGCTATTGAACAAGATGCCGACATTGTTATGTTTATTCATAAACCAGAAGTTCCTGCCGATGCACCAGAAGAATTAAAACAAAATCCAATTTGTGAAATTATGATTGCTAAACACAGAAATGGTGCACTTGGAAACATTAAAGTTAAATGGATTGGAAACATTACAACTTTCGTTAACTTGGAACGTGATGCAAATTCGCAAAGTTTAGATGAACTTGCACCACCACCAATTCCAAACAATGCAAGTGCCGACGATGATTTGCCAGAAATTGTTCCAATGGATGATAGTGATATTACCGACATATTTTAAAAATCATTAAAATAAAAAATGCAAATTGCATTTTTTATTTTTTTTATTTAACAATTTTTATAATTTTAATTATAAAAGTGATTTTTTTAAATTTGTGTAATTTAATTAAATTAAAGTGTATTAAATGGTAATAAAACAAAGAGCATAACAATATTAATATAATATGAAAAATATGTTTTTTTTAATTAAGTTAAAAAGTGTTTTAAAATTTATTTTTGGTTTTGTTCTTTGCGTTAGTGTGGGAGTTGTTTCTTCATTAATATTAAATAAAATTAATGAAACAAATTCCAGTTCCAAGTTAAATTACACAATTGTTTTAGATGCTGGTCATGGTGGAATTGATGGTGGAAGTGTGGGTCAAAACACTTCTGCAAAAGAAAGCGATTTAAATTTGGCTGTAACAAAAAAATTAGAAAGTTTGCTAACATCTTTTGGCTTTAATGTTGTTTTAACAAGAAGCACAAGCGATGGTTTATATTCTCAATTTGCCGACAATAAAAAATTGGACGATATGCAAAAACGAAAAGAAAAAATTGTTAAATCAAAAGCTAATATGTTAATTAGCATTCATATGAATAGTTTTCCTAATCAATATGAAAGGGGCGCACAAGTGTTTTATCAAGTGGGTGAAGAAACAAGCAAAACACTTGCACAATCTGTTCAAGATGAATTAAGAAAAAATTTGGTTGAAGCAAGAGAATTTTGCAATCATTCCGACCTTTACATTTTGCAATGCATAAGCAGTCCGTCCATTGTTGTTGAAGGTGGCTTTTTAAGCAATCCAGAAGAAGAAGCTTTACTAGTTACTGAAAATTATCAAGAAAAAATTGCTTATTCCATCTTTTGTGGTGTTATAAAGTTTTTTGAAAAAGAAAATGCTGTTAATTAGCATTTTTTTAATTTTATTTTTTATTATTATCAAATAATTATTTGTGCATTTTTGTTAATTAATATATAATACATATTGTTTCAATTAAAATAAACTTTTGTTATTTATGTTAACATAACTAACAAAAAGGGTGGTGTTTATGACAATAAATAATAATTTAATTAACAATAAAACAGAATTGTCTTTAAAAATTAATAAGGCAATTATTGATTATATTAAAAGAAACAAATCAACAGGGTTAATTAAAGGGGCTATTAAAACCAGCGAACTATTAAAAGTGGCATATAGTTGCGTTGGCATTACAGACCCACTTTTTGCCGATGAAGAAACAAAGTTTGCAATAGCAAAATGCGTTAAAAAATGTTTAACTGTTTTAGAAGATGTTAAGGCATTAAAACCTGCAAATGTTGTTCCACACAATTTTGTTGAGTATTTAGAATTAAAAAAGAAACGTGATAAAAAAGAAAAGGTTATTAGTGGAAAATCAAATGCCTATGAAGTTGCTCCTGATTTTGCAAAAAAAGTTTCTGCATTAAAAACTAATGAAATAATTCAAGGTTCAGATGTTTTAAATGTTAAGTTAAATAATAAAAATGTTTCTGTTCTAGCTGTTAAAGATGTTGATTTTAGTAAAATTAAATTTTGTAACTCGCTTTTCAATTATTCTAACATTGCCGATTATATTGGCTGTTTTAATGAAGAAACTAAAAAGGTTGACTTTGTTTCAACAGCACCTTCACGCAAAGTTTTTTATTCAACAAACAAAAAACACATACTACCAGAAAAGCGTGATATTATTGATTTGTACTATCTTGTTAACATTTCAAACTATAAAAAAATGTTTTATGGAACAGGTTATGAAGAAGACCCATTTGAATCGGTTGTTAATTTAAGAAACACTAGTGATGCAAAACCATTAACAACAGAAAATTTTAGAATTGTTATGTAAATTAAAACTATAAAATTTGTTAAATAAAAAACGGTTTAACGAAAACCGTTTTTTTATTTTTATTAATGCTTGATAATTATTTTAAATTGTTATATATTATTTGTGCAAATAATTATTTGCTTTTTGCTTATGTGTGCGTTTTACCACTCTTATGTGGTTAACGTGCTTAAAATAGATTATGCTTATTATCTGTTTATATTATTTAATATGCTTAAGATGTCAGAGTGAACGCTCACATTCAACTAAAACGCTTGTGAATTTTTTTAAAATTCACTACGCAACAAAGTTGATGTTCACTTTACCCCAAAACTTAACGCAAAAGCGTTTCTTAATGTTTTGGGGACCCCCGTTTGGCACATTCGACCACTCTTATGTGGTTAACGTGCTTAAAATAGATTATGTTAATTATCTGTTTATATTATTTAATATGCTTAAGATGTCAGAGTGAACGCTCACATTCAACTAAAACGCTTGTGAATTTTTTTAAAATTCACTACGCAACAAAGTTGATGTTCGCTTTTCCCCAAAACTTAACGCAAAAGCGTTTCTTAATGTTTTGGGGACCCCGTTTGGCACATTCGACCACTCTTATGTGGTTAACGTGCTTAAAATAAATTATGTTTATTATCTGTTTATATTATTTAATATGCTGAGATGTCAGAGTGGTCGAATGTGTCGGTCTCGAAAACCGATATACCGCAAGGTATCGGGAGTTCAAATCTCCCTCTCAGCGCCATTAAAACAAGTTTAAACTTGTTTTATTTTTTTATTTAATTTTTTATATTTATTAATTTTTTTATGTTATAATATTTTTATAATAATTGTTTGGAGTAATTTATGGAAAGAAAATGTGGAGATATGATTGTTAATTTATATCAAATACCTAATTATATTGAAAATAAAATTGTTATAAAAAGAGCATATTATGCCGATAAAGATGAATTGTTTGAGTTTATAAAAAAAGAGTTTCCCGATAAAAAAGGTTGGGTTAAGGAAGCTGAATATGGCTTAAATCAAAACCCAATTCAAGTTTATGTTGCATTAATTAAAAATAAAATTGTGGGATTTGCTTGTTATGATTGCACTGCAAAAGGTTATTTTGGGCCATTAGGTGTAATGGAAAAACACAGAAAACAAGGAATTGGTAAACAATTATTATTAAAAACTTTAAACACTATGAAAGAAATGGGTTATGGTTATGCAATAATAGGGTGGGTTGATGGCCCAGATGAGTTTTACTTTAAAGTGGCAAATGCAATTTACATTCCCAACAGCCACCCATCTAAAACTATATATTCAAATAAGTTGTTGTTTAATAAATAAAAATTAAAGGATAAAAATACATTATGGACGAAAAAAATTGTTTAAAGGTTATTAAATTTCATAATTTATGTTGCAAACTAAAAAAAGTTATAAGAACAGGTTGGAAAGTTTGGCATGTTGAAGATGACAGAGTGGAAAGCATTGCAGAACACGTGTTTGGAACTTGTATGTTGGCTGTTGGAATTATGTCGGAAATTGAAAATTGCAATTTAGATGAAAACAAAGTTATTGCAATGATTGCTTTGCACGAAACCGAAGAAATTTTGATTGGTGATATAACACCATATGAAGATGAGAAAATGAAAACTAAAAAGGAACTTGGGAAACAAGCTGTTGAAAAATTATTTTCACAATTAGATGGTTTTGAGAATTTTACTGGATTAATTGCCGAGTTTGAAGAATGTAAAACCCCCGAAGCTAAATTTGCAAGGATGTGTGATAAATTAGAAGCAGGTTTGCAAGCATATATGTATGAAGATAAAATTAATTATTCTAAAATTGACAAAAAAATTTTAAATAATGAAATAATACAAAATGCAATAAAAAATGGAGCAAAATGTGTTGGAGATTATTTTACAATTAATGATAGTAAATTGTTTGACCAAACCTTTAAAGACATTGCAAAAGTTGCAAAAAAATATTACACAAACAAGTAATTATTTAATATAAAAAATACAACATTTTTATTTTTATAAAATTATAGCTATAATTGTTGAAAATTAATTATCTTAAAAAATAAAGCAATAAAAAACACGCTTTTGCGTGTTTTTTGTTTTTAAACTTTGCTAAACTGACTGTTATATAAATTATAATAAAATCCTTTTTTAGCAAGAAGTTGTTTGTGTGTTCCTTGCTCAATTATGTTTCCTTTATTCATAACTAAAATTAAGTCGGAATTAATTATTGTTGATAATCTGTGTGCAACCACAAAACTTGTTCTGCCTTTCATCATGGTGTTAAAAGCGTTTTGAATTAAAAGTTCAGTTCTAGTGTCGATGTTAGAAGTTGCTTCATCTAATATTAACATTGGTGGTTTTGTAAGCATTATTCTTGCAATGCAAATTAATTGTTTTTGACCTTGTGAAAGGTTGTCGCCACCTTCTGAAACAATAGTGTCATAACCTTTTTCAAGGGTTTGAATGTAATCGTGGGCGTGTGCCATTTTTGCTGCTTTAATAACTTCTGCATCTGTTGCATTTGGTTTGCCGTATTTAATGTTTTCTTTTATTGTTGCATTAAATAGCCAAGTATCCTGCAAAACCATTCCATATTTATCACGTAAACTTGCACGAGTTATTTTAGTTATTGGTTTTTTAGAAACTAAAATTTCTCCGCTGTTAACATCATAAAAACGCATTAGTAAATTAATCATTGTTGACTTTCCACAACCTGTTGGACCAACAATGGCAATACGTTGTCCTTTTTTAACTGAAACATTTAAGTTTTCAATAAGTTTTTTGCTTGGAACATATGAGAAATAAACATTTTTAAGTTCAACTTCGCCAGAGCATCTTTTTAACACTTCGTTGTTTTCATCACTAACTTCATTTTCTATGTCTAAAACGTTAGCAACACGACGTCCTGACGCATAAGCAGATTGCAAGTCGCTAAACACATCGGCAATGTCGTTAAATGGTCGAATATATTTATTTGCATAGTTTAACAAAACTGAAATGTTGCCAACACTCATTGTGCCAGATACGGCATTAATTGTTCCCATTATTGCAACAATGGCATAAATTATTCCATTAACAAATCTGGCACTTGGGCCTGATAGTGATGAATAAAAAGATGCTTTTTCACTTTGAATGGTTAAATTTTCATTAACTTTTTCAAATTTTTCAATGGAACGGTCTTCATAATTAAATGCTTTAACAACTCTTTGATTTCCTAGCATTTCAAGAATTATTCCAGATGCATCACCCAAGGTTTTTGCTTGTTTTCTAAAATATTTGTCAGATTTAAAAATTATTATTGTTGTTACTAACACAGAAAGTGGAGTTAATCCAATAATAACAAGTGAAATTTTAATATCAATAGTAAACATTACATAAATTGTTAAAACCACTGTTATTAATGCGTCAAAAATTGTTGTTAAACCTTCCAAAAATCCATTAGAAATTTCATCAACGTCGTTAATCATACGGCTTTGTAAGTCACCATGACTAGCACCATCAATATATTTTAATGGAACTCGGTTAAATTTTTTAAATAACCCAATTCTAACTAGTCGGTCGGTTTTATAACTTAAAACATTGTTTGTGTAAACAAAAAGCCATCTAAAAAATGCAAAACCAACTGCTGTAATTGATAGGTATAAAATAATTAACTTTAATTCTTCAAAGTTTACATTGTTTGCACTAATAATTAAATCTATTGCTTTACCAGTTAAAATTGGTATTAATAATTCCAAAAGTGAATTAACTATTGAAAATATTAAACAAAGAATTAATATGAAAGTGTTTGGTTTAACAAAACCAGTTAATTTTCTTAAAACTTTTGGTTTTTGTGGTCTATGAAGTTTTTCAAGTTTTGCACCAGGTTTGTCAATAATAACTTGTGGGTCTGTAATTTTTTGTGATTTATCTTCTGATGCAACATAACCTAGTTCATTTCTTTTAGTGTCAGGAAGAACAGGTGTTGGCACTTCAACAACTGGTTGTGCTTTTTCGGGGTTATTAAAACTTGGTGCAGGAAGTTTTGAAATTTCTTTTTGAAGTTTTCTATATTCTTTGTTTTTAAATTTTTCTTTTTGGGCACGTTCTTTTCTAGGAAGGTCATGTTCTTTTGTTAACATATTTTCACGTTTTTTCTTATTTTCGTTATCCATAAACATTCACCTCCTACTTTGTTTGTGAATTGTGAATTTCTTTATAAACTTCACAATTTTCCATTAATTCTTTGTGTGTGCCATGACCAACAACATTGCCTTTATCTAAAACAATAATTTGGTCGGCATTTCTAATTGTGTTAACACGTTGTGAAACAATAAAAACAGTCATTTTATTTGTGTTATTTTTTATTGCTGCACGTAAGTTTGCGTCGGTTTGGAAGTCAAGTGCACTTGCACTATCGTCCATAATTAAAATTTCTGGGTTTCCAACTAGGGCTCTTGCAATTGTTAATCTTTGTCTTTGTCCACCAGAAAAGTTTTTTCCACCTGCTTGAACTTTAAAATCCAATTTTCCATCAAGTTCTTTAACAAATTCTTCTGCTTGTGCAATTTTTATTGCTTTAAAAATTTCTTCATCGGTTGCATCAGGTTTTCGCCATTGCATGTTTTCACGCAGTGTGCCACTAAACAAAACGGATTTTTGTGGAACAATGCCAAATAGTTTTCTAAGTTCAACCAAATTATATTCTTTAACATCTTTTCCTTTAACTTTAATTGTTCCTTCTGTTGCATCATAAAAACGTGGTGGCAAATAAATAATACTGCTTTTTCCACTTCCAGTTCCACCAATTATTCCAATTGTTTCACCTTTTTTAACTTTTAAATTAAGTTTGTTTATGGCATTTTTTGCTGTGTTTGAATATGCAAAACTAACATTGTTAAATTCAACTTCATATTCGTTTTCAACATTTTTTTCGTTTATTGTTTCACTTATAACTGCTGTAACATTTTCTGGGCTTTTAATTGTAACTTTTGTGTTAAAAATTTCATTAACTCTTTTTCCACAGTTAATTGCTTTAATAAGTGCAACAATAATGTTTGCAAGTGAAATTAAAGCTGCTGAAATTTGAGTTAAATAATTAATAAATGCAATAATTTGACCTTGTGTTAATGATCCAACATTAACTTGAATTCCACCAAACCATAACACGGCAACAATTGCAAAGTTAATTATTGTTGCAGTTAAAGGGTTTAGTAGGGAAGAAACTGCCGAAACTTTAATGGAACTTCTTTCAAGTTTTTTTGTTGATCTTTCAAACCTTGTTTCTTCATATTCTTGTTTGTTAAAAGAGCGAATTACTCTGGCACCTTGCAAGTTTTCACGAGTTACATTTGAAACTGAATCCAAATTCTTTTGTGTTTTATCATATAAAGGAACGGTTGCTTTTAACACAATAAAAACAACGGCAAGTATTAATGGGGCAACCACTAAAAATACCAATGATAATTTTAGGTCAATTGTCATTGCCATAATTATTGAACCAATTAATAAAAATGGTGTTCTCATAACAAGCCTAATAACCATTGCAATGGCTTGTCTAATTCTGGTAACATCGTGGGTAATACGGTTGTTTATGGTTGCTGTGCTGTACTTATCTAGTTCCACATGAGAAAATGTGTTTATTTTCTTATATAAATCACTTCTAATATTTTTTGCAATTCCAACCGATGCACGTGCTGCCAATTTTTGACAAACTATTGCAGCAAGAATGCCAACTACGTTAAGTGCAATAACAATGCCACCATATGTCATAATATATTTAGTGTCACCATTAGCAACACCAACGTCAATCATGGAAGCAATTAGCATTGGAATAATTAATTCGGTTAAAGCTTCAATAAGTTTAAAACTTGGCCCTAAAATTAATTCTTTTACATACGATTTAAAGTATTTTTTAAAATTTTTCATAACGAAAACCTTTTTAATTTTTAATTAACAACTTATTTTAACAATATTATAAAAATAAACCAACAAAAAACATAAAAAAAATACCAAAGCATTGGTATTTTTGTTTTTTTTATTTTGCTATTTAACTTCATAATTGGTTTGGCAATATTCACAAAAAGCAACATTGTTTTTTATTGTTAAATTTGCACCACAATTTGGACATTTTTTAGATTTCATAATATTTACGTTTTTAATGGCATTATCACTAACTTTTAATTCTTGCCTGTTAACAAAAGTGTAACCAACCAAATATCTTTTTTGAATTAAAGTTGTTATTTGTTTTGCAATGGTTGATTCGCTTTTGTTTAAGTTTAAACTAAGTTCTTTAACAGAATACATTTTATCAATGGTAATTATTTCAAACAAATTTTTTAGTGAAACTTTTTCACCATAAATTACCCACATAATTGGCATAACATAAAAACCTAGCACAGTAAACACAATGCCAACAATAAACAAGAAAATAAAGAAACCATTTTTAGACATATTTGTTGCGCCAATAACAATAAGTGGAATTCCAACAACAAACATTATTGATAATATTATGGAAGTTATTAAAAGTTTTGAACAATCTTTTTTAATATCTTTTTGCATTTTACTTATCCACCTCATTTTTATTAAAAATAAGTTTTATTAATATTATATTATCATATACTCATAAAAAATAAAACTTTTCACACAATATTGTTATGAAACTAAAATTGCATTATAAATTATTATATGGTGTGGGAAATTTAGGTTATAGTGTGGTTAGTCAAACTATAACAAACTTTTTTATGTTTTTTGGAACAAGTGTTTTAAAAGTTTCAGGTTCGTTAATTGGTTTGGCTGTTGCACTTGCAACAATTTGGGATGCAGTAACTGACCCCATAGTTGGTTTTATTTCCGACAACAAAAAATTGGGTGTTTTTGGTTACAGAAATGGCTATATGTTAATTGGCACCATTGGAATTACCATTATGAACTTGTTTATTTGGTTTGTTCCAATTAACTTAAACCCAACAATAAAGTTTTTGTGGGTTACCACGGCTTTAATTTTAAATGAAACATTCTGCACTTTGTTTTCAACACCTTATAGTGCCCTTTGCAGTGATTTAGTTACGGACTATAACGACAGAACAGCAATTCAAATTTATAAAACAATCTTTTTTTTGTTGGGAATGATTTTGCCTAGTGTATTACTTTACGTTTTTTTGCCAAACACGTCGCAGTATCCACAAGGGCAATTAAATCCAATGGGATATAAAAACATTGCAATATTTTGCAGTTCGGTTATGCTTGTTTGTGGTTTACTATGTGTTTTTGGAACTTTAAAAATATCAAAAACAAAAAAATCACAAGAAAATAATACTAAACAAAAATTTTCACAAATTTTTAAAGGTTTTGGCTCGTGTTTAAAAAACAAACAACAAAGAATAATTATTTTTGGATATTCATTATCAATGGTTAGTGCCGCAATTTTAACAAGTGTGGGTTTGCATTTTTTCACATATTGTTTTAATTATAGTTCGTTTAAAATAACTCTTCTTTTGTCGGCACTACTGGTTGGAATGGTGGTTAGTCAACCTGTTTGGTATAAAATTAGTTTAAAAGAAGATAAAAAACCAGCACTTCTGTCGGGCTTATTAGTTGCAATTTTTGGTATTATTATAATAATGCTTGTTTACATTTTTAAAACTTTAATTGTTCAATTTTCGTTTTATATTATTTTAATTGCAATTTTTATTGTTGGTTTTGGTGCAGGAACTTTATATTGTTTGCCAAACAGTATGTATTTAGATGTTATTGAATATGTAACTGAAAATGATAATGAAAATATGTCGGGCACATTTCAAAGTTTTTTAACTTTTTCATATAACATTTCAAATGCACTTGCACTTTTAGTTGTGGGAGTTTTGCTTGATTTAATAAAATTTGACCCAAATTTGTTAACACAAAACAGAATGGTTCAAACAGGCATTGCAATTATTTTATTTGTTGGTGTGTTAATTAGTTTAATTGGTTCTTTTATTTTGTTTAGTGGATATAAATTAAAAAAGAAACATTTTGAAAATATTGCCACTAAAAACCATTTTAATAATTCCAAGTAATTTCATAAAAATAAGTAAATTTAATTTGTTTTGTTTAAATTATTTCTAAAAATTAATATTATAATTGTAAAAAAACATTAAGTGTGATATTATTTTATCAGCAAAAATTATTTTACAAAAAGATGGGAATTATTATGAAAATAACAAGTAAAGAATTAAGAAAAGCATGGTTAAATTTTTATAAAAATAAAGGACATGTGGATATTGGTGCAGTTTCACTTATTGGCGATGGAACAACAGGTGTTATGTTTAACGTTGCTGGTATGCAACCTTTAATGCCTTATTTGCTTGGCAAAAAGCACCCAATGGGAACTCGCCTTTGCAATGTTCAAGGTTGTGTTAGAACAGTTGATATTGACTCGGTGGGTGATGCTAGTCACTTTACATTTTTTGAAATGATGGGAAATTGGAGTTTGGGTGACTATTTCAAAAAAGAAAAAACTGCTTGGACTTTTGAACTTTTAACCAAAGTTTTTGGGCTTGATAAAAACAAAATTTGTGCTACTGTTTTTGCTGGAAATGAAAGTGCTCCAAGAGATGAAGAAACGGCAAATTATTTAAAAGAATTGGGAATAAAACCAGAAAACATTTATTATAAAGGAAAAGATGATAACTGGTGGGAACTTGAAGGCACTGTGGGAACTCCTTGTGGCCCAGATAACGAGTGGTTTTACCCAATAACAGATGAAAAATGTTGTGATAATTGTGACATTGATTGTTCGTGTGGCAGATTTGTTGAAATTGGAAACGATGTTTATATGCAATATGAAAAACTTGAAAATGGATACAAACCACTTAAAAACAAAAATGTTGACACAGGTTTTGGTTTTGAAAGAATGTTAATGTTTTTAAACGGCATTAAAGATGGATATCAAACCGATTTGTTTTTAGATGTTATTGGTTATATGGAAAAAGTTTTAAATGTTAAGTATGGCGAAAATGAAGAAACAACCAAATCTTTAAGAATTATTGCAGACCATATTAGAACAGCAGTTATGCTAATTGGTGACGAAAATGGAATTGTTCCAAGTAATGTTGGGGCAGGTTATATTTTAAGAAGATTGTTGCGTCGTGCAATTCGTCATGCAAACAAAATTAATTTAAAACCAGAAAACATTATTGAAGTTGCAAAAATATATATTGAAAAAGTTTATAACGAAGCATATCCTAATTTAATTGCAAAAGAAGATTATGTTTTAAGCGAAATTCAAAAGGAAATGGATAAATTTAATAAGGCACTTGAACAAGGACTTAAAGAATTTGATAAAGTTTTATTTGGAATTCAAAAACATAAAGAATTTGCAAAATTAAAAGGTGAAGAAGTTAAAGATGAAATTAGTGGAAAAGCAGCGTTTAGGCTTTATGACACATTTGGTTTTCCACTTGAATTAACTGTTGAACTAGCACAAGAAAAAGGTTTTTCAGTTGATGAAAATGGTTTCAAAAATGCTTTTACTGAACACCAAGAAAAATCAAAAGCAGTTGCAAAAGGTGAATTTAAAAGTGGGCTTGGTGATAGCAGTGAACAAACAATTAAATATCACACAGCAACACACTTACTTAATGCTGCATTAAAATTGGTGCTTGGAAAAGATTGCCATCAAATGGGTTCAAACATAACACCAGAAAGGTTGCGTTTTGACTTTCCTTGTGACCACAAATTGTCAAGTGAAGAAATTGAAAAAATTGAAAACATAATTAATGGTTGGATTAGTGAAGGGTTAGACGTTACAAAAGAAGAAATGAAGAAGGAACGTGCTGTTGAAATTGGTGCTGAACATCAATTCATTGAAAGATATCCAGACATTGTTAGTGTTTATTCTATTGGTAACGTTTCAAAAGAAATTTGCACAGGTCCTCATGTTTCTAACACAAAAGAATTAGGAACTTTTAAAATTGCCAAGGAAGAAAGTAGCAGTGCAGGAGTTAGAAGAATTAAAGGTATTTTAAAATAAAAAAACCAAGGGCATTTTGCCTTGGTTTTTTTTATTTAATAACGCAAGTTATTGACCCCATAAAATTTTTATTATATAATGTTATTAATAATTTAACTTATTTTTTAACGAAAATATTGTTATTCATAGTTAAAAGGGGAGCATTATGAAAATTGTTAAAGGCGTTTTATTATATACAGTTATAATAATAGGAATTGCTTTGGTTATTGCAATGTTGCTTGTTGGCGCAATGTTTTTATTCCCAAAATTTGAAGTTTTTGGTTGGAAAATAATGCACAAAAGCAACGAAACAATTAAGGATACTATAAGTAAAGAAATTACTTCTTCAAGTGTGCAAACCATTGAAATTGATGCGGGCTTGCATGATGTAAGAATTCATCAGTTTGAAGGAGAAACAAAATACATTTTAGTTAATAAAACAGATGATATGTTTGGTTTTTACAAAGGTGAGTATGATAATAAGGTAAGTATTGATGATTCTAAATACAACAAGTTTGTTATTTCGGTGTCTTCAATAACTGGTGCAGTATTACCACGTGATAGTCGTTTAGATATTTATGTTCCAAATTCAAAATCTTATAATTTTATTATTAGAACAACTAGTGGTGATATTAGCTTAGATGGTACAACAAAAAAACTTAATATTAATTCATTAAATATTTCCACAGATTCTGGAAACTTTAATTGGAAAAATATAAACTCAACAATTTTTAAAAAGGGTGCAGATAGTTATTCTTGGCAAGTAGTTGGTGAAGTTGACACTAAAGAAGAAAATTATAAAAAAGAAAATTATAAACAAGTTGTTTTTATAAATGATTTAAAAGCGACAACAAACTCAGGTACATTTAATTTTAAAATGGAAAATGGAGATGTTGCTAACTTTGCAATAGCTCCTATAAAATCCGGAAATGGAACAACTGCAAATGTTATGCAGGGTATGTTTGCTAATTCAAACAAAAATGCATGGTTATCAAGTTTTACAGAAAGTAATCAAAGTAATTTTTATTTTGAAGCAAAACGTGGAGAATTTTTGTTTGATGGCATATTCAGTTATGGTGGATTAAATTTAAGCTTTATAGGTAATGATGTTTTAGTTGATGCAAATGCAATTCAATTAACAACACCAGAAGAACAAACATCAGAAAATCCAAAAATGTTTTCATTTATGTTTAATGCTCCTAATGGGTTCTTTAAAATAAAAGAATTAAGTGCATCATTAAGCACAATAATAACAAACAATATTGATGTTAAGCTTGAAAAAGTTAACGGCGAACTTTCAATTACAACAACATATGGCGACATTAACATTTCAAATGTAACAGAAAATGCAAGTTTGAAATCAACTCATGGAAACATTACAGTTGGTAATGCAACTGCAAGTTTAAGTGCTATTAGTGAATATGGTGATATTACTGTTAATAAATATAGTAACCGTTTATATTTAAAAAACAGACATGGTAAAATAACAGCATCATTTAATAGAGAATGGTTTGAAGCAAACAAAACTTATATTTCTGATGAACAATGCAAAACAACTGTTGCTGAAATAGCAAATGAAGATGGCTCAATTAATGTTTCTAATTTAGTTTTTGAAACTAAATTAACCACAACAAAAGGTGGAGCAATTAATGCAAGTTTCTATGAAATGCATAAAGCAGATAGTCAACAAAATCAAATAACTCACAAAATTTTGTTAACTGGTGGAAGTGCAAACGTTCAAATCACAAACCTAGTACCATTTATGTTTAAAGGTAAAGGTTCAATTAGTGGATCAGTTGGAAGTGCAACAATAACTGCAAGTGATGATTTTAAACAAATTTTATCTGGCGACGCTTCATACACAGATAAAACAATGGCAAAACTAGATGTTCAAGCAACAAATGCTAGTGTTAATTTTTCAACATATCACTTAGTTTAATAAAAAAGAACTTCTTAAACGAAGTTCTTTTTTTATTTTTTTTGTCTTCCAAAAATTAAATTTAAAGCATCAATTTTTTTTAAAATCATATTAGTTTTGTTTTGTGGCATATTTTCAACTGCAAAATCTTTTAACCCTTCAATTTCTATTGGGGTAAAATCTATTTTATTTCTTTTTGCAGCAATTAACAGTTTTAAAAAAATCGATGAATTGTGTTGTTTTATATCTTTAATGTATTTTTCATCTTTTGATATTTCTAAAACATCATTAAGAACATATAAAATATTTGAAAAAATATCATATTCATTTTCAAACAAATTGTTTTGGTCAATATCTAAATCAATAATAGTAAAACCATTGTTTTCATCGTAAAAAACATTTCCAGAATGACAATCAACAAAGTCAATATTAAAAAGTTTTTTTAGTTTTAATTGGTCGCCAATAAATTTATCAAAATGTTGCTGTGGTGCACTTGCAAGTTTTTTTCTTATGTTTAAATTATATGCTTTTATTTTTTCAATGATATATTTTTTGGCTTCTTCATTGCTCATTGCATTAAGTTTTTTCACATCGTCACTAGTTAACATTTGCTTATAGGAATGATAAAAGTTGTTAATTCCAATTGGCACACCTTTTGCTTGTTCTTGCACTTCAATAAAGTGTTTATCAAACGAAAAACCACCAAACACTGGGGCAACAGAAATGTTGGACTTTAAAAATTTTTTACTGTAATAAACTCTTTTTTGTGTTTGTAGTTGAAATTGTTGCATTGCATCAAACGACATTGGTTTTATGTTTCTTAAATACACAACGGGCTTAACTTTGTGAATTAAACAATCACGAGAGGATCCGTTTGCTTTAAGTGATAATTCTTTTTTTTGTAAATATTCTATAAATTCTTCTTTTAATTTATTCATACCTTTTTTCCTTGGTTATATTATAACAAATAACAAAAGTAATTTCAATATTATAAATTTATGGTACAACGTTAAATTTTTTGTTGTGTTTTGCATATTAATATAAAAAGAGAGGGCGTTTTAAGTGAAATATAATGACTATCCATTACCAGATGAACAATTAATTAATGTGCTAAGTCAAGAATATGAAAAATCAAAACAAAACAGTGTTAAAACTTGCTGTGTTGGTGTGTTTGAGCAAAACAGCAAGTTAAGTGAACTATATGTTTATATTAATGTTCAAACATTTTGTTTAGAGCAACTTTTAAAATTAAATAAGAAGTTAGAAGTTAAATATGACACAAGTAAACATTTGGAAATTTTAAAAGATATGGGCGTTGAAATTTGTAATGTTCAAAAATTTAATAATTCTAAAAATTATTTTAAAGATTATTTAAGGTGTGAAGCAGAAATTTTTAAAATTTTAACCCTTTTATTGTTTTTGGAAAACATTAAATTTGAAAGAAAAAAATTGTGTCAAATTTTTATTGAACAAGTGGAAAATTTTAATTGCGTTGTTAATTTTAAAGAATAAACAATGGCTTTTTTGTTTGGAAATTTGAAAAAAAATAAAAAATTTGTGAACACGTGGGAATGTGTTTAGTGAAGAGATAAAAAAGAATAAAAAAAGATAAAAAAAGATGAAAAAAAGTGTTGACTTATGGAAAGGGATATAGTAAACTAGCATTGCATTCAACGGAAGGCGAGTGCAACGAACAATAACAATAGAATACAGATATAAAGACCAAAAGAAATAACAAGGTAAGAAAGAAACTACCTGTTAATTCAATTGAGATTTAGCAAACGAACTTTACGAAAAAAGTAATGAAGATAGCACAACGGTGTTATGTTCTAAGTTAAAGATTAAACGAGAGAGTTTGATCCTGGCTCAGGACGAACGCTGGCGGCGTGCTTAACACATGCAAGTCGAACGAAGCGATTTGGAGCTTGCTCCAAATTGACTTAGTGGCGGACTGGTGAGTAACGCGTGAGCAATCTGCCTTAATCAGGGGGACAACAGATAGAAATATCTGCTAATACCGCATAAGACCACAGAGTCGCATGACTCAGGGGTAAAAGAGATATGTATCGGATTAAGATGAGCTTGCGTTCTATTAGTTAGTTGGTGGGGTAACGGCCTACCAAGACGATGATAGATAGCCGACCTGAGAGGGTGATCGGCCACACTGGAACTGAGACACGGACCAGACTCCTACGGGAGGCAGCAGTGGGGAATATTGGGCAATGGACGCAAGTCTG
>CALWDV010000011.1 GCA_944376785.1 uncultured Clostridia bacterium | reverse complement strand
GTTTATATGCCAAACAACTGTAACTTAGAAGATGTTGCACACATTAGAAAATTTGTTAATATTCCTGTTGTGTGTGCTGGAAAAATGCAACCAGAAGTTGCTGCAAAAGCAATTAAAAATGGTGAAATTGATGCAATGGGCGTTGCACGTCAATTCTTAACTGATAGCCATTGGGTAACAAAATTAATGGAAGATAACATTGATGATATTATGCCATGTATTCATTGCCATAATGGTTGCTTTGCATTGTCACATTACAAAGGTGTTGCAAGTGCTGCTGCCATGAGCGATAGTAAACATATGTCACGTTGTGCTTTAAACCCTATGACAATGGACGGTGGAAAATATGATTTAACACCAGCAAAAACCAAAAAGAAAGTTGCAGTTATTGGTGGTGGAATTGGTGGAATGGAAGTTGCCAGAGTGTTAACACTAATGGGGCATGAAGTTACACTTTATGAAAAATCAGACAAACTTGGTGGTGTGTTTATTGCAGCTGCTGCTCCTGAATTTAAAGATGCAGACAAGCGTTTAATTGAATGGTATAGAAGCCAAATGGAAAAATTAAAAATAAATGTTAAATTAAACACCGAAGTTACAAATATTGCCGACCTAAACGCAGATGAAGTTGTTGTTGCAACAGGTTCAACTCCAAGAAAACTAAGAATGGCTGGGGCAGAAAGATGTATTGAAGCCATTGATTATTTAAATGGAACAGAAAAAATTGGTAACAACGTTGTGGTTGTTGGTGGCGGATTAACAGGTTGTGAAATTGCATATGACTTGTTCCTAAATGGTAAAAAACCAGTTATTGTTGAAATGCAAAACGATTTAATGATTGCAAATGGTTTGTGTATGGCAAATTCATCATATTTAAAAGATTTCTTTAAACATAATAATGTTCCTGTTTACTTAGAAAGTGGAGTTTGTGAAATAACACCAAACAGTGTTGTTATTTCTAGAAAAGATGGTTCAAAACAAGAACTTAAAGCAGATAGCATTATTACTGCTATTGGTTATAACCCTGCACCAAAATTTAAAAAGAGCAAACATGTTCACATTGTTGGCGATGCAAACAAAGTTGGCAATTTAAGAACTGTTATTTGGGGAGCATGGGACGTTGTTAAAAAAATTAATAAATAACAAATAAAATAAAAGGGTTTTTCCCTTTTATTTTTTGTTAAAAAATGGTTTGTTTTTTGTAAAAAAGCATATTTTTAAAAAAAGTTATTGGCAAAATTAAAAAGTTGTGTCATAATAGGGGTGTAGAATTAGGAAGTATATTGTGCAAAATTTAAAAGAAAAATCAAAATTAACTTTAAACACAAATAATATTAAACTAATATTTCAGCTAGTAATTCTAGGTGTTGTGTTCTTTTTTGTGTTTGATCAAGGTCTTTTAAATGAATTGCGTTACATTTTTGAAGTGTTAAATTTGCGTGGGGTTGATAAAATTTTAATTCAAGTTTTATTACCATTTAAAACTTTTTTCGATTTATCACAACTTGTAAGTTTTACATATTTTGTTTTTAAAATTATTTTGGCAGTTGTAATAGTGCCACTTATTATATATTTTGTTGTTAAAACAATTAGCAAAGTTTTTGTTAACAAAAAACAACATTCATATAACTTTGAATCCATATCCACTGCTAATTTTAAAGCAGTTTACATAGTTCAACAAAAATTTTTGTGTTAAAAACTAAACTAAAAGGGGTTAAGTGTAAGTTTTAAATTACATTTAGGTCTTTTTCATGAAATCTTGTAAGAAACAATTTTACAAGTTTTTTTGTGTTTGGTTTAGTTAATATGTTGTTGAATAAAAAATTATTAATTAGGGATTTATTGATATAAGGTTAAATATAAAAAAACAACATAACTAAATATTGAACATAAATAAACTTGAAATATTTTAAGTTTATTTTTTTATAGCATATTATTTAACAAATAATTTAAACTATTATTAATTAACCAATCATACTATTATTAATTAACCAATTATTAAATTATATTAACTTAAATAAAAAAATTTAAGTTTAATTTTATTATAATTACTTTGGTTTTAAGTAAAACAAAATTTAAAATGAGTTAGTTAAATAGTTAAACTAAGGAGAAAAAATGTTAGCAGGTCAATTAATCACAATGTTTGTTTTGGCTATTGCCTTATCAGTTACCTACATTATTTTAAAACATAATAAAATTGAAATTCCGTCACTAGTATATAAAATTGTGTCGGGTGTTTTGGCGTTAACTTTTTTCTTTCGTTATATGTTAAATGGTGATGCTTTAACCAACGTTTTTAAATTAACAAACTCACCAATTCAAAGCCAAGCATTAACTGCAATCAGTTTAATTTTAAATTGGTTTTTATATTCAGTTATATTATTAGTTGTGTTATATCCATTTTTCAAAAATTCAAAACTTGCAACTTTGGTTAAATACTATGGGTTTATAGTGTCTTTGCTTTGTGCTGGATTTATTTATTATTTAAGTTTAGGAATTGTTGGTGTTAATGCTTACAATGGATTTCAAATAAGAACATTATTAATGGGTGTTGAACTAGGTATATTACTTGCTTATTGTTTTGTGGTGTTTATGGAGAACGGTAAGTTTAAGGTTGAAAAACAAGATGCAATAGGTTTTGTTTACATAATTGGTATGCTTCTTGCAACAATGCCGGGTTATATGTTAGAAGCATTGTTTGGTAATTTCCCAATTAACTATGAAGTAATGGATTTATCAATAGCTCATCGTGTAATATTATATTTTTCAATAATAATACCAGTTTGTTTGTATTTTTCACTTAAAAAACTTGATACAAATGAAATTAGAGGAATTTTGTTATTCATTAGTTTAGGCACATTACTTTCATTCAGTTATAATCACCGATTTGAATCTTTTATTCATGTTACAAATTGGCCAATTCATTTGTGTAACACCGCAATGTACATCATTCCTATATGTTTAATTTTTAAATGGGAAAAGTTGTTTTATTTCACATATTTCATAAACGTGTTAGGTGCATTTTTAGCAATGGCAATGCCAAATTATGCAGAAGGGTTAAATTTGTTCTCAACTAGAATTGTTAATTTCTATATAAACCATTACATTGCTTTCTTTATGCCGTTGTTAATGGTGGCATTAAGAGTTTATGAACGACCAAAACTTAAACAATTCAAATATTCAATGATTGGGTTTGGTATTTATTTTGTTATTGTTTTAATTTGTAATGCATGGTTTTCTAACTATGGATCTGTTGACTTCTTCTTTATAAACAGCGATTTCATTGCCGAAAAACTTGGCACTTGGGCAGAAGATTTAAGAGATATTGTTTGGGCATTTAACATTAATGATTTAAGCTTTACATTCTATCCGTTATATCAATTCTTATTTTTCTTGGTTTATGTTGCATTGGGTGCAGCAATGTGGTTTGTTTATGAACAAGCATATGCATTTGCCGATATGATGGTTGATATAAATGCAAGAAACAAAAAAATAAAAGCAGATTTATTAGCATTGCAAGTTGCATCTGCTAAAAAAAGTGAGGAAGAAATGATTAACACAGAAACTAAATTAGAATTAATAGATTTTTCAAAGCGTTATGGGTCAAGTAAAGTTTATGCTGTTCAAAATGCAAACTTGGAAATTCACGGTGGAGAAATATTTGGGTTTTTAGGCCATAATGGTGCAGGTAAAAGCACAATTATTAAAAGCATTGTTGGAATTCAACCAATAACAAGTGGAACAATTAAAGTTTGTGGCTATGATGTTGATAAACAACCTGTTTTGGCAAAAAAACAAATTGGATTTGTTCCAGATCATTATGCACTTTATGAAAAACTTACCGGACGAGAATATGTTAACTATATTGCAGATTTATATGAAGTTTCAAAAGAAGAAAGAAATGAACGTATTGAAAATTATGTTAAACTTTTTGAATTAGAAAACGCTTTTGATAATCAAATTAAAACATATTCTCATGGAATGAAACAAAAAATAACAATAATGTCGGCACTTGTTCATAATCCAAAAGTTTGGATTTTGGACGAACCATTAACAGGTTTGGACCCTAACAGCATTTACCAAGTTAAAGAATGTATGAAAGCTCATGCAAAAGCAGGAAACATTGTGTTTTTCAGCAGTCACATTATTGATGTTGTTGAAAGCATTTGTGATAGAATTGCTGTTATTAAAAAAGGTAAAATTTTAACCACTAAAACAATGAAAGAAATTGAACAAGAATGTGGACTTGAAGAATTTTACTTAAAAATTACTAGTCAAGATGTTAAGGCAAAATTAGTTGGCGAAAAAGAAGAAAATAGTATTACTAATGAAGAAACAAATGATAATATTTCAAAAGTAAAAAAGGCAAACAAGAAAAAAGAAGTCGCAAAAAAATCTAAAACAAAGGTAGATAAAAAATGAAAACATTAATGCCTTTAATTGCGATGCAGTTAAAAGATAAATTAGATTTTAGCTTTCAAAAAAGTAATTGGAAACAAATATTATTCAAAACAATATTCTTTTTAATTAAATTTTTTGCAATAACTGCAGTTATTTACATAGGATTTTATATATTATCTTATTTGCGACTTATTGATTTAACAGCTGGAATTCCAGATAAATTTTTAGGTGTTTTGTTTACAATAATGATAATACTATCAATTTTAACTTGCACTATTGGTTTGGTAAAATCACTATATTATGCAAAAGATAACCAAGTGTTATTAACTATGCCAACAAACAGAGTTAACATTTTCTTTTCAAAATTGATTGTTTATTATATTTATGAATTATTTAGAAATTTAACATTTATTTTGCCATTATTTATAGCGTTTGGAATGGTTAATGCTTATCAATTTTATTACTATATTTGGGCATTAATTGGCTTATTGTTTGTTACTGCAATTCCGGTTTCTATTGGCGCATTACTTTCAATTCCTGCAATGTATGTAAGCAACTTTTTTAGAAATTTTAAGGTATTACAATATTTAGTTATTGTGTTGCTAATTGCTTTGGGAATTTGGGCTGTTGTTGCAGTAATCAATTTAATTCCAACAAACTTCAACTTAATTGAAACTTGGGGAACAACTTTTTGGGAAATACAAAGCTTTTTTGAAAAATTTCAATTAATGTTTATTCCATTTTATTGGTTAATGGAAAGTGTTGTGGGAACTCGTTATGGTGTTTCACACACAATGTTTAATGCTGAACAATGGTTTTGCATTTTAGGTGTTTTAGGCACAATTATTGTTTTATTAGGTGTTTGTTATTTAGTTGTTAGACCATTATTTTTCCATATTGCAAGTTCACCATTTGAATATAAAAAATCAATAATTAAAAAATCAAAATCAAATGTGAAACATAGTTCTTTTGTTTCAGGATTTAAAAAAGAAATTTTGTTAAATTTAAGAACCCCAGAAAAATTATATTCATTAATTGGAATGGCCATTTTAATGCCTATTGCAATTTTATTGTTAAACAGAATTTTTAATGCTATGGACACAAGGTTAACTGGGGCTTATATGACTATTGCATTTAATGTTTTAATGATTATGTTGTTTGCACTTTCTTCTAATGCTAGCATGGCAAAAATTTATAGTGAAGAAGGAAATTCTGTTTATTTAATTAAAACAAATCCACAAAAATATTTAAAAACATTACTAGTTAAATTAGTTCCAAATGCAATAGTTATGACAATTTCAATTTTAGCATCGGTAATTATTTATAGTGAATTTGCAGGAAATCTGGTTAATATTCCGCTATTATTCATAAGTGTTGAAAGTTTTTATTTGGGTCACTTATTATGGAGCGCTGAATTAGACATTATGAACCCTCAAACAGCACAATATGCAACAACAGGCACTCATACTAATAATCCAAACGAAGTAAAATCAACAATTTATGCTTTCTTATTATCCATTTTCTTAGCTTTTGTAACATTCTTTATTATTGGCGAAGGTGAAATGGTTTTCTGGATTAAAGCAATGATTATAGGAATTATTTTCTTATTAATAAGAATTTATTTCTATTACATTAAAGTAAAAGTTTATTATAAGGAGAAGTAATATGAAAAAGTCAACTTTAATTATAATTTTGATAATTTATGTTGCTTCAATTGCAATAATTAACTTTTTTGGAATGTCTGTTAAATTATATGATGAAGTAATTAATGTTACAGCTGTTGAATGTATTAATAAAACCGATAAAAACACAGAAGTTATTGATAACGGCGAACGAAAAATTTTAAAAGTTAAATTTACTGAACCTGCAAACGCAACTGATTTAACAGGAACAATGTTGCAACTGCAATGGAGAGTGCTTCCAGACAATGCAACAGTTAAAGATGTTCGGTTTGTTTATAACACACAAAACACTCGTGTTGAATTTTATGAAGACGAGAAAGGCAGAAAAACAGGTTTAATGTTGTTTTCTGGACCAACAATGTTAGATGTTAGAATTATGTCAACCGATGGTTTAAGAAAATATGCCGATGTTTTAGTGTGGGTTTATGCTTAAAATGGTATAACGCAATTTAATTGCTTTATATAAATAAAAATAAGGAGATAAAAATGAGAAAATTAACAAAATTTGCTAGTGCAGTAGTTGTTTGTTTATTTTCAGCAATATTGTTAGTTGCTTGTGGCGGAACAAAAATTGAATCTGCTTACATTAAAACTGGAACAATGGCAACAACAATACTTAAAGGTGAAACTTTAGACACTTCAAAAGCCATTGCTGTTGTTACTTATAGTGATGACAAAACTAAAGAAGTTCCTAATTCTGAATTAACCTTTGGAACAATAGACACTTCAACAACAGGCACAAAAAACCTAGAAGTAACTTATGGCGACTTTAAATTTTATGTTCAAATTAAAGTTGTTGCAAGTGAAGCAGATGTTAACACAATAACATCATTTTCAAGTGATTTGTTAACTGACTTTGCTGCAAACTCATCAGCTAAAGAAAACAAACAAGAAGAATTTTTCCAATTAAATAAAACTCATCTTGTTGGTGATGACAATGCTTTAGATTTTAGAATTAATGCAAAAGGTATTAATGCAGATGGCGAATTAGTTGAAGATTTAACAAAAGTTAGAACAACAATTAAAATTGAAGAAATTTCTGGTTCAACATCAAATCCTGTTTACACAGAATTAACTGGCTCAAATTTAAGTGCCAAAGTTGATTATATTGATACAGAAATGTCAACCATCGATTTCTCAAACAATGCTATTAATAAGCAATTTAGAATTACTGTTAGTGCAGTAAATTATGACCCAACAATGTTTGATGAACAAAACCCAGCAAGTTTTACTGCTGTTGTTAAAGTTGTTGATGGTTACAATGTTTATAATGCTCAACAACTTTCTGTTATGGATAATGGAAACAGAGATAATAGTTGGACATCATTAAAAGAACAATGGGGTTTAACAGGAATTAACCCAAAAGCTGTTGTTTTGCAATCTTCAATTAAAATAACAGATAACGATATTCCTGCAAGCCATTTTTACACACAAGAAGAAGTTAATGGACTTTCACCTGAAATAAAAAACAAAACAAATCAACCAATTGTTGGAAGTATGAAAGATGGAGACACTGAAATTTATTACAGATTAGTTGCAAATGGAGAATCATTTAATTTCTATGGTAACTATTTTGATATTGATGTTGCAGAGGTTTCAAGAAGTGTTATCGATAGTGATAAAAACGGTGTTAAGGTTGCAGAAGGTAAAGATGCGTCATACATAACAACTCATATACCATTAATGAGAATTTATGGTGGAAAATATGAAAATACAAAATTAACACAAGTAAATTTGTATGTGGGTGAAAACACTAATGGCGAAGTTAATTTAGTTGACACATACTTTATTGGTAATGGCGAAAGAAGTGCAAACCCACTAGCATCTGGTGGTATGATTTTGCTTAAAACTGCAGGTGTTAACTTTGAAGCAAACAACACAATTCACAAAAATTTCTTTATTGGCTATTATGCTGAATATGGTTACAATTTAGATACAACTGGTGTAACAGACCAACAACAAATTAAAAATATTAAAAATGATGGTAATCCAGACAAAAACAATGAATATAGATTTATTGATTGTAAAGGTTACAATGCTTATAACACTCTTTACTATTTATGGGGTGCAAGCAACGTTTACATGGAAAATAACGAAATGATTGGTGCTGGTGGTCCTGCTATTATTGCCGACCATGTAACAAGCGTCAATGATTTCAAAAAACAAACTGGTGAAGGTGGTTTCCCAACCAACTTAAACATTGTTAATTCAAAAATAGAATCGTGGGTTAATGGATATGAACCTTGGTTTGCTACTTATACGGGTGCATCTGCACAATTTTTAAACTTGGCAACAGCAAATGCAATATATGACAAAATGGGTTATGGTTTTGTAAAATCAATTGATGGCGCTCCTGGTTATATGAATATAATTATTGTTCATAAATGGGGAATAAAGAAATTTAATGAAGACAAAGCAATGACAAGAGGAACAACAAATATTTTTGATAGTGTTAAAGATTACAATGCTTATATAAAAACAGGTAAACTAGCCGACGGTTCAACAACTTATTATGGTTATAACAAATCTATGAGTTATGCTGGTGATAGTTATGCATACGAATCAAATGCTGTTAAAGCTTTCTTACAATATGCACAAGGTGGTGCACTAGTTGGATTTGAAGCTAGCACAAGTGGACATATTGCAATTCCAACAGGTGAAACTGCAGCAATGCCATTAGGAAATAAAATTACAGATGGTAAACAATTAAACATTTATATGGCTAATGGATTTGGTGCTGTTGTTGATTTATTCAAAAAATAAAATAATTTTATTTGAAAAAACTATTTAATTTATAAAATATAATTTTATAAAAAATTTAAAAGGAAGAAAAAAATATTAAATTTTAGTCAACAAAAAAAAGAACGAAATTTATTCGTTCTTTTTTTTGTTTTACATTTAAACTATAATTGATTTTAATTGATTAAATTATAATAAATTACAATAACTTAACTTATTAAACATAAATATTTTTTTATGGTCTTTCCCAATTATAGTAATATTCTGTTGTTGTGTTTGCATTCCATTTTGCAAAAAGTGTTATATTTTTGCTTGGCATTGTGCCATTAAATGGAATTGTGCAATTTGCATCAGTGAACCAACCAGCAAATGTGTAGCGTGTTACTTCATAAGTCCATTTTCCAGCATGTGAACCAAACCAGTTGTAACCTTTATCAACATAATATGTGTTTTTAGTTGGAATGTAACTTAAAAGGTTAACGTCACTATTTTCTGCAACACTAATACTTTCATAACTTTCATTTCCACCATTAGTGTTAAATGTTATTGTGTAAAAGTTTGTAACAATGGTTTGTGTTAAGTTCCATTTAGCATAAAGGTTAATGTCTTTTCGTGGCATTGTGTTTGAAACAAATTTTGTTTCAGGTTCAAATGTTGGAGATGTGTACCAACCATCAAAAGTATAAACATATTTTGTGTGATTATTAACATCATCAACAATTTTATTTGAAGAATAGGTTGGAAGAACAATTTGTGTTCCAGGTGCTTGAACAATGTTAGCAACTTCATTTCCACCATTTTCTTCAAAGTTAATTGTGTATTTTGTTTCACTGGCAAGTGTCCAACTGCCGTCATATGCTTCCCATTTTGCACCCTCATTGTAAGCATAAGAATTAATGTAATTATACATTGAATCAAAGTTTAATTCTTTTCCAATGTTTATAAGTGTTAGGTCGTTACTATCAAGAGTTAATTGGAATGCATCGGCAAGTGGCATAAACATATTAAATGTTGCATTACCAACATAGTTTTTGTTGTTTGTGCTTTCGTTGTTAACAACGCCTAAACCAACTGTCATTGTTCCCATTTTAGGGTCGTTGGTAATTTCTTGCATATTAAGTTGAACTGTGAAATTTGTTGAATTATTAACAACAAATGAATTAATAACGTTTCCTAAATTTGGAGTGTGACCTTTGCTTAATTCAAGTGATGCTCTAATTGCATTCATAATATCATCGGTAAATCCAACACCATATTGCAAGTAGTCAAGTGGGTTTGCTAAAAGTTCTTGAGCAGAAACTTTTAATTTCTTTTCATAAATTCGGTTTGAACTTGCAAACACAGGAACTTCTTCTTTTCTATAAAAATATGCGAAACCATCTTTGTAATAAACAGTTAAAATTCTGTTAAGACCTGCATAAATTCCACTAACAGTGTTTCCAAATTTATATGGAGCATCGTCATTAACAGCAGGAACAACCGGAATTGCACCAATAGTTGCTACAATTTCAGGTTTTCTTAATTCATCAAGTTTAACTTTAATGTTAAGTGGAACATTCCAATTAATGTCAATTCCAATTAAGTTTCCATTAATATTTAAACTTCCATTAATTTCATAATAGTTAAGTTCGGCAGTGTTAATAATTGCTTTAATTAATTCATTTGCACCAGATAAATCAATGTATCCTAAATCTTCTGGGGCATTAACACCATTAAAGTTGTTAATGTTAATGTTTAGGTTAAAGTATTCGTTTTCAGTAACACCAGTGAAGATGTTGTTTAAACTAATTGCTTTTAGTTGTTCATTTTCAGTGGTTATTTTTAAAGCCATTTCTTTTGCATTAGGATTGTTAGAAATTTTTGAACCATCAAGTGAAATAACAAGTTCATTATTTTCAAAACTAATGTTTTTAATAATGGTTAAAGCGCTTAAAGGGTTTCCAAAATCAATGCTTGGAATTAAGTTTGTAATTGAATCAAAGTTAATATTATCTAAATCGTTTGCAACATCTTGTAAGAATGGAATAATGCTTGGGTCAACACCAATAAGATTTAAAATTATTACCATTAATTCTTTTAAGTCGTTTTCACAAATTTTTAATTTTAAGTTGTTGTAGTTAACAAACAAATATTTATTATAGTAATTTAAATCAAATTCAACGTTTTGTTGTCCTGTTAGTTTAGCATTTCCATTAAGCATTAAATTGTTTTTAACGTCAACATCAAGGTTAACATTTGCATTATATGTTAAAGTGTTTCCATTATAAACTTGTGCGTTTGCATTAAAACTATATTGTTTGCTTGTTATGTAATTATATGCGTTTGTAATAATGTTTTTAAATGTGCTGTAATGAACATAATCATTATGGCTAATTACTGGCAAATTAACATCATCATTAAATTTTGTGAAGTTAATGTTTGCGTTAAGTTTGTTATGATTAATTATTATGTTAGTTAGGTTGTTGTTATATGTTAAAACAATTTCTTGATTGTTTGAAACAAAGTTTTCGTTAACATAGTCAAACATTTCAATCATTAAACCATTTGGTGTTTTATAAATGCGTTTAATGTTTTCACCTAAGCAAACATTTTTTAGCATATCTGTTATTTTGTTAAAGTCAAAATTTTTACTTTCTTTTAAGTTAATGTTTGTGTTAAATGTGCTGTTAATCCAGTTAATTAATTCTGGAATTTCACTTAATTCAACATAAACTTTTAAATCATCAATTCCAGCATAAATGGTGTTTTCAATTAATCCAACATTAATGTTTAAACCATAAAAATCAACGTTTGCAAACAAGTTAATGTTGTTAATGTTTGAATAATCAACTTGTAAATTATTAATTGTTAAAGGTTGAAGTTCGTTAAATAAACTAAATTTAATTTCACCATTAATTTCAATTTTATTTCCATTAATTAAATTATTAATTGGGTTAATTAATGAAGTTAAATCGTTTAAGTTTGTTTCATATTCGTTTGTGTTAATATTAATGTTTGTTTGTTCGCCTAAGTTTAAGTTAAAATCTAAAACAATATTATCATTAATTTTAACATAAACGTTGTTCAATTCATTTGCATTATTAATGTTTAAGTTGGCAAAAATAGTATTATTTAACACACTTAATTTAATTTCAATGCTAACACCGTTTTCGTTTTTAATTTTATTAATGCTTGAAATATATAAAGTTTTTATAATTTCATTAACATTAGTGTTGTTTAATTCTTTTGAAATATCAATGTTAAAGTTTTGTTTGATTAATTCTAATAAAGAAGGAATGTCTTTTAAGTTATAGAATGTTTTTAAACCATCAATATTTGCATAAATTGTTTCATTGCTTAGCACTAGTTCAATGTTCTTTTCTAAAATTGCAGTGCTTAATTTAATGATAATTCCATCACTAAAATTAATTTCTGCATTAACAGGTAGGGTAGTGCTGTTTAAACTAATTGTTCCACAAAGGGTTAATTGTTTTGAACTTAAATTATTATAGTTTGTTTCAATTATGTTTATTAGGGTTGAAATGTCTTCATAAGCATTAATGTTTATGTTTGGCATAACAACATCTTTGCCCAAATTAACAATTTTTGCATTAACATATATGTTGTTAAATCTAATAGTTAACTCTTTAACATAATTGTTAAACAACAATCCAATTTCAATGTTGTTAATGTTTAGTTGCAATGCGTTTTTAGTTGCAACAACATTTTTAATTATTCCTAAACTAATTGAGTTTAAAATGTTTTCTAAATTTTCTTTTGTTATTAAGCTATTTAAATCAATATTTAATTCGGTGTTAAATGTGTTGTTAATAAAGTTAATAATTTCTGTTAGGTTGTTTGCATTTGCTTTAAAGTTTAAATTATCAATAGAAATTAAAATATTGTTGTTAACATAATTAATTTTAACATTTAAACCTTTAATTTTTGTTTGTAACCAAATTTGAATGTTTTCGTTAAATTGAACTTTATAGTTAATTGTTAATGCTTGGTTGTTAATAATTAAGTAAACAGAACCTTCAAGTTTTCCTTGGTTAATTGTGTTTAATAAACTTTGTGCAAAAGGAAGAAGGGTGGTTAGGTTTATATAATTATTTTCAAGTTCAATGTTTTGTTTAGTGTTGTTAATGGTTGCTAAAATTTGCAAATCATTAAAGTTAACCATTAAATTTTTGTTTTCAAAATTAAAGTTTAAATTCAAGTTGTTGTTGTTAATTTCAAAATTATTGTTGGTTAGTGTGAATGTTAAATTCTTTAACAATTCTTCAAAATCAATATCATTAAATAAATTGTTCACATTGTTAAAATCTTCTGTGTTTACATCAAAGTTTTTCTTAACAAAGTCCAAAATTTTGTTAATATCATTTAACTCAAATTTAACATTTAATCCATCAACTTCGGCATAAATTGTTTTGTTTAACAATTTCACAACAATGTTTTTGCCTAAAATGTTTGTTTCAAATTGTGCTTGTAAGTTATTTAAATAGTCGGTGCTATTGTTTTCATAGTTAATAAATCCAACAATGTTTAAATTATTATAATTTAATTCAACATTAACATAATATTTACCATTTTTAACATAATTTAAAACATTGGTTAAAGCACTTAAAATGTTGCTTGTTTCAACAAATTTTGTTGTGTCAATGTTGTAATTGCCTAATTCGTTGTTAGATTCAATGTTTAAAATTGCGTTTGCGTTATTTGTGTTAATTTCAACAAGATTAATTGTTTCGTTATGTTTTATTGTTACTTTTGTGTTAGATAAAACGTTAAATGTTAGTCCGTTGTTAAAACTTTCTAAATTTGAAATTAATAAGTTGTTGTTACTAAACACATTGTTAATAATATCAACAATTTGTTCTGTGTTAACATCTGGCATATTTAAATTAAAGTTTGTTAACACAAATTGTTTAATTTGTTCAAAATCTTTGAAATCACAAACAATATTTGTGTTAGATATAGTTAAATAAATTTTATTGTTTGTTATAATTGCTTTAACTGGTATGTTATAAATTAATGTTTCAAACTTTGCTTGTAAACCATTTTCAAGGTTAACTTCATAATTAACAACAAAGTTTGTGTTGTTTAATTTTAGTTCTAAACTGCCATAGTGATGTTTTAATTTGCTTGTGTTTAAAATTGCATTAATGGTTGGTAGTGTTTTGTTTAAATCGGCATAAACATTTTCATCTTTTTTAAGTTCAATGTTTTGTGGGGCATAAGCATTAATGTTTGCACTAATTCCAAAACCATTAAATGTTATGTTTTTAAATTCGTGATTTTCAAAACCAAATGTTAATTCCCCAACGTTTTTAATTGAAAGGGTATAAATTCCATTTTCATAGTTAAAACTTTCTAAAACGCTTAAATCAATTTTATTAAAATCAAAATTGCTTAAATTAAAGTTGTTAAAATCAAGTGCTTTTAAATGTGATTTGTTATTTGATATTCCAACTAAAATGTTTGCTATTTCTTTAATTGGAACATTAATTCCAAATTGAGAACTTAATAAGTTTGAAAGTTGTTCTAAATTGTTTAAATCAAATTTAACAAACAAGTTTTCATATTCGGCATAAATAACATTATTAATTGCAATAATACTTAAATTTTTTCCTAAAATGTTTGTATCAAATTTTGCATTAAAGTTTTCTAAATCACAACTTAAAATTCCTTTAAAAATTTGATTGTTGTAATTTAAATTAAGTTCTAAACCAATTTTGTTGTTGTTAACAAATTTTAACATTCCTTCTAACAAATTTAAAACGTGAGTAACGTTAATTGCTTCCACACTTGGTTTTTCAATTTTAACATTTTCTGGATAAGTTGCAGAAATTGAAAGGTTAATATTTGTGTTGTTAACTTCAATGTTTGGTATCATAACATTTTGAATTGCATAGTTTAAGTCGCAAACAATAACAACATCGCCAACCATTGGAAGTGAAAGTGTTAATGTTGTGTTTGTGTCGGTTTTAATTTCTTTAACACCATCAAACAAACTCATTAAACTCATCATATCTAAATTTTCAAGGTCAATTCCAATTTCAGGCATTTCAATGTTTAATAAGTTTAAAATTTGGTTAATGGAAGTCATTAAATTGTTTGTTTCAATTAAATAATTTCCATTTAGCAGTGAAACATAAAGTTCACCATTAACATAAGTTAAATTAACATCAATTTGTTTATCTTGCAAAGTTAATGTTAATGAACCTGCACACGCAATGTTTTCTAAACCATTTGTTAAATCAAGGGTAACTAATCCATTAACTAAAATGTTGTTATTGTTTGAATTAACATTTAAATTAATATCAAAATTAATTGCATCATGTGTGGAAAAATTTTCAATCACATATGTAATTGGTGAAGTAACTGTTTGTGAACTATCTCCACCAACATCAACAGTGTTTGCACCAGTTGGGCGTGTAATAAGAACCACGCCAAACGCAGTTAAACAAGTTATTCCAATATATGTCATTAAATACATTAAAAATCTTTTAATTCTTGTCATATTTTTTCCACTTTACAATTTAATTTTTTCTTTTCGATTTTTCTTACTTTTTAATATTCAGGTAATGTTACTGGCTCATTAATAATAAAATTTATGTTTAATGTGCCATTGCATTTTGGTTTTAATCCCATATATGAAACACGATAGTTTTCATTAGTGTTAAATTCAACTAAATTCCAATTTTCATCAAGTTTCATTGTTACAGCAATATTATCAAACGAAGGGTAGTCGGAAAGACCACTGGTTTGTTTAACTTGCTTAATATAATTTAAAACGCTTTTAATTGGGTCAAGAGCAAATGAACAAACATAGTATTTTTTACCTTCCACAACTTCTTCAACAATGCTGCCACCATCTAAAACTGTTTTTGATGAAATTATGTATGGAACAACAACATCTGGTGTATTACCATTTGTTTCTTTACATTCAATGGTGGTCATAATTGTTTTGCTTCCGTTCCAATCTGCACTGGTTTCTGTTATGTTTTTTCCTTTAATTGATGTTACTGTGTTTGAACCTTTATCCATAACAATGCAGTTTGCAACATTGATAATTCCTTTGCTTATGCTTTCAAACATATAAGTGTTTCCATCAAAATATTTTGCACTGTAAATGCTTTGGTTTGTTCCCATTGTGTTAACTCTTCCTGTTCCAATTGCAGAAAAGGTTGATGCTTGTTGCAAATTGTATTCAGCTAACAAAAAGTTTTCGGCAATAGTTAAATTTTTTGGTGTAACACCTTTGCTTTTTGCAGTTGAAACCCAATTTTGTTTATCGGCTTCTGTTGGGTTTTTTATGTTTAAAACATTTTTAAAAATATCGTTTAAATCGTCTCTTAATGCTTCTTCGGAAAACTGTGAATAGTCAATAGGATTTGAAAGAATTGCATATGAATACCAGCTTCCTAAAAAAATGCCTGAACCAATGCCAATTATAATAACCAAAATAAAATTAATAATGGTGCGTTTTCTGCTAATTGCCATTCTTTCTTTAACTAGTTCACTCTTGCTCATTGTTTAATTCCTCTTTGGTTTTATTTTTTTTATTTAAATTCCAAAGCATTCTTAAAGGTAAACTAGTAATTCTGGCAATTTGTCGGCAAGATGCCGAGGTTTTAGAAATTATTTCAGTAACCAATCGTTTTAATTTGCTTTTAGGAAGAGTTTTTAGTTCTTCTATTGGCATAACTTCACGGGTTATGTAAGAAACAAGTTCGGTGTCTTTAATTTTTGATTTAACAATTTTGCTTTTTAAAGAATCGGTGTTGTTTCTATTAATAACGGCAACGTTAAAATTGTTTTCAGAACCATAAAATTGTTTTGCACATTCCAAGTTTAAAAACTCATTTTCAAAATAGTTAATTGCACTGTTAAATTTTGAGGAACTTAAATTGTGCACATCGTAAACCATATCCCAAACGTCTTTAATGCTATGAGCAGGTAAACTAATAAATCTGCCTTTAAACACTTTGCCTTGTCTTGCGTGGTAAAGATTAAATTTACTAACAAAACTAACCACAATTTTTCTCATTGTGGTGTCAATGGGCGTGTCACAATCATAAAGCACAAATGTTAACAAGTTATCGTTTAAATTGTAGGCAACAAACTTATAACTTAAAACGTTGCTATATTTTTTTATTGTTTCTAAAAACAATTGTTTGTCGTGGTCATTAAACAAAATGTCGTCACTAGCTTTTAAAATGATTGTGTAAGAATTAATTTCGCTAATTAACCTTGCTTTACGTGCCATAACTTCCTCCATAATTTTTAACACTAAAATTATAACCACTTATAAATTTATAGTCAATAATTTTTTGCAAGAAGTGTCCCTTTGCAACGTTTTTTTTAATCAATATGATAATTTTTTGTAAAATAGAACAAAATTTTAGATTTTTTTGTAATTTTTTGTTGATATATGTGTGTAAATTTCCCTATTTTTTAAACACTTTTAAATTTGAATATTTTTTAATTTATATTTTTTATTTATATATAAATTAATAATAATTCAACTAATAAAAAACAAATAAAACCAAAAATTAAACAAATCATTAATAACAAAAGTTCTAAATGCAATGTTTGTCCCATAAAATAATTTATGAAAAACAATATGGGGGAAGTTATGAAAAAACTTTTTGTTATTTTTGCTGTTTGTTTTATCTTTTTATTTGGTTGTGGTAACAATGGCGAATTAAACATAAAAAAAGAAAGTGAAAGTTTAAACACTTACACCATGAATTTAACTTATAATTCAGACCACACGTTAAATGGAAAACAAAAATTAACTTACACAAATAAAACCGACACAATGTTAAAAAAATTGTGTTTTCATTTGTATGTGAAAGCATTTAGTGAAGGAGCAGTAAACAAACCTGTTAGTTCAATTAACGAAAGTAAAGCATATCCAAATGGAGTTGATTATGGCGACATTGTTATTTCCAAAGTTTGTGTTGATGGAAATGACACCGACTTTAATTTTTCAGGAACCGACAACAATATTTTAAATGTTGGTTTATTAAAAGAGTTAGAACCAACTGAAAGTGTTATTGTTGAAATTGAATATGTTGTTTATGTTCCAAATGTTAACCACCGATTTGGTTATGGAGCCGACACAATTAATATGGCAAATTTTTATCCTGTTGTGGCAGTTTTTGAAAATGGTGAATTTGTTTTAGATCCGTATAATTCAAATGGCGATCCGTTTTATTCTGATTGTTCAAACTATGAAGTTACTTTAACAGTTCCAAATAAATACAAAGTTGCAAGCACGGGAGTTCAAGAAAAAGTTGAAAATGGAAATGAAACAAACACTTACACAATAAAAGCACTTTGCGTTAGAGATTTTGCTTTTGTTATGAGTGAAAAATTTGAAATTGCAACAGAGCAAGTTGAAGATACAACAGTTTTATATTATTATTTTAACGACGAAAACTTTGCAGAAAATTTAAAGGCAGGTGTTGATGCATTAAAAACATTTAATAGAATTTTTGGTAAATATCCTTATTCAACATTAAGCATTGTTAAAGCAAACTTTGTTCATGGTGGAATGGAATATCCAAATTTAATTTATATTTCTAGTGACGTTGAAGGTGACGACTATAAGAATGTTATTGTTCATGAAACTGCACACCAATGGTGGTATGGTGTTATTGGAAGCAATGCATATAGATATGCTTGGTTAGACGAAGGGCTAACAGAATATTCAACAGTTTTATTTTATGAAGAAAATCCTGAGTATGGCGTTAACACACAAGAACTAATCAAAAACACAAATAACAGCTATGTAACTTTTATTGAACTATATGAAGATGTGCTTGGAAAGGTTGACACTTCAATGAACAGAAAACTTAATGAATATATCACCGAGCCAGAATACGTTTATATGACTTATGTTAAAGGAATGTTACTTTTTGACAATTTGTGTGATGTTGTTGGCAAAAACAAGTTTTTAAATGTTTTAAATGAATATTATAAAACATACGCTTTTCAAAATGTAACACCCGAACATTTTATTGGAATTGTTGAAAAGGTTTGCAAAACCGAACTGAAAAGTTATATTAATTCGTGGGTTGAAGGAAAAGTTGTTATTGTCAATATGACTTAATTTAATGTGTAAGATTAAAATTTTTTTCGCAAATTTAATTAATAAAAATAATTTATTTATTACAAATTTTATGATTACTTGCATAAGCAAAATTAATTTGATAAACTATGATACGTAAAAGGTAAATTAGCTAATGATGAAAGTTGTAACACTTGCTAGTTCCAGCAAAGGTAATTGTGTTTTGGTTATGGGTGAAAAAACAAATTTACTTATTGATGCTGGAATTAACATTAATAACTTAATAGAAAAATTAAAACGTTTGAATTGTGACCCAAATTCAATTACAGCAATTTTAAACACTCACGAACATTCAGACCACATAAAATCGGTTGGTGGGCTTATGAGAAAATTTGGTTGTTTGCTTTATGTTCATGCAGATGGTCGTGATGTGGTTTTAAAAAAAATTGGTAATGTTGATGAAAGAAAAGTTATAAGTTTTTTTGACCAAGAATTTAGTGTGGGTGAGTTTAAAATAAAAAGTTTTAAACTGCCACATGATGCAGTTTCGTGTGTGGGTTTTGTTGTTAGTTGTGGAAATGCAAAGTTTGCCTATGCCACCGATTTAGGTTTTGCAAGTGAAGAAACCATTGATAATTTAAAAAATTGCAAACTGGTTATTTTAGAAAGTAATCATGATGAAAAAATGCTTATTAACAATAAAAACTATTCTGAAATTTTAAAACGCAGAATTTTAAGTCGAAATGGTCATTTAAGCAATATGGCAAGTGCAAAAGTGGTTTGTACACTTGCACAGAACAATGTTAAACAAGTTGTTTTAGCACATTTAAGTTTAGAAAACAACACACCACAACTTTGTTATGAAACCGTGTGTGCATATTTAGAGGCAATGGGCGTGGTTCCAGGAGTTAATATTAAAATTGATATTGCTCCAGCCGAACACATTGGAACAGTTTTTGTTTTAAAATAAACAGCATATTTGTGTTGTTTATTTTTTTACTAATTTTTTGGAAAGTTTAATAAGTATAAATTAATAAAAAAGTTTAAAATAAAATTAATAAAAAAGTTTAAAATAATTGTAATTATTATATTTAAAATATATTTATTATAATAATAAATTTATTTTTAATTTTTAACATTTGTGCTATACTTTTAAATATGATTAAAAATCTTTAAGAAAAAGGAAAAATGATGAATAAAAATTTACCACAATTAGAAAAAAGAAATTGTTTTAGTGTTAAAGATAGTTGCATTAACTTTATTTTAGCGTTAATTGTGCCTTTCGTTGCGTCACTTGCTTTAATAATTTTGTTTATGTTTTTAGCAGTGGCAACTGGAAACAGCTATAAAGAGTTTATTGCAACAGAATTTGTTAAAGTGGTTAACTTAATTTTTACGCCAATAGTTTTTTTCTTTATTTATTTTATTTATGTTAAAAAATTTCACTATAACGTGTTTAAAGCGTCGGATATTAGTTTTAAATTAAATTGGGTTAAAGTTTTAATTGTTATAACCATAAGTGTTGTTGCAGTTTTTATGATTTCACCATTTATTTCGCTTGTTAACTATGGTTTTTCTCAAATTAATTATAACCCAAGTAATGCACTACCATATGTTATGAACAATGGGTGGCGTTTAGTTGTTGGAATTATTGCAATGGCTGTTTTACCAGCAATTTGTGAAGAACTATTGTTTAGAGGTTTAATTTTTAAAGGTCTTGAAAAAAAATTTAATCCACACATTGCAATTTTATTGTCTGCATTAATGTTTACGTTGTTACATGGTTCTTTGCAACAAACCGTTTATCAGTTCATTTTAGGCATGATATT
>CALWDV010000010.1 GCA_944376785.1 uncultured Clostridia bacterium | reverse complement strand
ATTGCAGAAATTCAACGCCGACTTAAAGCATGGGGATATTATGATGGCGAAATAACAGGGGTTAACGACTGGGAAACGCAACAAGCAATAATTTATTTTCAGGAAGTTCACGGAATTAATCCAACAGGCGAAATTGACTATGCAACGGCAGAAGCCATTGGTGTTAGTTTAAATATGCAAAATTCATATGATGTTTATTTGTTAGCAAAATGTATTCATGCAGAAGCACGTGGTGAAATTTATGTTGGTAAAGTTGCAGTTGGCGCTGTTATTTTAAACAGGGTGGCTAGTCCTGATTTTCCAAACACAATTTATGGGGTTATTTATCAACCATGGGCATTTACTTCTGTTCATGATGGACAAATTAATTTAGAACCAGATGCAGAATCTTATCAGGCAGCACAAGATGCTTTAAGTGGCTGGGATCCAAGTTATGGTAGTTTGTATTATTATAACCCGGCCGTTGCAACATCAAGTTGGATTTGGAGCAGACAAGTTGTGGTAACCATTGGGAAACACGTGTTTGCAATTTAGGGGGAATATATGAAAAATAAAGGAGTTTTAATAACATTATTTGTTTCACTTGCAATAACTTTGTTTGCAACTTTGGCAGGACTTATTGTGTTTGTTGTTGCCACAAACACATATTCAACTCAACTTGAAAACCTATATAAACGCAGTTTTTACGAGTTAAGTTCTAATATTAATGATATTGAAATTGATATGAGTAAGTTAGTTGCTGTTAACGATTCACAAACAAAGCGAGAAGTTTTAACAAACATTTATAATAGTTGTAATATGGCAAATAACAACATTTCTAATTTGCCAATTTCAAACAATAAAATTGAAAATGTTAATGAGTTTGTTAATAAACTTGGTGGCTATTGTTATAGTTTGCTAACAAAAGTTAACAATAATGAAAATTTTAGTGATTATGATTATGATAAAATTGAAGAACTTCACACTGCAAGTTTAGAATTGATGGCAGAATATAACGATTATGTTTCAACGTTAAAATTTGATTATAAAATTATTAGTGACGTTGATTTTTCAAATGGTGATAATTCTAACTTTAATGCAGGGTTTGTTGATTCAACCACTTCAAAAGTTCCAACACTTATTTATGACGGACCTTTCTCTGATTCGGTTTTAAATAAAGAAATTAAAGGTTTGCCAAGTGGAGAAATAACAAAAGAAGAAGCTGAAACAAAAATTAATGAAAAGTTATCATTTTTAAATTTGGTTAGTGTTAATTATGAAAGTGAAAGTGATGGTGAATTTTACACATATAACTTTAAAGTTGAAACAGAAAGTTCGCAATTATTTGTGCAAATAACAAAACAAGGTGGAGTTATTGTTGATATAACAGGATTTGGAACTGGTGGAACACAAAACTTAACCACACAAGAAAGCATTGTTTTAGCAGAAAAATTTGCAACAAATTTGGGTTATGAAAATATGCATCAAGTTTGGTATGCAGAAAACAACAATATTATTTATGTTAATTTGGCACCAATAAAAAATAGTGTTATTTATTATCCTGATTTAGTTAAAGTTAAAGTTGATAAAACTTTGGGGCAGGTTATTGCATTAGAAGGTAAAAATTATTGCTATAATCATGTTGCCAGAGAAATTGCAATGCCTGAAATAACTTTTGATGATGCACAAGCCAAATTAAGCAAAGCATTAACAGTGGAAGAAAGAAATTTGGCATTAATTCCAAACAAATTTGTTGGTGAAACACTAACATATGAATTTATTTGCACTTGGAAAGATTACACCTATTATGTTTATATTGATGTTTTAACTGGTGAAGAAGTTAACATATTAAGAGTTATTAAAACAACCACAGGTGATTTAATTATTTAGGAATAATTTAATTAGGTTTTAAAAATTATTAAATTTTTCTCTATTTATATTTCGTTGCCAAAAGCACTAAAATTAGTTATAATTTACGATAAGGAGTAAGTTATGAATAAGGATTGGGACGAAAGCACGCTTTCTTCTCTAAGGATACATGAACTTAGGGATTTAGCGCGTAAAATTGGAGTTAAGTGTCCAACTGCGTTAAAAAAAGAAGATATTATTAATCAAGTTATGCAAATTTTAAATGGTGAAAGTCAACCTTATAAGGCACCAAGCAAAAAAGGTAGGCCAAGTAAAAGTGATAATCAAATTAACACTTTAATGGAATTTTTTATGCCAGAAGATGTTAATTTCGATTTAACCATAAAACCACAAGAAGATTTTGATTTTTTTGTTAATATGCCACAAGTGGAATATAATATGGGTGAAAATGAAGTTGTTGAAGGTATGGTTGAAATTGCTTCAAATGGTGTTGGAATTATTAGAGTTAATAATTTTACCACAAGCAGTGAAGATGTTTTCATTCATGAAATGATAATTATGAATAACAAACTTCAAACTGGTGATTATGTTGAAGCATATGCAAAGTTAATCATTCCAAACAGACCACGTGCAGTAACTAAAATTATATCTGTTAATAAAAATTTAAAAGAATCAAAAAAAGTTGCAGAAATTGAATGCAAAAAACTTGGTAAAAAATTAAAAATGGGTGATAGTGTTTTAATGTTTAGTTCAAACCAAAGCACCAACGACTTTGCATTAAAATTGTTTAATGAATTAAATGACGAAGTTAATATGTATGTTTCGGCATATGAAAAACAAGATTTAAAAAACACACAAAATCAAATTTATGCATATGTTAATCCTTATGGAACATATAAAGACATTTATTGTTGTTATAACTTAGCCATTAACAGAGCAAAAGTTATTTCAAGTAAAACTTCTGTTTCAATGGTTATTAATTCATTAAGTTCATATTATAGAGCATTAGAAGCTTTGCTTTGTGAAAAAGTTGAAAACCCTGCAAAACTAAATGTGGTTGTTAAAGAAGAAATTTTAAAGTGTTTTAAAATATTAAAAGAAAGTGGTGTTAAAGTTATTGTTGTTGAAAGTTTAAAACTTGAACCAAAAATTAAAGAGTTTTTTGAATTTGAACTTTCTAAAATTGTAGATGATGTTATTTTAAAATAATTTAAAATTATTAATAATGTAATAATAAAAAAAGTTCTCGAATAAACGAGAACTTTTTTTATTTTTTTTATCTAAATTTTAAATGACGTCTAATAACAATAAATACAACAATTAAAGCAACAACAATTACTGAAACAACAACAATAATAATAATTGAGGTTGTGTTAAGTGGTTCTTTCTTAATAATTTTGTAAGATGTTATTAGTTTATCATCTGCACTATAAATTTGAATCCAATATTCACGATCTTCTGTTAGTGTATATGAAGTAATTTCATTTGGACTGTTTGCATCAATAATAATGTATGGTTGTCCAGTAATGCTTATGTAACTTTCACCAATTTGGTCATAAATAATTTTTGGATTATAAGTTAATGTTATGTTACTTGTTGTTGAAGTTCCAAAAGTTGTAGAACTGAAAATATAAGGAACTTCATTGTTAATCCAAACTTCAAATGTGAAATCAATATTTTTATTTAATGCTTCGTTAAATTGTCTTAATGTTATTGTGTAGTTTCCAGTTCCAAAACTTGCAGGGCTTAGCCATAGTTCTCTTGTTGATTGTAGTGTGTGTGTAATGTCCAAGTTTTGTTTTAACAATTTTACAATTTCAAAATTTGAATTTTGTGGAATGCTAAAACATGGTAAGGCAATGTTTTTATTTATAATTGTGAAGCAATATTTTGTTGTTACAGATTCATTTTGACTTATTTTTGTTGAAATAGTAACTTCATAATATCCGTGATCGGTAAATTTATATTGATAGAAGCTTGTTCCCACTCTGTCTGGTGTGAATTCTGTTCCATTTAAAGTTGCTGTAATGGTTGGGTCGGTGAAATATAAATATCTATTAGTTATTTCTAAAATAACTTCACTATTAAATATTTGATTGTTCATTGGTTCTTCACCGTTAATTGTAAATAGAACATCATTAACTAAGTTAATAACAAGTTCATTGTTTAAACCAAAATATTGTTGATTTCCTGCTAAATCATATAATTTAAATTTATGAATTCCAGCAGTTGAAATGCTTAATGAATTAGATTCGGCACTATCACTATAAATAGTTCTAATAAATTCACCGTTAAAGTAATAATCTAAGTAAATTAAATTACCTCTTAAATTTTCATTTAAGTTAATTCCTAAATTATATGCTTTCCAATTTAAATCAATTCTTTCAACATTGGTTTTAACTTCACCAGCATTCAAATCTAGTGTGCCAACTGCACCTGCTTCATCAATAGGGTAGGTTGCAGTTATGTTTGTTAATGTTAAACCACTATCCTGACTGGTTTCATCAACAAATAAAATTTCAATGTAACGTTCGTAACCATAGTTACTTGCACCATAAATTCTATAAATTCTGCTTGTTGAAGTTGTGTCTTCACCTTCGTCCTCAGTTGGTTCTTCATTAATTGTTTCTTCTGTGTTATCTTCTAATGTTATTAATTGATATTCAATACCTTTATTTTTGTTGGCACGAATTTCAATATATTTTTGTGAACCAGTTGGATTGTTGAATGATTCTAGGGCATAGTAACGATATAAAATTTTGGTTACTTCGCCAATTTCAATGGTTGAAGTTTTTGGTGAAGGGCGTAAGATTTGTTCAACACCATTATTAATTGTTACAACATCATAAACAACAATTTCACCTGAAACAAGTTTAAAGTAAATGTTATAATCTGTGTCGGTATATCCTAAACTGTTGGAAATGCTTGCAGTGTATGTTCCAGAAAGTCCAACTTCATAACCATTTGCAATGTTATTAATGTATTCTGTTTGTTGTTTTCCAGAAGCATCAATATATTCACGTTTTAAATTTACTTGTGCATTAAATGCGTCATTTGTATCCCAAGCAACAATAAAGTTTTCTGTGTGAATTGTTGGCTCGTTATAATTTGAAGATGTAATTAATTTTCCACCAGACAAATTGCGAAGTTCTATTTCTGGTAATGTTTTGTTTATTGCAAAATAATATGTGTATTTTGTGTTGGTTTTTTCAACAACTAATTCAACTTTAAATTGTTTAATTGTGTTTTTATTTTTGTTTTCAAAATTTAATGTTCTAACACCATTAACAATACTTTGTTCGGTAATACCATAATTTGCAAATTCACTATCTAACAACTTAGCACCATAACTTTGAGTTTCGTTGTTATATGGGTAAATTGAAAGTAGATATAGGTTTGTTTGATAATTTAAGTTAACAATGCTTGCAGTGTGTGCAACATCGTTTACAACAACATTTGTGCCATAATTAATTGTTCTAACATCGTTAACACCCATTCCTTTGTAGTAAGGAGGATATTTTTCTTGGTCACGTCCACGTTCAAACACGTCTATTAATTGGAATTTAAATTCGCCTAAACCAAATGTGTAGGTTCTGCCTTGTAAACTTGCACCAGTTGAATAAGATTTAACAATGGTGTTGCCTAAACTATCTTGTGATTGTTCAATCCATGTTCCGTTTGTGAATTTCCAAACATGGAATTCTTTAATGTATGTGCTGTTATTATCGTATGGAATTGTTATTGTGAATTGAGAAGAAGAAATATCGGTAAATATTGGTTCTAATCTATCACCAGGAACACGATAAGTAAACACATAGTTTTCAGAAAGTCGGTTAACAAAAGTTATTGTTATTTTATAACCTTCTTTTGAAACAACATCTGTAAAGGCAAGTTCATTGTTAATTAAATTTAAAAATTCTGTCCAACTGTTTGAATTTTGCCTGTCATTTGGGTTGTTGGTTATAACCCTTCTTGTTGTGTTATATTCTATAATGCATTTATAGAAGTAGTCGTTATTATAAGTTCCTAAATCATTAATAGAAGTAAACTTTAAGTTGTTTCCTAAAATTTCTATTGTTCGTTTTTCTTCGTTGTTTTCTTCATATGGCATTTTTCCAAAATTTGTTTCTGGATTGTTTTCATCTTGATTTGTGCCAGATTTTATTGCTGGTTCATATTCGAAGTTAATAACATTTGAAACTGAACCAGGGTTGTAATAAACTGCATAAACTTTGTAGTTTCCTGCTTCATCACGTTCAACAACTTCATAATAACCTCTGCCATCGCTAAATGCATATGGTGCATTTAATTTTCCATCAACATCATAGGTTCTTAAAGAGAAATCTGGATTTGATTCAGAAAATCTAATATGACTTGTGTTGCCTTCTTCATAGTAGTTATCATCATCAGGTGTAAAGGTTTTGTAATATTCAGGGTAGTCACATTCATCAGATTTTGCTTTTAAATGCCTAATGTATAACTCGGTTGAATCTAAAACGCCACCAACATTAGAATTTTGAATGAAATCAAAGTTTTCATTAACAGTAAAGAAATATTCATCCATTCGGCTTTGATCTAAACTTTCACTTGCCGCAAATTTTTGATTATCTAAACTAATTAATGTTGCATAGTTATATTGTGGTTTAATTCTATCTAACACAATGTTAAATGAGCGTTTATAATAGTTTACTGTGGTATTGTTTGTGTTAACAATATAATCGCTTTCATTACCAACATATTGAAGGTTAATAATATATTCAATGTTTTGTGTTTTTGATGCTAAGTAGTCACGAGTTGAGCCTGTGCCACCTAAATATGCTTTGCCATTTTGTTGATATTCATATTCATCAAAAATGGTTAAAATGTAATAACCAGTTTCAGATTGTTCGCCGGTTGATGAAACACTGTCTGGAACAAATGTTAAAACATCTGTGTTTGTGGAAACTCCACTATCAAAAATTGTGGTTGTGCTGTTTCCAATTTTCTTTTGAACAACAATTTTTGTTGGGTCAATTTCTGCTCTGTATTTATCATCATTTTTTCTAAATCTAAATCTTAAAGAATCGTTATTTAAGCTTTTGTAGGTTACAGTGTTTGTTGAACTGCTTTTTGCATTTAATATCATATCAGTACGGTTGTCATCATCATACTTACTATAATATTCTCCATTTGGACTTTCATGTGAAATTGCAAAAACAAATGAATATGAATTATTTTTTTGTTTATTTATATCTGTTTCTTTTGTTTCATCTGATTTTTGTGAGTCACGATTGTCGGCAGTGTCATATAAGTTAATATTATATGTTCCTTCACTAACAAATCTTAAACTTCTAAATCCATTATCATTAATAATTGTTACATAACTGCTATTTAAAATTGTTTCGTCACCTGTGTTATCAAAAACAATTCCACCAGTTATTCGTGAATCGTTAACTGTTATTTTATAACGTAGTTGATAATTTGTGCTATTTTCTGTGCTTACAGCATTAACATATGATGTTGTTTGTGAAGCATCAGTTGATTGATTTAAAGTTGTTTTTGAATTGTATTTATCAAGAGGGATAAGTAAGTTTATTGGCAATTTGTTACTATCAAAAATTGTTGATGAAGCAAATGCCAAATATTGTTGAATTTGAAGTGCAGTGTAGTATGTGTCATAGTTGCCTAGTGTGTCAGGATTTGAGAAATTGAATATGATACCAGAACCAGTTTCGTAAAGCATATCTGCACGAGTGCTTTGATAGATGTTTTCGTCAGTAACACTTGAATCAATTTCAATAATTCCATTTCTATCAACATAATAAACATAATATCTTATAATGCTGTCATAGGTGTAATCGCCACCTTCTTGTGCTTCATATTCTCTTTTTATAACATACATTCCAGGTTTGGTTACTATTGAACCACCTTCGCTAACTGGATTTAAAATTTCTGTTACAACACGGTCTAATTGAGTTTCACCATTTTTGTTAACTTTTAAATCGGTTATTGCAATATTTTTGTTTTCGATTGTTGGAGTTTTATTAAATGGATATTTAGGGTATGGAATACCTTGTGCTTGTGCTTCTTCATAACCATTAATATATGTTTTATCTTCGTTAAGAGTTGTGTCTAATGTTAAATAACTTTCAGTTGAATAATCATAATATGTGTAAGTTAAGCTTTTAACATAATAATCTGAACCTTCTTCACCAGGAATATAAGTAAATCTTAGTTGATTTGCACTTGTTGTTCCTTCCACCATAGATTCATAATCTGCAACAGAGTTAGTGTTTGAAAGTGAAGTTCCAAAATTTCCATATGCAATGCCTTGTGCATTGTCTAAAAACATTCTAATGAAACTGCTTTTAATGTTGCTTTTAGCAATATTTGTTGCACTTGTTATGTGTGAAGCATCTGTTATGGTGTATGTGTAAATTTTGTTATCACCAGAAAAGAATTTTTGAATTGATGTTGCTTGTTCTGGTGCAACAGGGTAAAGTGTTACAGAATTTAAGTAAGATGAATTTTCTAGTGTTAATGTTTCACTTGTTGTTGTTCCATTTGAAGTGTTGGTGTATGTAACATTAAATTTATTAATTGGAACACACATATAATATGAATTATCAATGTTTTTAAATAGTTCTTGCTCACTATTAATTATTGATTGAAGTTTTGAGTTGCTTATAATTTCATTTAAAACAACTGCATTAACTTTAACACCTTTAAAATCACCCCAAGTTAATTTTGCTTCTTTTGTTACAATTCCATAAGGGTTGTCAACTTGATCAATTTCAGGAGTTTTTGCGTCGGCATCAACAATAACATAAGGTTTTGTTAAATCATAAATTATATATTTTGTTGCTGAGTTACCAGCTTCGTCAATCATTTCAAACAAATAAATGTATGATTTGTCATCTAAAAAAGCATTGTCGTTGGCAACCATATTGTTTTCAACTGATGAATAATCTAAACTATAATCAATGCCACTGCTCATGTTATCGGCATCAATAACATAATCGTTTTCAACAACTAACTTGTCATTAACATTTTTAATTGTTCCTGCACTATTATTGTAGGCAAATGGGATTTTATAATATGTGGTTTTAATTTGTGCACCACTGTCTTTTTGTGAATAAGTTAATGTGAAAGGTTGATTGATTATTGTTGAGTTGTTAAAGTTTACTTCATTTGTATCTGTTGCAATACCATAACCAGTAACTTTGTTGTTTATATCTTTAATTGCATAAATTGGTTGAATATGAATGTCACTAATTGGTGTGTTGTCTATTGTGAAACTATATTCAACATAAACATCTTCACTATATGTAAAATAAACTCTTAAATAATATTTGCCATTGCTACCATTTCCAATAATAGTTCCTTTTTCATAAGCTTGGTTTTGTGATATAACACTTTCGTCTTCGTCAAAATTATATTGCGAATATTCTGCTGTTATTGGAGCTTGGAAATAACTTGTGTCGTTCCAACTTGCTGAAACACCTTCTTTTGTGAAAGCGTTATTTTTTAAAATGTTTGATTCAAGTTGTTCGGTTGTTTTATATAATTTTACTTCTGGTGTTGAGTTGTCAATTTGGAAAATGAATGCTTGTGAATGTTGAATTTGAGAACCAGCTGTTATGTCAATTCCAGGTTCTGTGTAAAGGTCATATGTGTAATTAATTATTATTTCGTAATATCCGGCAGTGTCTAGGGTGGTGTCTTTTGTTATGTAACCACTTTCTTTAACTGTTTTAAATGTACTATCGGTGTAAATTCTATATTTTGATAATGGTTGATTACCATCAAAACTAAATGCACTATAATAGTCAAAATAAACAGGTGCCAAATTTGTTTTTGGGTAGTTATCAAAATCAGCCAACAAACTATTTTTAAATCCTAAATCAAATTTGTTTTCATAACCAACAGTGCCACTGTTATATAATTTACTAGTTACATCAGCTTGGCAAATAATTGTTCCGCCATCAGTTTGTTTAAGTTCAGTGCCATTGTTTTTAGTAAAGTATGCTTTAATTCCAAAAATGTGAAGTTTTAATTTTCCTTTTTGAATTGTGCCGTTTTCGTAACCAGGTTCGTTAACATCATAAGCATAAATATTATCAATTACAACATATTCTGTGTTTGAATCTGAGCCGGTTTGTAACAAATATTTAATTGTGAAAGTATATGTTCCTAAATCGTCTAAATATAAAGTTGTTGGATAAGTTACAACCTGAGCTTTTCCTTTTGTTACAGTTACAGGTTGAATGTTATCAATAACTTGTGTTGATGTTGATCCTAAAATTGTTTTTGTTAAAGTTAATTTACCATATTTAGTGTTTGGATCAACTGTGAAATTGGAAGTAACTGTTTCTGTGTCTTTATTTTTTTCACGTGTATAAGAAATGTTGTATCTTGAAGCATCAATTTGTAAAGATGCTAAATTGTTGTTAGTATAGTTGTAATAATATTGTTTTATGTTTGTTGAATCTAAACTACCTTCATTTGTGTTGTTTAGTGTTGGATATTCGTCATATCTGCATTGGTCTAGTAAGTAGAAAGAGTAGTTGTATGTATAGCCAGTGTAGTTGTTTCCGTTATATGCATAGGAATAATCAAATTGAAATTCATATAAACCTTCGCCATAATTTTTTGCATCAAAGTAATCATACCAATAATAAGCATTTGAAATGTTGTTAGGTAAGTTAACACTTTGATATTCATGAACACTGTCAACCACAATTGGTTTTCCATTTAACTTAACATAAACACGCAAGTATGTTACATACTTTTCAACTTCTTGTTCTCCAAAGCTTATGTATATGTTTTCAACGTTAACAGTTTCTGATGAAACGTTTTTTTCTGCGTTATAGTTATATAGCATTACATATTCGCCGTCGTTAACAGTTTCTAAATTGCCACTATATGTTGGATCACCATCGTTATATTTAAATTTCCCATCATCATCTATTGCAGTAGATGTTCTTTCCATAACTCCCACTTTAAAAGGAATGCCCTCAATTAATGGCGCTGCATTAACATTTTTTGCAGGTTTATTAAAATATGTTACGCCAAGAAAAGTGCCAATAATTAAAAAAGTGGCAACAATTAGTGATATGTTTAAAAATTTATTCCAACTAAATTTTCTCATGTGAAACTCCTAAACAATTTTCCATTTTTCAAAATTGAAAAAAGTATTAAACAAAAAAATACATACTTCAACAATTTACTTCTTAAATTTTATCATACCAAAAAAATTTTGCCAAATAATATATATTATAATTTAATATAATTTATCTAATATTGATATTAATAATTAGGATTAGTAATAATCAAATAAATATGTGTTTTTCTTTTAAAATGCTATTTTTGTTTAAAAATAAAAAAAACAGCAATTGCTGTTTTTTTTAAATATCAAAATCACCAAAACTTCCAAAAGAATTGTTGCTTGATTGAGAAGTTGTGTTAAGAACTTTTTTGTTTCTTTCTCTAATGTCATAATAAATTTTTGTTTCGTCCAACATTTTTGGAATTATATAGTCATCTTCTGGTGGACGCATATCATAAAATTTTTGTGCTTCAGGAAGATAGCTTGGAGTTGTTTTAGATTTTATTGGATTTTGTTTTAAAATTGAAACAATCAATTCATCTTTTAAACTTCCTAATTCGTTAGGATAAATTAAAGGACGTGAATCAATGTTAACACTGGTTGTTGTTGTGCTTTGTTCGTCTTTTTTACCTTTTGATGTTGTTGTGCTTTCAGTTTCAACTGTTATTGTTCCGCAACGTTTACTAAAATCTTCTTGTGTTGCAGGGTCGTTGGAACCAATGTAAACGTGAATGTTACAGTTATCTTTAATGGTGGCAGCAACTTTTTCATCATATTTAATTGCAAGTTGTTGATATGATTGTAACATTAACAAGAAGAAAATATCTCTTGAACGAGCAACAGTTATCATTGTTTCAAAGTTTTGAATTGCAGGCATATTTGCAAATTCGTCAAGAATGTAATAAACTGTTCTTTTTAATTTACCACCATTTTTGTTTGCTGTGTCAACCAAAATTTTATATAGCTGACTAATAAACATACTTGCAATTGCGTGACGAGTAACTTTTTCGTCTGGAATTTTAATAAACAAAGCAGTTGGTTGATCTGTGAAAGTTTTTAAATCCATTTCATTTGTGTGTGTTGCATAACAAACACCCATATCACTAAACAAATTTAATCTTTCAGAAACAATACCCATATATGATTTTTTAGTGTTATCGGCATTAGTAATAACTTGGTTTGCAAGTTGTGTTGCTTGGCTTAAATGGCTACGTCCAGCAAAATAATCTGTTATTGTTTTCATTGGGTTAAATGGATCGTTATCTTTAAAGTTTGCAATTTTAGCAACATTATAAAAGTTAAATTTGTCAATAGTCATTCCAAGTTCAGGTTTATCACTATCTTCAAGCATTGCAAGCATAATTGCCAAAATAAAATCTTTTGCGCCACTTTCCCATGTTGGATCTGACTTACTTAAAACAGGGCATAATGTCATAGCAATATCTTTCAAATCTTCCATTGCTTCTGATTGAAGTTGTTGTTTTAAGCCGTTAATTTGCTGTTTAACTGTGTTTAAATCTGCAAAAGCAACACCATTAAATTCATACCATTCAGAGTAATAAGCTGAGTTTGCAAGTCGCAAATTTGGATATTTCCTTGGGTCGTCACCACGATGAACTAAAATTTCTTTTTCCAAATTTTTAGCTCTTGTGTAATATTCATAAGGACGTGCCATAGGGTTCCAACAAGTGCTTTTAAATGGGTCTTTCAAATCAAAAACTAAAACTCTATAACCTTTTTTTCTAAGTTTTGCACTATGAAAATCGTAAAGTTCTCCTTTTGGGTCGGTAATAACCATGCATGGTTTTGCTTTTGATTCACTATAAACTTGAATTGTTGGGTTAACAAATTGTGTTGTTTTACCAGTTCCTGTTGTTCCAATAACCAAAGTGTGAATGTTTTTATACATATTAACTAGCATTTTATTACCAACAACTTCTGCTCTAATCAAAATACCAATATCACTATTTTGTGGAAGTTGATCATAGTAGCAAAATTTAAAAGCTTTGTTGGTTTTTAATTCTTGTGCTGTTACCCAGTGAGAATCGTAATATTTGCTAATTCCACCTTTTGTTTTAATTTTTGCACCACCACTTGATTCACTTGTTTTCATCATTTTTGACAAAAAGTATAGTGCAATTAACAAAATACCAACAACAAATATTAATATAAATGAACCTTCTAGTAAAACATCAGGATCAAATGTTACTTTTTTATTTTTTATGTATGATGCCGCAACAAATGAAACAACAAATAACAAAATTAACATACCAAAAAATAAAAGAATTTTTTTTGCGAGTTTTTCAGCAAAAGATTTATTTTCTTTATCGTCTTTTCCCATAATTCACCTTTTTTAATTTTTGTTTTAAATCTTCGTTTTTCAACAATATTAGTATATATTTATATTGCTAAATTTACAAATAAATTTAAAAAAAAAATAAAAATACTGTCTTAAAAATAAAACTATCTTAAAAATAAAACTATTTTTTTAAAAAAATTATTTAGTTGTTTTTAATTTTTTCAGTAATAAAAGCAACTAAGCAAAATAAATGCATAATTTTTTAATAATTTTAAAAAAAAATGTGTAAAACATTTGAGTAATGTTAATTATTGTGATAAGATTATCGTAAGATATGATTGAAATGATGGAGGAAATTATATGCAAATGTTACTAATGCAAATTGCTCAATCAGTAATGGGATTTATTGGTGGAATGAACATGTTAGGTGATCCAGATACAAATGAAGAAGTTATGTCATTTTATAAAAGAGTTTTTGAGCCAGTTGTTGAAATTTTAGATGCAATGTTAGTTCCAATTTTAATTCTTGTTGGAACAGCAGGTTCAATTTACGCAATAATTTTAGGTGTTAATTTTAGTAAGGCAGAAAGTGCTGATAAACGTGAAGAAGCAAAAAAACGTATGATTAACGCCATTATTGGTTTAGTTGTTACAATTTTGTTATTAATTTTATTAAAATTATTCACAGCAAATGCAGAAGCTATTGCAACTTGGATTGATAGTTTTAGTGGAAGTAAGTAAAACATTAAAAAGACATCGAATGATGTCTTTTTTTTATTCAATTTTAACATTTTAAATAAAGTTGCATTAAATTACTAAAATAACAAAAAATAAAAATATTAATATTCTTATTTGTTAAAATAATACTAAAAAAATATATATTTATAATATTTTATTGATTTTTGGCGCTTTATGATGTAAAATTAAATCAATAAAAAGTATAAACATAACTATGTTTATTAAGTTTAACTATTATTAAATCACCATTAAAATAGTTAAACAAAAACTTTTGGAGGAAGGGAACTATGCATTTTGCATCAATGTCATTAGGAATTTTTGATTTCTTAATTAATTGGCTAACTGAATTTATAATTTGGGTTGTTGGCTGGGTTTTTGAATTAATTAACACACTTTTAGCTCAATTATGGTTTAAAATTGGAACAAGTTTTGCCAATATTGCCGATATGCTACAAGGAACTTTTAGAAAACTTTGTGGAATGGATGTTTATTGGGTTGGAACTGAGAAAGTTGAAGGTATTGATCCATTATTACAAATGTTCACAAACTCTAATGTTGTTCAGGTTCTAATTGCACTTAGTTTAGTTGCTGTTGTTATGGTAATAGTTGCTGCAATAATTCAAGTTATTAGAATAGAATTTACAACAGAGGGGAGCAAAAATAGTAAAGGAGCTATTTTTGGTCAGGCATTAAAAAGTTTATTAATGTTCTTTTTGGTTCCAATTTGTTGCTTTGGTGGCGTTGCAATAACTAATGCATTATTAAAAACTGTTGATAGAGCAACAAATTTATCTAGTGGAACTTCATCAATTGGATCAACTATTTTTGTATCAGCTGCCGCAAATACAAATCGTGTAAGATATGGTAGTGACTTAACTGATGAATTAAAAAAATGGGTTGGCATTTCAGGAAATATAAATGAAACTAATAGAGAAGAATGTGCTCAAATTATTGATAATTTCTTTAAAGATAATGAAGGATTAAGTTGGAGTACTGGCGCAGGTATATTTGATTCTGGAAGTGCATTTAGACCTTATGCAAATTGGGAATTTGTTATACTTTATTATAATGTATATGAACTAAATTATTTATTATATATAGGTGCATCGTTAGCAGCTTGTGGAATAATGATTAATGCAACATTTGGAATGATAATGAGATTAATTAAAGGGGCAATTTTATTTATGGTTTCACCACCTGTTGTTGCATTAATGCCTCTTACAAATTCTCCATTTAATAGTTGGAAAAAATCATTCTTGGCAAATATTTTAGGTGCTTATGGCACAATAGTTGGTTTTAATTTAGTAATGCTTGTTTTGCCAGTTGTTAATAATATAAAGTTATTCCAACCATTAACTTTTGATGGTATGGGTGCCGTGGGTGGTTTAACTGCTGGATTTGATTTTAATGGTGCTAATGGTTTAGTTACAATTTTAGTAACTTTAACTGGATTATTTATGATCAAAGATCTAATCAAGTTTTTATCTGACATGATTAATGCTGATGATGTAAATGCTATTGGTGGACCAATGGCTAAAAAGGTTGGAAAAACTGTTGGAACTATGGCCGCAGTTGCAGCAGCACCTGTTGCTTTAGCTGCGGCACCAGGAATTGCTGCAGCTGGTGCAAAATTGGCTGCTGGTGGAGGAAAGTTTGCTGGTTTAGGTAAAGCAATGAATGCCGTTGGTAATACGTTAGGTAAACAAGGAAGTAAATTTCTACAAAAAGGTTTGGGAAACATTGGAAAAGCTGCAAATGATGTGATTGGTGGATATACGGGTGGAATGATAAAACCATTCAGTGAAGAAACAGATGTGGAAAAAGCTCAAGAAGCAAGAGATAAAAAGAGAAAAGCCAGAGCAGAAAGAATTAAGAATGGGGAAGGAACTATTGGCGATCGTTTTATGTCAATGGGGTCAGAAGATGAAATCAAAGAACGTCAACAATCATTTGATGATTTTATGTCTGGTGGACAAACAAAAAGAAAGAGAGAAAGAGAGAAAAAAGAAAAAGATGACGCTTTTCAAAAAGGAGCTTCAGAACAAAAAACTGGCTTTGCTTCAGATTTAGCTGGCATTAAAGGTAGGGAAGTAACTATTGACAAAAATGGACAAATAAAGGTAGGTAAAATCACTGGCAAAACATTGTCACAAAAAGCAACTATTGCAAAATCTAAAGGAGATAGTGGTGATGCAAGTGGATTCTATGATGCTTTGATGGAAATTTTAAACACATTAAAAAATCAAAACGAACAGACAAAAGCAGTTAAAGATGCAATACAAGCTGGAGAAAATGTTAGAGCTATGATGGATTCTGGTCACTTTACTGCAAATCAAGTTGTCGATAGTAAATTATTCAAACAATTCAGACATGGCGTTGAATCAGTACAGGCCGATGCTAATAATACTATAAAAGTTATTAATTCTAGTAAGTTTGATTTGCAAGCTATTATGGATTCTAGTGATATTAAACAAACAATTGCTGATCAAATTGACGCTTATAAAAGAAGTTTGCCTAGGGGGGCTAAAGTTAATGAAGAACTAATTACTAAAGCTATTCATCAAATTGTTCAGCAAACAAAACAAAATATTGAAAAAGCAATGGAAGAAAAGAATAAAGATAAAAAATAAGACCCATAATTGGGTTTTATTTTTTTTATTTGTTGATTATTTAATATTGTTTGATTTAATAAATATTGTTAAATTTATTTTGTTAAATTAAATATTTATTATATACTAAATTGTATAGTGATTAATTATACACATAATTTTGCAAATAACTATTATTAATAATGTTTTAAGAGGGAAATTATGAAATTTATTCCAAGAAAAAATAAGGTTAAAACCGAAGTTTATCGCAACGTTTCAATTTTAGACGTTTTACTTGCTATTGTTGGAGTGGTTGCTGCAATTTTCATTTTTATTAGTAACTTGCCATATAAATGGTATATTGGTTTAAGTTTTATTTCATTTTGGTGTATGCTTTTTGTTCCTGTTTCAGATGGAATAAAACTTTATTATTCTGTTGTTTTAATGTTTAAGTTTTTAGCATATAAAAAAGAATATTTTAAAGACCCTAAAAACAAAAATGACGACATTAAAAGAATTATTCCTTTTATGGGACTTTCAACAGATAAATTTATAAGTTTTGGTGAATATTATGGTATGGTTATGGAAGTTCACCCTGTTGAATTTGGAACGTTTGATGCTGAAAAACAAGAAATGGTTTTAAATACATTTGCTCAATGTTTTCAACGTTTAGGAAGAACTCAAAAAATGAGTATTGTAAAAACCAAAAAACCCCTTGTTTTAGACGATTTAGTTAATTTTGAAGACCAAAAATATAACACACTTATGGACATGGCAGATCGTGGACTTTATGGTGCCGAAGAACTAGATGCAAGAAGTCCAGTTTTTGAAGAAAGATTACGTGCAATTAATCTTTTAAACAATGAAAAGAAAGTTTTAATGAATTTTTATTATATTGTTGTTTATGACACTGACCGTGAGGCATTAGAAAGCACAGTTAATGGTATTGTTGCAACAATGTTAAGTTCTCAAACACCTGTTGCAACCGATATTTTAACAGGAAATCAGTTGTTAGTATTTTTAAAAAGTACTTTCACAGACGATTTTGATGAACGTGAATTAAATATTTTAAATAATGAAGAAAAAATTAAATGGGCTAGTCCAAACAAAGTAAAATTTAAAATTAACACAACAAATATTGATGATAGAACATATAGAACTTTCACAATAACTGACTATCCTTTGGAAGTTGCTAATGCTTGGTTATATCCAATTTTCCAATTAGATAATTGCAGAGTTGTGGTGAACATTACTCCTGTTGATAAGTATAAAGCAGAAAAAATGCTTGATAAATCATTAATGGAAATGGAAGTTAAGTTAAGTAAGGCATTTAGAGCCAGTGCTCAAATTGAAAACCAAACTCACTATGATTCTTTGCGTGAATTGTTGGCAAGTTTAAAAACTAATAATGAAAATATTTATGACACTAACATTCACATTACAGCAGAAGAAGGTGTTAAAAAAGAAGTTAGGGCAGTTTTAAAACAATATGGCTTTAAATATGCAGAAAACTTTGGACGTCAAATTAATGCTTTTGTTAGTGCAAACATTTCAAGATTAGACACATTAACCGAATATTGCCGTGGAATTCACACAAGCAGTTTGTGTGCAATGTTCCCATTTATTTCAAGCGAATTAAAAGATAAAAATGGCTTTTATTTGGGATATAATCAATATCCTGTGTTTGTTAACTTTTTCCAAAGAAATAATGAACGTGTTAACTCAAACATGGTTATCATTGGAAAATCTGGTGGTGGAAAATCATTCGCAACAAAAACACTTTTAACCAACTTTGCTGCTGATAACACCCGTGTTTTCATTCTTGACCCAGAAAACGAATATGAAATTTTGTGTCATAACTTAAATGGTAAAATGATTGACGTTGCATCATCGGTTAGTGGTATTTTTAATCCTTTCCATATATATCCTTCACTGGAAGCAGAAGAAGGTGGGGTAGATGACTCATTTAACGGGCACTTACAATTTTTAGAAAACTTTTTTAAAGTTATTTTAACAGGTATTAACACAGATGCATTTGAAACTTTAAACTCAATTATTGTTGATTTATATGCTGAAAAAAATATTGGTCCACAAACCGATATTGCAAGCTTAAAACCTGAAGATTTTCCAATTTTTGATGATTTAATGAAACTTGTTAATAACAGATTAAACACTGAAAGTGAACCATATGTTGTTAGAAATTTGCAAACAGTTAAAACCTATGTTGAAAAATTTGCAACTGGTGGCAGAAACAGTAACTTGTGGAATGGTCCAACCAGTATTTCAACAAACGAAAACTTTATTTGTTTCAATTTTAGAACCCTACTTGCAAACAACAACGAATTAATTGCAAACGCTCAAATGTTACTTGTATTCAAATATTTGAATAATGAAATTATTAAAAACCGTGACTTTAACTTAAAATATTTCAACGACCCAGATATGCTTGAAGAAGAACATCGCCGTGTTATTGTTTGCGTTGATGAAGCGCACGTTTTCATTAACAAAAAATTCCCTGTTGCGCTTGATTTCATGGTTCAAATGGCAAAACGTATTCGTAAATATTATGGAATGCAAATAATTATTACACAAAACATTAAGGACTTCGTTGGAACAGCAGAAATTGCTCAACAATCAACAGCAGTTATTAATGCCAGTCAATATTCAATGATTTTTGCTCTTGCACCAAACGATATGACCGACTTAATTGAGCTTTATAGAAATGCAGGTGGAATTAACGATGAAGAAAAAGACACAATTATAACTGCAAAACGTGGACAGGCATTCTTAATTACAAGTGCAATGAAAAGAACAACAGTTCAAATTGAAGCATTGCCAGTTGTTAGAACAATTTTTGAACAAAAAAATTCTTAAAAAATTAAAAACATATGTGAAAATTCACATATGTTTTTTTGTTAATAATATAGATTTTTTTAATAAAATATTGAAAATATCACGCATTTATGCTATTATATTTTAAAATAATTAAAGGGGAATTATTTAAATGGCATTAAAAGATTTAATTAATAATATTAAAACAAAAATTAAAAATGCTGGAATTGTGCATAGAGCACATGTTCAAGCATCAAAAGTAGATCTAAACAATAGAGCTAAAAAGGTTCAAAGTGAATTTATTCAACCAACTTTGAATGATGAAACGGGTGCATATGATTCTGTTGTTACACAACCTGATTATACACAAGCTTATTCAACAGATTTTGTTAAAAATAATGCATTAAGTGGAATATATTTTAGTGACACATTAACAACTGATTTAAGAGAAACATTAGAGGATGAATTTAAAAAGTCAAATTATGCAAAATTTGTTTATGTTCATGAATCAGTTTTCCCTGGTAAGTTAACAGAAGCAGAAATTGAAGAATTCAATGAGAGATACCCTGAAGCGATTGAAGAAGTAAATGGCAAAATAAGAATTAAAGTTTCAGATTATAGACAATGGCAAGCAGACAATTTTGCAAAAGAAGAAGAAGCTTCAAACGAGAATTTACAAAGAGTTGAAAAATTTTATAAAACTGCAAAAGAATATGCAAAAGAACATGAACAAGATTTGTTTTTTAGAGATTTTGTTAGTGATAGTATAGATTCTTATGCTATTGCTGAACAATTTGGTGGTGGCAGAGAAGGTATTTTAAACAAGTATTCAGATTATGCCAACATTCCGGTTTCTGTTCTAGCTTTACATTCAGTTTTAATGCCAGTTTCATATACTGATGCAAAAGGCAAAATTCAAACGGCTCAATTAACTTTTAACAAAGATGGATCTGTAAATAAAAGAGATTATAAACAAGTTAGAAAAGCTTTGGGCGAAGATAGATTAGTAGGATTTTTAGATTCTTTGTGTGGATATACCATGCAAGATGATAAAGTTGTTGAACTTGAATCAACATTAGAATCCCCAGTGCCATTATTTACTGGTTTATTACCAATGGCAAAAGAAATTCAATCACAAGCCAGCATAGATTTTAAATTAGATGCAGCTTACTTAGTTTCTCATAGAGTATATAAAACAAAATTAGTTCAGCTTGACTCAGATTGTGATAAAATGATTAAAGAAGCTAACTATAATTCTCCAAATGTATCAGTTGATTTACAATCTCAGGCACAAGAATTTGCTGAAGCAGCAATTAATGGAACTGAAAACACAAGTGGAACACAAAACAGATTTATTAATAGAAGCGAAAGAAATTTGCTTAGAACTGTTTTAAGAAATACAAATGAAACTTTAATGTCTCAAACAAAAAATACTATTATTCCAAAATATAAAACTATTTTTGATGAGATGTCAAAAAGCGTTGTTTTAAAAGATGGCGATGAAAAATATGTTAAAGAAAATAAATATAAGTTTTCTGAACCAAGAGAATTTGATATATTGTCTAATTATGCAAATGATTTTGCAATGATTAAAGATAATATTTTGTTAATTAATAGTGTTCAAATGTCACTTGCACCTAAAATTTCTGCATTAGAAATGTTTGAGTTTAAAAAGGAAGATGAGGTTGTTGAATATGCAAAAAGCTATGGAATTGATTTAGATAAGGTAAAATTAACAGAACTTGCTAAAAAATTTGGAGTTAAATTACCAAAAGAAATAAACAAAGATTATTTAGCCACAGCAATTATTTTACAAAATAAACAACAAGTGCAAAACATTTCTGAATTAAATTCAGCAGTTTGTGATTTTATTGGGTTAAAAGAAGATTTAAGAGTTTGTGAACATATTTTAGGACAGTTTAAATTTAAAAACTTAGAGGCAGTTGTTGATATTTATTCTATTGCTGAAAAAAGAGTTAAAGAAGCACAAAAAACAACAAAAAAATCTTTAAAAGAAAAAGATTTAAATGATGCAAAAAAGACATTAAAAACATTAAATGAACGTGATAAAACACTTCAACGTGAAAGAAAAGTTTTAGATTCTGAATATAAACAACTTCAAGATGAAAAAATTGATTTACTAAATAGCAGAGTTCAAACTATAGCAGAAGTTACTAATAAACAACTAAAAACATATGTATCTAATTACATTGTAAGTGTATCAAATAGTGGTTTACACAGATCTTTTAATGTAAATTCAAAACAATTTGAGGCAATAATTGCCAAAACTTCGGCTAGTTTTGATGTAAGCAAATTTTTTGATAAAGATGGTAATGTTGATGTTAAACAAATTGAAAATGCAGTAATGAAAGCTTTTGTAAGTATTGCCACTGCAAACAATAATTTTGCATTGGGAATAAAAAATGGCCCAAAAATTACAGATGGATTAAAACCTTTTGTAGATGTGTGCGTAAAACAAATTAAAGATTCAGCTGAACTAGCAAAAGCTAATGATGACATTGCAAGGAAAGATTACGAAATTGAAGCTAAGAAAGGTAAAAT
>CALWDV010000009.1 GCA_944376785.1 uncultured Clostridia bacterium | reverse complement strand
TTATTGCAACAAACCCAGAGTTTAAAGATGTTGTTAGTTTAGATGGTGTTGCAAACACAAAAAATAAAGGTTTAGCATTAATTGCTTGTCCAACCACAGCGGGAACTGCTGCCGAAGTTACAATTAATTATGTTATAACCGACACAAAAAGAAGCAAAAAAATGGTTTGCGTTGACCCACACGATATTCCATCAGTTGCAATTATTGATGCTTCATTAATGGAAACAATGCCAAAGGGTATTACTGCAAGCACTGGTATGGACGCATTAACACACGCTTTGGAATGTTTAATAACAAAAGGAGCAACTCCACTAAGCGATATGTTTGCTTTGGAAGCTGCTAAAACAATTTATAAATATCTTCCACTTGCTGTTGAAGATGGAAAAAATAAATTAGCACGTGAAAAAATGGCATATGCACAATATGTGGCAGGAATGGGATTTAGCAATGTTGGTTTGGGAATTGTTCACTCAATGGCACACCCTCTTGGTGGCAGATTTAACATTGCTCACGGTTTAGCAAATGCTATGATTTTACCAACTGTTTTAAAATATAATATGGAAAGCACATCACTTCCAAAATATAGAAAAATGGCTGAAATTTTTGGTGTTAAAACAGAAGGTTTAACAGACGTACAAGCAGCAAAAAAAGCTATTGCTTGTGTTGAAAAACTTAAAAAACAAGTTGGCATTCCTGAAAAATTAAGTGAATTAGGAATTAAAGAAGAAGATTTAGACGTGTTAGCACAAGATGCGTTTAATGATGTTTGCACAGGTGGAAACCCACGTGAAACAAGTGTTGCCGACATTAAAAAATTATATAAGAAAATTCTTTAATAAAAATTAAGTTTTTTAATAAAGCAAAAAATAAAAAAGAAGCAATTTGCTTCTTTTTTTGTTTGTTAATTTTCTGTTTTGTTTGTGTTTTTTGTTTTATTTGTTTGTTTTGATTGATCAGTTTTGTTTTCTTCTTTTGTTTGTTTTGTTTTTCTTGGCTCGTGAACTTTTTTAACTTTTTTAGGTTGTTCTGTTTGTGGTGTTATTTCATTTTGAACATCTGCTTGTTTAGTAACATTTTTAACAGCTTCTTCATTCTTATTTTTTAGTTTTTTTACTAACCCTTTAAAATAAGTTTTTTGAACTTTTTTAAGCAGTTTTATAATGTCGGGATTATATGCACCAACAAAAGAAGTAAAAACATCGCCATTATTATTAAGTGCAATGGTTATTGCAGTGCAACAACTTTCTTCAACCAATGTTTTTTCTTGATTAGAAATTTTTAAATCAAGTTCATTTAAAGCTTTAAATTCTTTCATAAAACACCTTTTAATTATTAAACATTAAATTTAAATAAAATAACATCACCATCTTGAACAACGTAATCTTTGCCTTCCATTCTAACTTTGCCTTTTTCTTTGGCTTTCAAAAAGTTACCAGCTTCAATTAAATCGTTGTAACTAACAATTTCTGCTTTAATAAAACCACGTTCAAAGTCGGTGTGAATTTTACCTGCGGCTTGTGGAGCTTTTGTTCCACGAGAAATTGTCCAAGCTCTAACTTCTTTTTCACCAGCAGTTAAGTAACTAATTAAACCTAAAAGGTCATAACTTGCAACAATTAATTTGCTTAGTCCTGTTTCTTTTAAACCAAGTTCTTGTTTAAATAGTTCGGCTTCTTCCTCTGATAAAGAACAAAGTTCTTCTTCAAATTTAGCACAAACAACAACACATTTAGCATTTTCACTTTTTGCAAATTCCTTAACCTTTTTAACATAATCAATTTCATCTTCTGGTGTTGCAATGTTATCGTCTGAAATGTTTGCACAATAAATAACAGGTTTAGAAGTTATTAGGAAAAAGCTTTTAATAAGTTCTTTTTCTTCTTCGTTTGCATTATAACTCCTAACAGGTTTTTCGTTTTCTAAAATTTCTTTAAGTTTTGTTAAAATGTTAACTTCATCAATTACTTCTTTGTTTCCGGTTTTATATAGTTTTTGAGATTTTTCTAAACGTTTATTAACTGTTTCTAAATCTGCCAAAATTAATTCTAAATTAATTTCTTCAATATCTCTAATTGGGTCAATATTTCCGTCAACGTGAGTAATGTTTGGGTTGTCAAAACATCTAACAACATGAACAATAGCATCAACTTCTCTAATATGACTTAAAAACTTGTTTCCAAGCCCTTCACCTTTACTTGCACCCTTAACCAAACCTGCAATGTCAACAAATTCAATAATAGCAGGTGTTATTTTTTTTGTGTTATAAATTTCTCCCAAAACGTCTAAACGTTTGTCTGGTACTGCAACAATTCCAACATTTGGTTCAATTGTGCAAAACGGATAGTTTTCGCTTGGAATACTATTTTTTGTTATTGCGTTAAATAATGTACTTTTGCCCACATTTGGCAAACCTACAACTCCTAGTTTCATTTTAATTCCTCGATTTAATTTATTTTTGCCTTATTAGTATATATTAAAAAAATAATAATTAAAAGTGAATTATAAGGAATTAATACAACAAATTAAAAATATAATATTAAATAAAAGGTTTTAATGTTTGTTTTGTGGTTTTTTGATAATAATTAAAAGGGGAAAACTATGGCAATTTGGATTATAATAATTTTAGGAATTGTTCAAGGAACAAGTGAATTTTTACCAATTAGTTCCAGTGGGCATCTTGTTTTGTTTTATAATATTTTTAACATTACCGATAACACAATTTTGCTAAGTGTTATTTTGCATGTTGCAACATTACTTGCAGTTGTTTTGTGTTACTATAAACAAATTTTTGAGTTAATTAAAAACCCTTTTTGTGAAACCAACAAAAAACTTTTGGTTGCAACAATTCCCACTGTTATAATTGTTATTCTTTTAAAATCATTAGTTGAAAAAACATTTAGTGGTGATTTTATTATTATTGGATTTTTAATAACTGCACTTGTTTTGTTAATTTCACAAATTAAAGAAAATAAAGTAAATAAGTTAAAAAATAAATATTTTGTGACACAACCCAATATTTATTTGTCAAAAAACCATAATATAACAAATTTAAACATTTCCTATAAACAGGCACTACTAATTGGAACAGCACAAGGAATTGCTGTGTTTCCCGGAATTTCAAGAAGTGGTTCTACCATTGCAACAGGGCTAATTAGTGGTGTTAGCAAACAAGAGGTTGCCGACTTTTCATTTTTATTAAGCATTCCAATTATTATTGGAGGTTTGCTTTTTGAATTAATTGATGTGGTTAAAGGCGAGGCAAGTTTAAACATTGGTTGGTTAAGTTTAAGTGTTGGTTTTTTGTTTAGTTTTATTAGTGGGCTTGTTTGCATTAAGTTAATGCTAAAATTTGTTAAAAGTAAAAAGTTAACTTGGTTTAGTTTATATTTAGTGTTGCTTTCCACATTTTTAATTTTAAATAAATATTTTTTGTTTTTGTTTTAGTGAGTAGTTAATAACAACTGCTCATTTTTTTGTTTTAAAAAATTATATTATATGCTATTATATATACTAGAAATTTAAACAAACAGTGTTTGTTTTTTTATATTATTTTTTAAGGAGATTTTAATGGACATTAAAAGTGAAGTTTTAACAGAACTAAAAAATATGAAACTTCCAATTTCAGTTTCAAATTACGAAAAAATGTTTGTGTTGTCTGTTGATGGTAAAAATGGAGATGTTTGTTTTCCTTGTTTTCCACTTGCAAAGGAACTAAAAATTGCCCCAAATAAAATTGCTGAAAACTTAGCATCAAGCATTAACGAACAAATTAAAAAAAATTCAATTATTGAAAAAGCAGAAGCTGTTAATGGGTATTTAAATATTTTTGCTGTTAAACAAGTTTTAGCACAAAAAATTGTTGAAGAAGTGTTAAATAAAAAAGAAGCGTTTGGCAAATTTGACACTTACAAAGGAAAAACTGTTGTTTTAGATTATTCAAGTGTTAACTTGGCAAAGTATATGCATATTGGACATTTAAAAACCACCATTATTGGTTTAGTTATGAAAAATGTTTGTGAGCAACTTGGATATAAAACAGTTTCAATTAATTATGTTGGAGATTATGGCACACCATTTGGAAAAATGATTGTTGCATATAAAAAATGGGGCAACAAGGAAGATGTTGAAAAACGGGGTGTTGATGCTGTTCAAGATTTATATGTTAAATTTAATCAAGAAGCAGAGCATGATGAAAGTTTGAATGAAGAAGCACGTTTATGGTTTAAGAAAATTGAAAATGGTGATAAGGAAGCACGTGAACTTTCTAATTGGATTATTGAACTTTGTCGTGGTGAAGTTGAACGTTTGTGTAATGAATTGGGTGCAAAATTTGATAGTTGGCGTGGTGAAGGTTATTACACCGATAAAATGCAACCTGTTATTGATGAGCTAAACGAAAAAGGTTTGTTAAAGGATAGTGAAGGAGCAAAAATTGTTGACCTAACTGAATATGGTTTAGGTGTTTGCTTAATTCAAAAAAGCGATGGAACAAGTTTGTATGCCACCAGAGATTTGGCAGCTGTTCAAGATAGATACAATAATTATAAATTTGATGTTGCTTTTTATATTACAGATGTTGCCCAAAAATTACACTTTGCACAATGGTTTAAAATTTGTGAGTTGTTAAATAAACCATATGCAAAAAATTTATATCATATTGCTTATGGTAGATATAGTTTGCCAACAGGCAAAATTTCAAGCAGATTAGGAAAACAGGCATTGCTTAAAGATTTGTTGGAAGCTGGAATTAACAAAAGTAGAGCCATAATGCAAGAAAGAGGAACAAAGGTAACTGATGCAGAAGCCGTTTCAAAGCAAGTGGCAGTTGGAGCAATTTCATATGAAGCATTAAAGTATGAAAAAGTGAAAGACACTGTTTTTGATATGGACGAATCATTAAATTTTGATGGGGAAACAGCACCATATATGCAATATACTTATGCTCGTTGTTGCAGTATTTTAGAAAAATCTGGTGAACAGGCAGGTTTAACAAACGATATGTTTGAAAACATTAATGCCGAGCAAGGATATGAATTAATTAAATTGCTTAACAAATTTCCACAAACCATTGTTGATGTGTATGATAAAAAAGAACCTTGCTTGTTAATTAGATTATTAATGGACATTGCAAGTGAGTTTAACAAATTTTACACAAATAACAGAATTATTGATAATGGTGTTGTTAACAAACAAAACTTGTGTGTTGTTAATGCAGTTAAAATTGTTTTAGAAAATGGTTTTAAAATTGTTAATATTCCTGCCATTAGCAAGATGTAAAAAAAATTGCACAAAAGTGCAATTTTTTTTGTTTGCTTATTAATTGAATTATTTAATAATTTTTACATTCCACATCCAAGGAGTGTTTGTTTCTTTTCCTTGAAGAGTTGTAACAATCATATAAATTTTTGTTATTAATGTTAAAACTAATAACCCTGTTCCAATTAAAACAAATATAATCATTAATCCGTGAACAGCGCTGTTTGTTGATTCTACTAATGCACCAACAAGTAAAAGTGTTAAACCAATAACATCAAAAATGTTAATTTCTAAACCTTCGTTTGCGTGATGTCTAACAAAAGCACTTTTAGAATTTATTAAAAGTGGAATAAAGAACAATATGTATGCAAGCCAAGCAATGTTTTTATTTTGTTTGGCATCTTCACTTGGAACAAACTTTTCTTTTAAACGAACTTTTGTTTCAGGTGCTGTTGTTTCTGTTTTGTTTTCTTCTGCAATTTTTTGTTTAAAAGTGCCAACTTCAACACTTTCGGTTTCAACTTTATTAACAGGTTCTTTTTCTGCCATAAATTCCTCCCAACTAACAAATTTAGTTAATAATATTTTATTAAATTGTTAGATTTTTTATACTTTTAGTATATTGTAATTTCATAACAATGTAAAATGTTTTAAATTAGTTTGTTTGTTAATTTAAAAAAACTTATTGTTAATTTTTTAAAAGAAAAAAACCACAAAGGTGGTTTTTAAATTTTTGGTTTTGTTATGTGAACAACTTTGTTTCCAGTTGAGTCAAATGTTTCGGTGTAATCTGCATTAATTGTTGCATAAAGAGTTAGTTTGTTTTCAGGGTCATAAATGTTAATTTTAAAAGTGTCTTGATATCTAATGCTTTTAAAATTTCCATATTGGTCAACTTGAACAGTTATTTTAGAACTTAAAAATTCTGCTGGTGCACTTGCATTCATAAAGCCCATCATAGTGTATTTAAGTTTTTGTGCACTAACATTTGGGTTTAATTCTGCTGTTCCTGTGTAGGTTTTTGAATATTTGTCATAGTAAAATGTTGAATCTTTTATGCTGTTACCATTAATAACATGAAATGTTTGGTTGGTTGTCCAATTAAATTTTTCTTGAACTGCTGTTTGAGAAATTGTTTGCCAACCATCGTTGTTTTGATTGCTATATATATAATAAATTGCACCTTCTGCATAAACAGAAGTTTTGTAATATAAAGAATAAAAATTATTAATTAACTGACCACTAATATCAAATGTAAAATATTTTTGTGTGCTGTTTTGAGCTCTGGTAAAAGAAATGTTAACTTTTTCGTTATTTAGTTTAATTGCGCTTGAACTGGTTGTTCCATTAATAATTGCTGAACCACTTCCATTTGAAAGAATGTTGGTTGATTTGTTTAATTTGTTTTCAGAAAAAGTGTACATTTCTAAAAAATTAGAAAAATTAACCACGCTTCCAATAACATTGTTGTTAGAATTCGTGGTTGTATTGTTGTTATTATTTGCTTCGTTTTTACTGTCGGTTTCCAAACCGTTTTGAATTTCTTGGGTTTGTTTGTCTAGTTCGTCTTTAACATTTTGCTCATATTCGTCGTCTAATTTTTTTAATTCAATAGCACGAAGGGTGGCAGAAACTCCAAAAATTATTGAAAATAATATTAAACACACAAGCATAATTATATTTAATCTTTTACTTGTCATATTCTATCTCACTTTTATTTTACTTAATATTATAATACATATTAATTTTACATTGAAAACCCTATGTTGTCAATAGTAAAATGTTTGGCAATAAAGTTTTAAAAAAAATAAATATTATGATAAAATTATTTTGTTAACAAATTTAACTTTAAGAATAATTTAACCATTACTTTATTGTGCACAAAAACAACAATTTTAGTTATACCTAAAACAAATTCAAATAAATTGTTTTAATGAATTGTTAAATAATTAATGGTTAAACGGGAACATGATGGATAAAAAATTACTTGATGATTACTTAATTAAATTAAAAAAAGGCGACAATAATGCTTTTGATGCAATATATCACTTAACAAAAAGGGGTGTTTTTTCCTTGGTGTTAAGTATTGTGAAAAATCCGTATGTTGCAGAAGACATTATGCAAGACACTTATTTAAAAATTAAAGAAAAAATTTTATATTATAAAGATGGAACTAATGGATATGCGTGGATTTTAACCATTGCAAGAAATTTAAGTTTAAATTATTTAAATAAAAATAAAAAAGTTGACGTTTTAGACACAGAAGAACATGAATATTTAAATCCAGTTACAGATAAAAATTTTGTTAAAGATGATATGCCAATTTTTAAAATTGCCAAAGAACATTTAAACGATTTTGAACTGCAAGTTGTTGTGCTTTACTCTGTGTATGGGTATAAACACAGAGAAATTGCAGAAATATTAAATAAACCATTAGGAAGTGTTCTTTGGACATATAACAATGCAATTAAAAAACTTCAAAAAGTTTTAAAAAAGGAGGAAAGAGATGAAGCGTAAAAACATTTTAAGCCAATTAAAACTTGAAATGGAAGATAACTTACCTAATAATGTGTTAGATTCTGTTAAAAATGTAAAAGTAAAAAAAGATTTAACGCCTGTTTATGAAGAAATTAATTCGCCCGGTGTTGTTTCTTTAAAAACAAATGCTAAGTTTATAACTGGTTTTATGGTATTAGCAGTTTTGCTTTTTTCATTTTTGCTAATAATTTTACCTTTACTTAATAAAGTTATTAATCCTAAGTCAACAATAGTTAGTAAACTTGGCATTGATATTAATCCTAGCATTGACTTAATGCTTGATGAAAATGATGAAGTTGTTTTGTGTTTAGCAAAAAATAAACATGCAGAAATTTTATTAAATGGCGAAAATTTTGTTGGAAAACCTGTTGGTGAAGTTACAAAACAAATTATAACACTTGCAACAAAAGCGGGATATATTACAACCGAACAAGCTAATGACGACATTCAAAATGCGGTTTTAATAACTGCAATTTGTGAAGATGAAAGCAAACAAGAAAATTTGTTAAATTCAATTAAAAATGAAGTTAAAAATTTTTATATGAACAATCAAATTTATGGTGTTGTTTTAACTGAATTTTCTTCAAAACAAGAATTGGTTGATTTAGTTAATTCGCTAAATTACGATTTAAGTGAAACCGAAAAAGAAGAGTTGAAAAATTATAGTGTTAAAAAACTAAACGAAATTTTATCTGAAAGTTACACTCAATTAAAACGCAGATTTAGATCTGATTTTATAATTGAAGAATTAAACAAGTGCATTAACCCTATTTATGAAGAATATGAAAATGTTAAAAACGAAATAGATTTAAAACTTAAAGATGTTGAAACCGAATTTGCAAATTTTGAAGAAATTTGGCAACAAGACACTGAACTTTGCAAACAAAAAATTGCTATGCTTGAAAGTGAAATTGCTGTGCTAAATGAACAAATTGAAGAAGAAGAAGACCCAATAATGCTAGCCAAATTGCAAATTGAGTTGGAGAAAAAACAGTTGTTTTTGTTAAGTGAACAAAAAGAACTTAGCGACAGAGAAAATGGTTCTGCAATGTTTAATGCAGTTAAAAACGATTTAGTTAAAGAGATTAATAAGTTTAAAGAACAACTTGAACAAAAAGAAGATGAATATTTGCAAAAGGTTGAAACAGAACTTGTTAAAGTTAAAGATTCTGTTGATAAGTTAGATGCTCAAATTGAAAACAAAAAAGATGAATTAATTAAAACCTATGAAGTTTTATTTGATAAACACTTAAATGCATTAGATAATTATAATGATTTTTACAACAATTACACAAATTGGCTTGTTGATGTTGCACCAAAAACAGAACAATTAGAAAAAGATTGGAACTCATATAAAGAAAAATGGGAAACACAATTTGCTAATTATATAAACTTTTAAAAAAATAAAAAACTTTTAAATTTTTCAAATAAAGTTAAAAGGTGGTTTGTTATATTAGTGTTGCAAGATTAAAATCCTTGCATCCATAAATCCCTTTTAGCCAAAAACATAAAAACGTCAACTTATTGGTTGGCGTTTTTATGTTTTATTTGGTATTTTTAAAAGTTAAAAATTTTTATTAAAATAATTAAATTTCTAAAATTGTTTATTTTTAAATTGTGGAAAAAATTAACAAAAAAATTGTTTGTAATTTGTTTTTAAGTTGTAATTTTAAAGTTATTGGGTTATACTTTTATTAGTGAATAAAAAAGGTGAAATTAAAATGTTTATCAAAATCAGTTTTAAATTCAAAATGGTTAATATTTCCCGTAAGGGATAATTGTTTTTTTGGTTAATTAAACCATTATATATTTACACGCAATATTAAAATTAGGAGATAAAAATGATTGATATTAATTTAATTAGAACCAATCCTGAATTGGTTAAAGAAAACATAAAAAAGAAATTTCAAAATAATAAACTTGAATTGGTTGATAAAGTTTTAGAATTAGATAATAAAAACAGAGCATTAAAAAAAGAAGGGGACGACCTTAGAGCAAGTAGAAACAAATTAAGTGGTCAAATTGGTTTGCTTATGAAAGAAAAGAAAATTGACGAAGCAAACGAAATTAAAAAACAAGTTGTTAAAAACAACGAAAGAATTGTTGAAATTGAAAAAGAAGAAGATGAGTTAACAAAACAAATTAAAACAATAATGATGACAATTCCTAACATTATTGATAGCACAGTTCCTATTGGAAAAGATGACAGCGAAAATGTTGAAATCGAAAAATTTGGCGAACCGGTTGTTCCAAACTTTGAAATTCCATATCATGCCGACATTTTAGAAAAACTTGGTGGGCTTGACAAAGAAAGTGCAGGAAGAACAAGTGGAAATGGTTTTTACTATTTAATGGGCGACCCTGCAAGATTGGTTAGTGCAATGATTAGTTATGCCCGTGACTATATGATTAATCAAGGTTTTACTTATTGTATTCCACCATTTATGATTAGAGCAGATGTTGTTAATGGTGTTATGAGTTTTGCAGAAATGGATGCAATGATGTATAAAATTGAGGGCGAAGATTTGTTCTTAATTGGAACCAGCGAACATAGTATGATTGGCAAGTTTAAAGACCAAATAATTAAGGAAAGTGATTTGCCAATAACTATGACTTCATATAGCCCTTGTTTTAGAAAAGAAGTTGGTGCTCATGGCATTGAAGAAAGAGGTATTTACAGAGTTCATCAATTTGAAAAACAAGAAATGATTGTTATTTGTAAGCCAGAAGAAAGTATGGATTGGTATAACAAAATGTGGGCTTACACTGTTGATATTTTCCGTAACTTAAACATTCCTGTTAGAACACTTGAATGTTGCAGTGGAGATTTGGCAGATTTAAAAGTTAAAAGTTGTGATGTTGAAGCTTGGAGCCCACGTCAACAAAAATATTTTGAAGTTGGTTCTTGTTCAACCTTGGGTGATGCACAAGCAAGACGTTTAGGAATTAGAGCAAAAGGTGAAAAGGGTAACTATTATTTACACACACTAAATAATACAGTTCTAGCTTCAACTCGTGCATTAATTGCCTTTTTAGAAAACAACTTAAATGCAGATGGAAGTGTTAACATTCCAAAAGCACTTCAACCATATATGGGAGGAAAAACAAAAATTGAGGTTAAACAAAAATAAAAAGAATGGTGCTCAAATGATTAGAGATTTTATTGATATTCATGATGTAAACAAAAAATTAAAAGAAAACGAAATAAAAGTTATGCTTGATGCAGAAAGTTCATATCGTGGGCAACTTTTTAGAATGGCTCAAAAAGTTGTTAAAATGAAGGGAAAACAAAAAGTGGTTTTGCTTGCAGGACCTAGTTGTGCAGGAAAAACCACAACTGCACATTTGCTTAAACAAATTTTTGAAAATAAAAGAAAGAAAGCAATCATTATTAGTATGGACGATTTCTTTGTTGATAGAGATAAAACTCCACTTTTGCCAAATGGTATGAAAGATTATGATGGCCTTGGAGCAATTAATTTTGATTTAATGGAAGAATGTTTTTCTAATCTGTTTAAAAATGGAAGAGCAGGTTTTCCTAGATACGATTTTTTAATTGGTAAAAACATTGCAAACGAATATGATTTAAAACACGATAAAGACACAATTATTATTTTTGAAGGTTTGCATGTTTTAAATCCAGAACTTATTAAACGTTTGGGTGATGCCACCTGTTTTAAAGTTTATGTTAGTACATTAAAAGGTTTCAAACAAAGCGAAATTGCAAAAATTGGAACACGACAACTACGTTTAATTAGACGTATGATTAGAGACGTTAAACGTCGTAATCAAACACCAGAAGACACAATGAAAACTTGGAAGAATGTTTGTGATGCAGAAGATACTTACATTTCACCATATAAAAATGATGTGGATTTCTTTATAAACACAACTCATGAATTTGAACTGGCTGTGTATAAAAGAGAATTTTTTGAAATTGTTATGAAAAACAGAAATATTGTTCAAGAATTAAACTTCTTGCCAATATTTGATGAAAGCGACAGTTTAGATAAAGCCCTACTTCCCGACACTTCTTTAATGTGGGAATTTATTGACAAACCAGAAGTTAAAGAAAAATAAAAGACCATGCAAAGGTCTTTTATTTTTTTTGTTTAAAAAATTATTTTAAAAGTGTTTTATTTAAAATGAACAAACATTAACTAGCACACTCTAACTATTAATAAATATATTTACAAAAAATAAGAATTGGTTTATAATAGAACAAATGTTCTATATAAAGATAGGGTGATAGTTATGTCAAGATTTATTTTACATTCTGATTTGAATAACTTTTATGCAAGTGTTGAGTGTTTATATAATCCATCAATAAGAAACAAGGCAGTTGCTGTTGTTGGTGATGCCGACAAACGCCATGGCATTGTTTTAGCAAAAAATTATATTGCAAAAAGTTATGGCATAAAAACTGGCGACACTGTGTGGGAAGCAAAACAAAAGTGTAATGAAAAACTTGTTTGTGTTACTGCAAATTTTGAAAGATATTACTATGTGTCTAAATTAGTTAAACAAATGTATAGAGAATACACAAACAGGGTGGAAAGTTTTGGCATTGATGAGGCATGGCTTGATGTTAGCGATTGTGTGAAAGATTTTGAAGGTGCTTTTAAACTAGCAGAAAAAATTAGAAAAAGAGTTATTAGTGAGTTTGGGTTAACAGTTAGCATTGGCGTTAGTTATAATAAAATTTTTGCAAAGCTTGGCAGTGATTTAAAAAAACCTAATGCAACAACAATGATAACTAAACAAAACTATAAAAATCTTGTGTGGAATCTTCCTGTTGCCGATTTGTTATATGTTGGAAGGGCAACAAATCAAAAATTAAACAAAGCAGGAATTTTTACTATTGGGCAATTAGCTCAAACACCACTTAACATTTTAAAATCTATGTTTGGTAAAAATGGAGAAACGTTGCACACTTTTGCTAATGGCGAAGATGTTAGTGCTGTAAAAATTTATAACGAGAAAGAACAAATTAAGTCAATAGGAAATTCAACAACCTGCCCACGTGACTTAAAAACAAATGATGAAGTAAGGGCAATAATTAGCATATTAGCCGAAAGTGTGGCACGTCGTTTAAGAGATAAAAACTTGTGGTGCAACACAGTTTGTTTAAGCATTAAAACAAACGATTTAAAAACATTTGAAACAATGCATAAAATTGAATATCCAACAAACTTGGCAAGTGTTATATCTGGTGAGTGTTATAAACTTTTTAATCATAATTGGCAAAAAACCATTCGTGCAGTTGGTGTTAGAGTAACTGGACTAGGTGAAAAACCTGTGCAGTATAATTTATTTAATAATGAACAAACTATGCAAAAAAAGGAAAAGTTTGAAATGGTTGTTGATGCACTTCGTGGGCGTTTTGGATATAACATTATTAAACGTGGAAGTGTGTGTGCATCTAAGGATTTAAAAGAATTAAACCCAGAAAATGTGGTTCATTCAATTCATCCACTAAGTTTTTTTAAATTGTAGTTTTGCACAACATTAACAATGTTTTCAACATTAAGTTGTGGGTTTATGACAAAAAAGTATGTTTCTGTTGTTGTTGAATATAATGAAGATGGAAATAAAATTCCTAAAAAAATATATTTAGATGATGTGGGCTATAATATTGATTGTGTTTTAGAAAGAAAAAATTCTGCAAGTTTAAAAGTTGGTGGAATTGGCGAAAGGTTCACAATTAAAATTGGTTCAAACAAAACTTTTTTGTTTTTTGAAAAAGAAACAGAAAAATGGTTTGTAGAATTAAAAAATTAGTTAAATATATTTCTAACTTAATTTGTTTATTTGTTATACTAAAAAAGGTAGGTTAAGATTGGAAAAACAAGTAAATAAAAAAATTAATATTAAAAGATTGTTGTTATATGTTTCGGCTGTTTTAATTTTGATTAGTGCCATTGCATATTTCATACCCTTTATTGTGCACACCGAACCATATAGTTTATCAAAAACATATTTTAGTGGTTGGGATTTTACAAAAGCGTTAATTAGTGACGAAGTGAACACTAAAATTTTAGCAACAAAATCACTGCTTGAAATGGAAAGCACAAAAATGGTGGCATATTTTATTGCCATTGTTGGTCCAATTTGTTTTGTTTATTCTTGTGTTATGTTTTTGTTAACACTGCTTTCAACATATTATGAAAAATTAAATAATATTTTTTCAGTTGGTGGTTTCTTTGCAGTTTGGGTTGCTTTGTTTATTTGTATTATTTTTCTTGTAGGAAAACTTGCCGTTACAAAGGGTGATGTAACAATAAACAACTATGCTGTTCATTTTTCAATTATAATAAGTTTAGTTTCAGTTTTAAGTGCAAGTGTTATTAACATTTATTGCAAATTTATTGAGTAAAATAAAAAAAACAACTTATACAAAATGGTTTAGTTGTTTTTTTGTTTTTAAATTTTTATAATTAATATTATACTTTTATTAAAGTTGAAGTTAATTAAAATAAGGTTTTAAACATTATTATGGAAAGTGAAATTTGTAATTTGTGCCCAAGAAAATGTAATATTAACAGAAATAAAAACGTTGGATTTTGTGGCGTATCAAACACGGTTAAAATTGCACGTGCTGGTTTGCATTTTTGGGAAGAACCAATAATTTCTGGTGAAAGTGGCAGTGGGACCATATTTTTTTCTGGTTGCAATTTAAAATGTGTATATTGCCAAAATTATGAAATTTCCAAACAAGCATTTGGTAAAGAAATTTCAGTTGAACGTTTGGCAGAAATTTTTAAAGAACTTGAAAATAAAGGCGCAAACAACATTAATTTGGTAACGCCAAGCCATTATGTTACACAAATTATTGAGGCATTAAAAATTTATAAACCAAAAGTTCCAATAGTTTATAACACAAGTGGATATGATAGTGTAGAAGAAATTAAAATGCTTGAAGGGTGGGTAGATGTTTACCTAACAGATTTAAAATATTATTCAAAAGAATTATCAAAAAAATATTCTAGTGCCGAAAATTATTTTGAAGTTGCAACAAAAGCAATTTTAGAAATGGTTAAACAGCAACCAAAAAACATTTATGAAAATGGACTATTAAAAAAAGGTGTTATTATTAGGCATTTGGTTTTGCCAAACAACTATAAAGATAGTTTTGAAGTGTTAAATTGGATAAAAAATAATTTGGGTGAAAATGCTTTGGTTAGCATTATGGGACAATACACTCCTTGCTACAATGCAAAAAATTTTGAAGAAATTAACAGAAAATTAAAACCAATTGAATATAAGTTAGTGTTAAATTATTTTCAAAAAATTGGGTTAAAAAATGGATTTATGCAAAGTTTAGATAGTGCCGATGAAAGTTATATTCCACCATTTAACTTAGAAGGAGTTTAAAAAAAAGCAAGATAATAAATCTTGCTTTTTTTATTTTATTTTTTTCTTATTTTATTTTGCTTTGCCAATCTGCAAGTGTTTCTTGTTTAAAATCTGGATTAACAAATTTTTCAACAGGGTGCGAACAATCAATATGTGAAACATAAAGGTTATTATTGGCATTTTCAACTTCAACAAGCATTCTGCCGTTGTTTAATAAAAAATCAGATTGATTAATTTTTTGTTTGTTAACAATTAATGTTTCAGGATATTGGAATTTTAAAAAAGTGTCTTTGGCAGGGTTTAATAACAATTTTTGACCACTTGCAAGTTTTGTGTTAATAATTGGAGTTCTTGTGCATTGAGCAAATGCTCCATTATTAATTTTAATGGTTTTAACTAAATTAAATTTTTTAGTTTGAGGAATATAATATTCATGAAAAACAGAAAAAATTAATTCAACACTTTTTAAAGGTTTTAACGCATCTTTTTTGTCAAGATAAGAAAAAATGTTTTGGTGGTCACTAGTTTTTACATAAAAACTTCCATTTTCAACAAAATAATTTGAATTAGGTTGTTCATTGTCAACTATAATTTGTTTTAAATCGTGACACATAGCAAAAGGATAAACATAATTTTGTTGTTCAATTAATTTAATGTTTGAAGAAACGTGAATAGTTGAAATGTGTGTTTTTTTTGCAAGGTCACTTATTGAATTAAAACTAACAACATCAACATTTGGTAAAGTTAAAACACCATTTTTAACCACAGTGGGTGAAATTTCTTTTAAAACTGAATAGGTTTGGGTTTTGCCATTACTTAATTTTCTTGTTTTTAGGTTGATTGTAAACCCTTGTTTTTTTAATTTATATTGTTTAAATTTATCAAGTATATTCATAAAACCCCCAAAATTGTTATTAAAATTTTACTACACAATATGCCTATTGTCAATATGGGGAATTTTAAGAATTCAATAAAAAACAAAGCATTAATTTGCTTTGGTTTTTATTAAGTCAACAATAAAATTATAGAATTTTGTTGAGTTTTGATTTAAGTTAAGATAAAAACATCTGCCAGAATATTCGTTGTTAAAAAATCTTATAACATTAAATCCATACATATCGGGTTTTAACTGAATTAATAGTTTGGTAAAAGGCATTTCGGCAAACGAATTTTCTTGATTGTAGCCAAATTCAATCCACAAATCTTTTTTCATTGCTTCAACAGTTAGTTTGTGTATGGAAACGCCAAAAGCAGGTGAAAAATATGATTTATCTGTTAATTCTTCTAATGCTTGTTTTAAATCGTTTAGATTAACATCAATTTGTTTTCCAGAGTTATAAACACAAACATTATCGCAAGCAAAAAAATAATCGGCAAGATTTTTTTCCATTGTTCCTCCTAAAAAGAAAAATATTAAAATGCAACTAATTAATTGTATCATAGTTTTATTAAAAGGTTTAGTGTTTCTTTAATTTTTGTATTTATTTTAATATTTTGTTAAAAATTAGTTAAAATATTTATAAAGCAAATTAAAATTTATTATTTTATTAAATACAAAAATAATGGTAATTATGTTAATTTTTTATAACTAAAATTTGTTTACAAAGCACAAAAAATAATAAAAAAGTTTTGCATTTATAACTTTTATTTGCTATAATACAACTAGTACTATTATATAAATAGAATAAAAATATAGTAAAATTTTTTTTAAAAACTTTCAAGGTTGATAAGTTTAAATGAGTAAAACAAAAAAAATATTAATGTTTACTAGTGCAATATTAATGATAATTTCCGGGCTTGTAACCGGCATTTTGTGTTGCATTTACATTTTCGATCCAACTAGATTGGAGGCAATAATTCAAAAGTTTTTAAATTTTGATGCAAGTAATTATGATCAAGTTGAATCGGCTGTGCAATTAGTTATTTCAATAATAACTGCTGGTAGTGTGGTTGGAATTGTTTTTGGTGGAATTAGCATTAAGTTTTGCTTATATTCATCAATTGAATTCTATCAAAAAAAGAGCGTTGTTTTAACTGTTGCAATTATTTGTGCAATTGTTGTTAACGTTGTTGTTGGAGCTTTATATATTGTTGCTGTTTGTTTAAAAGATGAAAACCTAAAATTTGATGACGAACCAGACAATGCAGAAGTTGATGTTGACAAATTAATGGAAAAAATTGAAAAACTTAAAAAGATGAAAGATCAAAATTTAATTAATGATGAAGAATTTGAAAAATTAAAATCCGACATCTTAAAAGGAACATCATTAGAAAAAAAGAGCAAGTAAAAAACTTGCTTTTTGTTTTAATTAATGGAGAATTGTTATGTCAAAAAGAAAAAAACTTTTAATTTGGACAAGTGTTATTAATTTTATAGCTGTTGCCTTTTTCATTTACTCTGCAATTTTGTTAATTAACAACATTGATGGCTTTGCAGATGAAATGAAAGAAATGCTAATTCAAATGTATGGCAGTGAGGAAATGGCTGTTGAATACTTAAATCTTTGTGGTACATATTTTATTATGTCTGCAATAATCAATGCTGTTTTTGCAGTTATTTATATTATTTTTGCATCACTTAGCGCGCAAAAGTATGCTAAGTTTAAAACGTGGCTAACTGTGACTGCCATTATTAATGTTTTGTTAGGAATGAACATTATTAGTTTTGTTTTAGTTTTAATTGTTATATTTAATACAAAAGCAGAAATTAATTCTTATAGTCAACCCGAAGTTATTAACATTAATGTTAATGAGGGTTTGGCTTCTGAACAAATTAGAGAACAATTAAAAATGAGAAACATGACCGAAAAAATTGAACTTATTAAACAATTAAAACAAGATGGAAGCATAACCGAAGCAGAATATAATAAGTTATTAGATGAAATTATAAGCGAAGGTGTTAAATAGTCAAAAAAAAGAACCATTTAGGTTCTTTTTTTATTGTATGTTATCTACTTTTTCCACCATTGTTTTGTTGTGCTGAATACATTGCATATACTTCAAGTGGAGCTGGTAAACCTTTTTCTTGTGCAACTTCAAACAATAATTTTCGGTTTTCCATACATTCTTCAATGTTGGAACATGTGTATAAATAGTTTTTGAAATGTTCTAAATAGAAATCAGCACGGCTGTTTTTAGTTGGAACGGATTTATCAAAAATTGGGCCATTCTTTTTTGTGGTGGAAGTTAAATCATTTTTTATGGATTCCACTTGTTTAATTAGAACAGTCGAGTCAGCTAAAAATTCAATAAGTTTTGAATATTCAAAGGCAGAAAAGTTGTCAATAACTTTATTGTCTGTATATTTTAGTTTGCTAACTTTATCAAAAATGTTCTTAAATATAACTTCTTTCTGTTTAGGGTCAAGAGTTGTTGCTTTTTTGTTTTCTGTTAGCATCTTTTCATTTGCTTCTTCTAATTCTAATGAGATAGCGTATAAGTCATCAGAAGTAAAACCTTGACTTAATAAAAATTTATAAATATCATCGCTCACTTTTTGAATACTATCAATAATTGATTCTGTTTTTTGAGTTCCCATTCTGCTTAATTTATCACTAATTTTTTCTTCAACTTTTTTAGAGATTAAAGATTTCATTATTTTAAAATCTGATTGTTGATGTTTGTAAATGTTAGAAATAATGTTTAAATCTTCAAGAATTGGATGATATTGAGAATTTTCGTGAACTGATTCAATCATTGCTTGTTGAGACTCAATTTGATTAAACCAAATTTCAAAAGCTTGTGGGTCTTTGTAAATTTCGTTAAGAATTATTGTGAACATATCCAAATTTTGTGAATCTGCATTAACATATGGTTGAATTAATGTTTTATAATTGTCAATTTTTTCTAAAATGCCATTCATGCTTTTTTCAAATTTTGAATATTGAATTTTTGATTTCAAATCCATTGTATTTTCTCCTTTTATAAGGCACATATTTTTATTATAATTAGTATAACATATAATTGTGATTTGTCAATGTTAAAACTTTTTAAAAAAATTACATATTGCAAAAGTTATTTGTTGTGATATAATTAATTTAAGAACAAAAGTAAAAGGGGAGTAATATGCAATACGATACAATTAAATTTAATGCTTTAACAGAACTTGTTAAAAGATTTAATCCTAAAAGTTATTTTAAAGCTTCATTTTCAAAGCAAGATGTTATGGTTTACATAATTGAAACTTTTAAAGATGAAGAAATGTTTCCATTTCTTGCACATTTTTCAAGAAAGGCAATAAGTGAAGAAACAGGTGTTGATTTTGAAGATGTTTCTTTTACTGATGCATTTAGATTAATAACAAAAAGTGTTAACAAATTCAATGCACGTAGCTTTGATGAATTATCAAGGAGTGGTTCTGTTGCATGTAGAGAAGTTATTAAAAGCATTAAATCTGGTATATTAAAAGAAGCAATACAAAGCAAAAAATGTATTAGTGAAAAAACTTATAACGAAACAGAACCACAACCAAACTTTACTGCAAGTGACAAGGTTTTTGCACAAATGTTAAAAGAAAGAGTGGTTAATGTTGAAGCAGGAAAAACAGGTGGCAGAATTGAAATTGTGCAACCAAAGTCAGAAAAAAATAAATAGGGCTTAATGTCCTATTTTTTACTTAATTTATAAAACATTCATATTAATTAATATGAGGTGAATTATGAAAGCTGTTATTTTGTGTGGTGGCTTGGCAACAAGAATGTTACCTATTACTAAAAGTGTTCCAAAAGAAATTTTACCAGTTTTAAACAAACCAATTATTGAATATTTAATTGATGATTTAGTTAGTTGTGGTATTGAAAGTGTGCTAATTGTAACCAATAGGGGAAAAGAGAGCATTGAAAATTATTTTGATAAAAATGTTGAAATTGAAAATAGATTGCAAGAAACTGGTAAACTAGAAAAGTTAAAAGAACTAAAAAATATTAGTGACAAATGCAAAATATATTTTATTAGGCAAATAACTCCGTTAGGAACAGCACATGCACTGCTTAAAGCCAAAGATTTTGTTGGTGATGAAGATTTTGTTTTTTTGTTTGGTGATGAATTAATGTTTAACAAAACAAATGGTTTAACTAAACAACTGCTAGATAAATATAATAAAACAAAAAGTTCTGTTATTAGTGTTTCTAAATGTGAAATAAGCGAGTCATATAAATATGGAATGCTTAAATTTGATAAAAATAATAAGTTTGAAAAAATTGTTGAAAAACCAAAACCAGAAAATTCTCCTAGTGATGTTTGTTTTTTAGGAAATAGTGTTTTAAGTTCTAAAATTTTTGATTATATTAAGTTAAACAGCAGTGGCGAAACGGGAATTGTTGATGCTATTAACGATTATGCTAAACAAAATTTGGTGGAAGTTGCCTTTATTGAAGGTGAACGATTTGATGTTGGAAACAAACTTGGTTTTATTAAAGCAAATGTGTTTTATGGACTTAATGATGATGAAATAAAAAATGAACTAAAAACTTATTTAAAGACCTTAATTGAATAAATCAAATTTGTTAAAGTGTGATGTTTTATTTTATAACAAAATTCGCAGTTATTAGTCAGGTTGTTTTAAATTATGTTTTTTTAAATAATTTAAAAAATTTTGTTTGCGTTTTAAAATTGTTATGTACGAGGTGAAATTATGGAAAAAACAATTTTAAAACCAAATTTTTTAAAACTAAAATTAAAATGGGTGTTAAAATATTTAGTGCTTTTGTTGGTGTTTTATGTTTGTAATAAAGCAACAATAAACATGGGATATTTGGCACCTTTTTGTTTTGGTATTTATTATGCGTTAATATTTAAAGAAAAAAATGTGTGGGGTGTTAGTGCAACCTATGTTGTTGCATATTTATTAAGCTATTTTAATTTGTCTAGTGTTTATGTGGTGGCAAACATTGTTGGCGTTGCAATAGCTTTTAAGTATTTTCATATTTTAATTAAAAAACCAGCACACAACATTTTAATTTGTTTATATGCACTAATTGGAAATATTACATATGTTTTGTTTAACTCGCACACAAGCAAGGAAATTGTTGCAGTTATAATAACGTTGTTTTTAGGAGTTTTGTTTTTAAGTTGTTGTTTGCATTTGTTTAGCATGAAAAATCGAAACATTAAAACCAAATTTTCCACAGATGAAGTTATGTGTTTAGGGGTTGTAGTTGCAACTTTGGGTATGGGGCTTAGTGCACTAACTTTTTATGGAATTGAACCGCTAAAAATTGTTGGAGTTTGTGCTGTTTTAATGTTTTCCTACATAACCAACGTGAAAACAAATTTAATAGTTTCAAGTTTGTTGGGTGTGGGAGCTAGTTTATATTATTCAAATTTAGGTTACATTGCAATTTTTGTTGTTTATTCATTGTGTGCAAGTGGTTTTAAATCTAGTTATAAAATAATTCCTTGTGTTGCAATAATTTTATGTGAAGTAATTTTTGGACTATATTTTGTAACCTATTCAAGTTTTAGCATTTTTAGTGTTATAAGTGTTGTTATTGGTGAATTTATTTTTATGCTAATTCCAACACGATACCTAAAAGCGTTAGGTGATAAAATTAATGATGTTGCAGAAAATGTTGCAGTAAGAAGCATAATTAATAGAAGTAAAGAAAATTTAACAAAACGAATGACAGAAATTAGCAATGTGTTTTTGGAAATGGACACTGTTTATAAACAAATGGTTCAAGGTGTTATTCCAGAAAAAGAAGCAAAGCAAATGTTAAAAAACGAACTATATGAAAAATGTTGTAAAGATTGTGTTAATAAAAATAAATGCACTCGTGTTGATGGCAAGTTCTCAACCGAAGTGTTTAATGATATTGTTAATGTTGGATTTGAAAAAGGCAGATTGAACCTACTTGATTTGCCACAATATTTAACAACAAAGTGTGGCAGAGTTAATTATATTTTAAGCACGTTAAATGCCTTATTAAATAGTTACAAGCACTACACGGTAATGGTTAAAAATATGGACGCATCAAAAGTTTTAATTGCCGACCAATTAAAAGGTGTTAGTGTTTTATTAAAAACGCTGGCAGATGAAGTTAACTTAAACATTGTTTACGATGTTGGAACAGAAAACAGAATTAAAGAAGAATTGGGATATAAAAACATTTGCTGTTTAGAAGCACTAGTGTATCAACAAAGCACAACAAACAAATATGTTAATTTAATTATTGCCGAAAAAGAAATTGATAAAAATGCCTTAGAAAAAATTGT
>CALWDV010000008.1 GCA_944376785.1 uncultured Clostridia bacterium | reverse complement strand
ATTCACAAAAAACAAATGTAATTCTTGGTAAAAAAACTGAATGCATAATAGGAAAAGATTATATAGAAGAAAAACTGTTTGTTAAAAGTTATTTTAAAGATGATATTTTTACAAATTTAAGCAAATATGTTTTTGTTAACTTTGTTGAAAATGATATTTTTAATGTTTCTAACATTGAAATTAAGTTTTATGAATTATATGAAAATAATTTTGCCATTGGAATTAATTTTAACAACACAAATTGTTTGTTAATTAATGACACAGCCACAAAAACGGAATTAGTTAATTTGAGTTATGAAACAAACACTTATGATTATATTTTTACTAATAAAAGTTATAATTTAAGTGAAATAGGATTTTATGCAAAATATTTTGTAACAAATAAAAATTTAAATTTTAGTGAAAATATGATTTACTTATTTAATAAGTAACTTTACTAAATTTAAAAAATTTACTATACTAAAAATATGAAATACATTGAATTAAAAAATTCTTTAAAATCTAAAATTTTTAATAATTATTTATTAATTGGCTCAGACGAATTTTTATTAAACAAAAGCGTTGAGTTAATTTTTAATGCACTAAAAATTAACATAACTGATTTAAATTTTATAAAATTCATTGGTGAAAACGTTAATTTTAACGATGTGGTTAAGGCACTAAACACAATGCCTGTTTTCGATGAAAAAAAACTAGTTGTTGTTTATTTAAACATAAAAACATCAATCACAGAATTAAATGCGTTAAACGACTACTTAAAAAACTATAACCCACAAAGTGTTTTAGTTGTTGTTTTAGGCGAAAGTGCAGATGTTAAACTAAATCAAAACTTATTTGAAGTTGTTGATTGCAACAGGTTAGGGGAAGAAATAACAAATAAGTTTGTTTTAAGTGAATTAAAGCATTACAACACAAACATAACTCCACAGGCATTAAAAAAACTTAATGAATATTGTGTTTATGATTTAACAAAAATTGTTAAGGAACTAAGCAAATTAACTAGTTATGTTGCAAACAAAAAATTAATTGAAGAAAAAGATGTTGAGTTGTTAGTTAATAAAACACTAGAATTTCAAATTTATGAATTAACTGAAAATTTAGCAAAAAAGAATAAAGAAAAAGTTTTTGCAATATTAGATGTTTTAAAAAATAAAAAAGATTCCTATAAAACATTATTACCATTTATTTACAATCATTTTAGAAGATTATTTTATGTTGCAACTTCCAACTTATCAAAAAGTGAATTAGGTGCAATGTTGGGTGTTAAAGATTATGCCATAACAGTTGCATTTAAGCAAAGTAAGATGTTTCCTAAAATTAAGTTAAAACAAATTATAAACATTATTGCTGAACTTGATTATGAACTAAAAACAAGTGCAATTTCAAATGAATTAGGAATTGAATATTTAGTTTTAAGAATTTTAAATTCATAAAAAAAGATTAAAAATAAAGCAACTTTTGTAAAAATTTCTTGCTTTATAATTATTATTATGATAAAATAGTGCAGATTTCAAAAATAAGAACATTTTTTAAGGAGAAAACAAGTGGCAAACATTAAATCAGCAAAAAAACGTATTAAAGTTATTAACCGCCAAAGAGCTGAAAACAGATTAGTTAAAACAACTATTGCAACATATACAAAAAAATTCCGTGCATTAGTTGCTAATGGTGAATTAGTTGAAGCTGAGGCTAAACTTAAAGAAACTATCAGTTTGTTAGATAGTGCTGCTTCAAAAGGTGTTTTACACAAAAACAATGCTTCTAGAAAAATTTCAAGATTAACTTCTGCTTTGGCAAAAGCAAAAGGTGAAGTTAAACCTGCCGAAGTTAAAAAGAGCGTTGAAGTTGTTGAAGAACCAAAAAAAGTGGAAGTTGAAAAAGAAGTTGCTAAAAAACCTGCAACAAAAAAAGCTACAACTGCTAAAAAAGAAGTTAAAGCTGAAGAAGTTGAAGTTAAAAAAACAACTAGAAAAACAACCACAAAAAAAGCTGAAACAACAGAAGTAAAAAAACCTGCAACAAAAAAAGCAGTTAAAAAAGAAGAAGCTCCTGCTGAAAAACCTGCTAAAAAAACAGCAAGTAAAAAAACAGCAAAAGCTGAATAATTCAAAATAAAAAAGATGCTTATATTCAAGCATCTTTTTTTTATTTTTTTTACAAATAATTTTCAACTTTTTTGTGTTTAACATAAAAATTATTTTTTTGTTTTAAATTCAATTTTAATATGTATTTAATTAAATTGTGTTGCTGTTAATAATTCAATAATCCATTGATAATTCATAATTTGAACCAATAATTTATTTAAGTTATTATTAATTCTAAAAATTTGATTTTTAAAGCTTATTCCTGTTTTGTTTTTTGATTTAAAATATAAGTTTTCAAGTTTAGTATGTAGTTTTTCGCTTTTAGCCAAAATTAAAATGTATTGTAAAATTATGTTTCCTAAATTTTGTGAAAGTGCACAAGTGTTCATATTTAATTCCTCCCTTGCTTTTCTGTTTTCATTATAATTTTAAATAATTATAGTTTCAATGTTCTATGCTTGAAAATTAAAAAATTTAACAAATTTTTGGCAATATTATTTATTATATTTTATTTTTCAACAAATTTCTTTACTATTTAGCAATTATAATATGTTCACATATGCAAATGAAATTAAACATATGTGCAAATATTAATTTAAAGTTAACACAAACTATTTGTAAGAGGTGTGTTATGACAGAATTAATTAATGAATTTGATGACGAGCAAATTGTTAAAGGTAATATTATTAAAATTAATGAAAACTTAACAAAACAAAAATTTAAAGAGCAAAAATTTACTCACATTATTTTTAATGCAAAAGATGTTTTAAATCAAACACCTAATGACGATGAAAGGTTAATATATGAAATTAGCAAAACATTAAAAATGTTTTTAAAAAATAAAAATAAAGTTTTAGTGGTTGGGTTAGGGAACAGACATATTAGTGCAGATAGTTTTGGAACGGAATGCATAAAAAGAGTTATTGCAACCAGAAATTTGTTTAAAACAAAACGGGAAGTTAGTGTGGTTTCAACCAGTGTTTTTGGACTGACAGGAATTGAAAGTGCAGATATTATAAAATCAATATCACAACTAATTAAACCCGATGTTATTATTGTTTTAGACACGTTATGTGCTAATTCTTATGAAACACTTGTTAATAATTTTCAAATCTCAAACTTTGGTTTTAGTCCTGGTGCAGGTGTTGGCAATTTTAGAAAAAAAGTTAATGAAAACACTTTAAAAATTCCAACAATTGCCATTGGAGTTCCTTTTGTTGTTTATGCAAAAAGTTTTGTTGAAACTGCAATAAATAGTGTTATGCATAGTAGTTTGCATAACAAGGAAAATGAAAGTAATATAGCCATTTTTAATGAATTATTAAAAAAGAATTTTAACAACCTTGTTTTAACTGTTAAAGATGTTGAAAAAAGCATTAAAAAAACATCTTTCATTGTTTCGTCGGCAATAAATTTAGCATTAAATAATTTTAATTTAGATGAACAAAAAATTATTTTAAATTAATTTTGAGTATTGTATTTAATAAAATTAACTGCTATAATATTTTTGTTTTAAGGAAGTTACATATGGAAGAATTATTTAGCGATAAACTTTTTGAAGTGCAACAATTTAATAAAAATTATTCTTATAAAATTGAGTTTAATGACAAACTTAAATCAAACATTTTAACAGTTTTTTGTCAAGATGATAATTATAAAAATCGTTATGAAATTAATACATTTGTTATTGAAAATGTTAAAGGTGTTAAAAAACTGCAAGCAGTTTCAGAAATGAGTTTTTTAATTAAATGCAAGGAATGTAAGGTTGTAAAATTTATAACAAACCCTAAATTTCAAAAAATGGGCTTTGGTAGAAAAATGTGGAACACAATGCTTATTTCGTGTGCATTAACTAATGTTGAAAACGTGTGGGGAAGTCCTCGTGTTATTGCTGAAATGAATGGTTATGATAATTTAGATGAAGATTTTAAAGAATATTATCAACAACGTGACTTAACTAAAATTTATAAAAAACTTGGCTGTGTTATTAGTGATGAAGATGATTTAAGATTTGATTTTCCATTGAGTAAAAACCATATTCTTAATAACTTAGACGGTGCCGACCTAAACCTAGTTTCAAAAGTTGTTAATGGAAAAGAAAAATAACAAGGTTTTGCCTTGTTATTTTTTATTATTATTTATTTTAATTTTCTTTAATTTCATTATTATTAACTTTGTTGTTATTTAATTTTTTCTTTTTCCAAACATTAAAGTAATCAAATGTTACCATAACCGTTAGTGCAACTACCATTGACATTAATGCAACAAACCACCAAGTTAAAATTGTTCCTTTCAAAATTGGTCCAGTTAAATTTAATGGGTTGTTAATTTTTAATGCAGTTAAAAGAAAAACAGCATAAGTTGTTACACAACAAACCCCAAGTGGGAAATAGTACCATTTTTTTAGTGTTGGAACAAACCATTTTGTTAATAGCATTAAAACAACTAAGTAAACCATTAAAGTGTGATGAAGCAATCCAGAGATGGTTGCAGGGTAGAAAAATGAAATGTCTTGCCCAATAAAGTCAGGATAAATAATTGTTGCTAAACCACCTATAAATGCTGCATAACTAATATAATGTAACACACCTGCATTTCTTTTAGAAACTAAAACACTTATTGATAAAATAAAACTACTTGTGCCACAAATTGAATCTGGAATTAAATAAATTGGGTCGTTATTTTTTAGCGCAACGCAAATTCTGTTCCAACAAACAGCTAATAGCAAAGCTCCTGCCACACATTTAATTATTATGTTTAAAATTTTTTCATCTTTAACAAATTTTAATATTAAAATATAACTTGTAATTGCTAAAATAATAAAAACTGCCAAGTAGGTTAAATGTTGCCAACCAAAAATTTCAGGTGCCATATTCATACTTCCTTATATGTTTTTTCAATAATTATAATAACACATTTTTATTTTAAAATTCAACATTTTTAATAAGATTTAATAATTAAGAATGAAAAAATTTTTTATGTTAATTATATTTAATAATTAATAAATTTTATGTTAAAAATGTGTATTTCTTTTTATTTGACAATTAAATTAAATTTGGTAAAATATTTATGATAAAAGAGGTTTAAATTATGGATTGGAATAAACTTTGGAATGACATAGTTTCATTTTTTGAAAATAATGTGTGGAATATAGTGTTATTTTTCGCTGTTTTATTTATTGGAATAATTGTTATTAAAATATTTTTAAACATTTTAAAAAGAATTTTTAACAGAACTAGAATAGACAAAATTGCTTTGGGATTTGTTTTAACCATTTTAAAAGTTGCATTGTATTTTTGTTTAATTTTAATATTGCTTTCCATTATGGGAATTCAAATAACAGGAATTTTAACTGCATTAAGCGCTGTTATATTGGCTGTTGGTTTGGCACTACAAGGCATTATTGCAAATGCTGCAAATGGATTTGTTGTTGTTTCTTCAAAAATGTTTAAAAAAGGTGATTATATTAAAGTTGATGGGCAAGAAGGCACAGTTTTACAAATTAACTTTTTATACACAACAATTATTTCGCCAGATAATAAAAGAATAACCATTCCAAACTCAACAATTGTTAATAATTCGGTTGTTGACTATGACACTTGTGACACAAGACGTGTGGAATTAAGATTTACAGTTGCATATGAAAGTGATGTTGAAAAAGTGAAAAAACTTGTTAAAGATTGTTTAATAAGCAATGGGAAAGTTCGTTTAGATCCTGAACCATTTTGCAGATTAATTTCCTTAAATGATAGTAGTATTGAATTTGTTGCAAGATGTTGGTGTGATAGCGAAGATTACTGGGACGTTTATTTCGATGTTTTAGAACTTGTTTATAACGAATTAAAACGACATAACATTTCAATACCATATAATCAACTTGAAATTAGGGAAAGAAAAGATAGTGTTAAACTTCCAGTAAATGGAAAGGGAATTCCTGAAAGAGTGGAAAAAGTTAGAAAGAACAAACAATCTTTTGACCTTGAAAACATTGATTTGGGAGCATTGTTTGTTAAAAAGAATAGAAAAGAAAAATTAAAAGATAACAAAGCGTTAAAAAAAGAAAAAAAATCAAATGAAAAATCAAATTCGAAAAATACAAATAAAACTAATAAAAAAACAAAAAAATAATAATTAAAAAAAGCACAACATATTGTTGTGTTTTTTTTAATTCATTTATTAAAGAAATGAAAAATAAAACAATTATAATTAAAAAAGGAACATGAAGTGTCCCGCCTAAAAAATTAAAGTGAAAATTCAAACAAAAAAATAGTAACCACAAAAGGTTACTACTTAAACTGGTGCCGAAGGCGGGAGTCGAACCCGCACGATGTTGCCATCGCTGGATTTTGAGTCCAGTGCGTCTGCCAGTTTCACCACTTCGGCAAAACTAATTGCAAAAATATATTATCATAATAATAAAACTTTGGCAATTCTATTTATAATATTTTTTATGTTTTATTTTTAAAAAAATTTGTTTAATATAATTATTGTTTAATGTTAATTTGCTTAAATTGTTACATTTATGATATTATTATATTAATAAATTAATTTAGGTATGAAAATGGTTAAAGATAAATTAAAATTAGCAAAGTATGTTTTGTTTGGGTTAGGTTTTATTTTTTTAATTGTTCTATTCTTTTTAATTGTTAAAACAAATGGTAGGTTGGATAGAATTATTGGAACAATTTTATTAAATGTTACATTGTTTTTTGCAATTTTAGGCAATATTATATCAATAATAAAAAAGGATAAAGAAAACAAAAATCCAGCATTAAATGCAATTATTATTGCTTTGTTTTTTATTATGATAATGTTTTTTTCATTTTTTGGAATTGCAATGCAATAAAGCCAATTTTTTGATTTTTAAATAGTACTATGCAACTTAAATTTATTTTAATTAAATTAGTGGGAAAATTGTTATGGAAAAATTTGTTATTATTGATGGAAATAGTTTAATAAATCGTGCATTTTATGCTTTACCACAACTTGCCAATTATGAAGGTGTTGTTAGCAATGCAGTTTTTGGTTTTGCAACAATTTTGGTTAAAATTATTAACGAAGTAAAACCAAAATATATTGGTGTTGCTTTTGACTATGGCAAAAAAACTTTTAGGAATGAAATGTTTGCTGAATATAAAGGAACAAGAAAACCAACACCACCAGAACTAAAAAATCAATTTCCAATTTTAAAAGATATGCTTTCTTCAATGGGAATTAAATATATTGAACAAGAAGGAATTGAAGCAGATGATATTATTGGAACTTTAACAAAAAAGTTTGAAACTGAAAATATTATTGTTACTGGCGATAAAGATAGTTTTCAGTTAATTAATGATAACACTTGGGTTATGTTTACAAAAAAAGGTGTTAGTGAAACAATTAATTACAACGCTGACCAACTTTTTAATGATTATGGTTTAAAACCATTTCAAATTGTTGAATTAAAGTCGTTAATGGGTGATGCTTCTGATAATATTCCGGGTGTAAGTGGAGTGGGTGAAAAAACTGCGTTAAGTTTACTTTATAAATATTCCACACTTAATGGTGTTTACGAAAACATTGAAGAAATATCAGGGAAATTAAAAGAAAAGCTTATTGAAAATAAAGATGTTGCATTTTTAAGCCACACTCTTGCAACCATTAAAACGAATTGTGAATTAGATTGCAATTTAGAAGATTTTTCATATGAGTTTCCATTTAATGAAGAAGTGCATAAGTTTTTTGTTAGATATCAATTTAATTCGTTGCTTAGAAAAAAAGAATTGTTTTTAAGTGATATTAGTGAAAATAATTCAAACGAAATTATTGAATCTAAAAACGAAAATGTTAAACAAGCCAAAATTAACAGTTTAGAAGTTTGTGATGAAATTGTTAAACTTGCTAATAAAACAAAAAAATTATATTTTAATTTTGATGATTATTTTAGTTTGTTTGTTGGCGATTGTGAATTTAATTTTGATTCTAATGTTGATTTACTTTCTCCACAAGTAGAAATTGATGAAATTGTTGAAAAACTAAAAAATGTTTTTGAAAATAACGAAATTAAAAAATGCGTTTTTGATTATAAAAATATTTTGCATAAATTAAACAAGTTTGGTACAACTATTAAAGGTGTTTATTTTGACACTTTAATTGCAAGATATTTAATTAATAACAACAATAAATCAAACATTAAATTTAATGACTTAATAAATGAAAATGTTGAAAGTAACACAAACAATAAATATTACGCATATAATTTAGTTATTTTAGAAAAAGTTTATCAAGCAAAAATTGATGAATTAAATTTAAACACATTATTTAATGAAATTGAACTTCCTTTAACCTATGTTTTATTTGATATGGAAAAAACAGGGTTTAAAATTAATCAAAATGTTTTGTTTGATTTAGATAAAAAATATTCTAGTGAACTTAGCAGTTTGACAAATGAAATTCATATGTTAGCAGGACAAGATTTTAACATAAATTCACCAAAACAATTAAGTGAAATTTTGTTTGATAAATTAAAATTATATTGTGGAAATAATAAAAAGAAAAGCACTGGAATTGACATTTTATTAATGTTAAAAGATGACCACCCAATAATTGAAAAAATTATTAGGTATAGGCAAATTAGCAAATTATATACCACATATGTTAAGTCGTTTGAAGAGCTTGTTAACAAGGAAACCAGCAAAATTTATACCACATTTAACCAAACTTTAACTTCAACTGGTAGGTTAAGTAGCTCGGAACCAAACTTGCAAAATATTCCTGTTAGAACCGATGAGGGAAAAGAATTAAGAAAAATGTTTGTGCCAACAAATCCAAAAGGGTTTATTGTTTCTGCTGATTATAGCCAAATTGAATTAAGATTGTTGGCTGCATTTAGCGAAGACCCAAAACTTATTGAAGCTTTTAAAGAAGAAAAAGATATTCATGCAATAACTGCTTCACAAGTTTTTGGTGTTGATTTAAAAGATGTTACAAGTCAAATGCGCAGAGATGCAAAAGCAATAAATTTTGGAATTATTTATGGTATTTCAGATTATGGTTTAAGTCAAAACATTGGAAGCACCAGAAAAGTTGCAAAAGATTATATTGAAAAATATTTTGAAAAATATCCTAATGTTAAAAAATATATGGAACATAATGTTGAAACTTGCAAACAAAATGGATTAATTAAAACTTACTTTGGAAGAATACGTTATATTCCTGAAATTAACAGTTCTAATTATAATATTAGGCAATTAGGAGAACGTGCTGCAATGAATATGCCACTTCAAGGAACTGCATCAGATATTATAAAACTAGCAATGATTAAAGTGTTTAACAGTTTAAAAGAGAACCATTTAAAAAGTAAATTAATTTTGCAAATTCATGATGAATTAATAATTGATTGTGAACCTGACGAATTAAAACAAGTTTCAACCATTTTAAAGCGTGAAATGGAAAATGTTGTGTCTTTTAAAGTTAAATTAGAAGTTAATGTTTCAAGTGGTAATGATTGGTTTGAAGCAAAATAGTTTTTAAGTATAATAGAATTTTTTGTGCATATTATAATAATATGAAAAAAAGTTTTATTATATGGGGAATTATTGGTTTAATTTCGATTATTGTAATAGTTGGCATTATTTTGTTTTTATATGTTATTTATCCTGTTAAACATAAGGATTTAATTAACAAATATGCGAAGATTTATAAGTTAAATTCAAGTTTAGTGTGCTCGGTTATTAACGTTGAAAGCAATTTTAATAAAGATGCAGTTTCAAAAGTTGGGGCTGTTGGTTTAATGCAAATAATGCCTGAAACAGCACGTGAAATTGCAGGCAAGTTGGGTGTTGATGATTATGTTGATGAAATGTTGTTTGCGCCGGACATTAACATAAGATTTGGTTGTTATTATTTAAGTTATTTATCTAATATGTATAATGGAAATTTGGTTAATGTGGTGGCGGCATATAATGCAGGTTTTAACAACGTTAATGAATGGTTAAAAAACGAAAATTATTCAAATAATGGAACAATAACAAATCCACCATTTGAAGAAACAAAAAATTATTTAAAAAAAATCAACAAAAATTTAAGCGTTTACGAAAAAAGAATTTAAAAAAAGAAACATTAAACTTTTTTGTTTAGTGTTTTTTTATAAATATAAACAAGTTTTGCATTGACTTAAAAGGTTTTTTTTAGTAAACTATTTTACGTAAATAATGAATTAAATCGGAGAAAATTATGGAACAAAACACAACTGAAAATTTATATAAGGAAACTGACATTAGAGAAAAAAAGATTAATGATTTAAAAGCAATGGGAATTAATCCTTATGCTTCTAAATTTGATGAAACTCATAATATTTCACAAGCAAGAGAACTAAACGATGGTGACAAAGTTTCTGTTGCAGGTCGTATGATTTTTAGACGTACATTTGGTAAATTTATGTTTGTTCAAATTTCAGATGTTTATAATAAAATTCAAGTTAGTTTAAGCGTTAACCAAATTCCACTTGAAACATATAAATGGTTTAATGATTATGTTGACATTGGTGATTTTGTTGGGTTTACTGGTGTTATTTATCACACAAAAACAGGTGAGTTAACAGTTCAAGCAGAAGATTACAAACTACTTAGCAAAGCAATGAAACCACTTCCAGAAAAATTCCACGGCTTAACAGACATTGAAACAAGATATCGTCAACGTTATTTAGATTTAGTAACTAACGAAAACGCAAGAAAAGTGTTTTTAGGAAGAAGCAAAATCGAATCGATAATTAGAAGATATTTGGAAGATTTAGGGTTTATTGAAATTGAAACTCCTGTTTTGCAAACTGCTGTTTCTGGTGCATCTGCAAGACCATTCTTCACACATCACAATGCTCTTGACATGGAATGTAATTTAAGAATTGCAAAAGAAACTTGGTTAAAACAAGCCATTGCTGGTGGAATTCCAAGAGTTTTTGAACTTGGTAAAGATTTTAGAAATGAAGGTATGGATGCAACACACTTGCAAGAATTCACACAAGTTGAATGGTATGCAAGTTACTGGGATTTTGAAAAAAACATTAAAGTGTTTAAAGAACTTGTTCAAAAATTATTACAAGAAACATTGGGAACGATGGTTGTTAATTATCAAGGAAAACAAATTGATTTTGGTAAAGAAACATGGGAAAGAATTAACTATGTTGAAGAAATGACCAAAATTTTAGGATTTGACTTTTTAGACATTGAAGATTTAGATGAATTTAAAAAGAAAGTTGTTGAAAAAGGTTTGTTTACCTATGCAGATTTAGAAGAATGTAAATCAGTTAGAACATTAATTGACTACATTTATAAAAGAAAAATTAGAGAAGAAATTGTTGGGCCTGTTATTTTATATAATTATCCAGCAGTTTTAAAAACTCTTGCAAGAAGAAATGATAATGATAACAGAGTTACAGATGTTTTCCAAGTTGTTGTTTGTGGTGCAGAAATTTGCAACGCATATTCTGAATTAGTTGATCCAATGATTCAAAGAGAAACTTTAATGCAACAATTAGTTGAAAAAGCAAATGGTGATGAAGAAACCATGGACTTAGATGAAGATTTCTTGTTGTCAATGGAACACGGAATGCCTCCAATGAGTGGATTAGGATTTGGTATTGATAGATTTGTTATGTTAATTTATGATTTGCCAAACATTAAAGACACAGTTTTATTCCCAATAATGAAATAATGGAAAATTAAAAAAAGAGGTTAAATATGAGTGTTATTTTTGCAAGTTCAACTTGTGATTTAAACTTAAAAACATTAAAAAAAGTTGGAATAGAAGTTATTTCATTGCCTTATAAAACAACCACTAAAAAAGGGCTTTATAGCGTTGATAAATTTAATTTTGACGAGTACTATGCAAACCCTAATTTTGAAGTTGATTTAGTTAAACTAAAAAAATTAGCAAACGAAAAATTAACAGAGGCATTGTTAACTGGTCAAGATGTTTTATTTATGACACCAAATGCAAAATATGATGTTTCATATGAAGTAATTAATCCGTTAATTAAAGAACTATCAAAACAATTTCCAAACCAAAAATTAGAAATTGTTAATTGTAATAATTATAGTTTGGGTTATGGTTTAATAGTTTATGAAACAGGCATATTAAATAGTAAAGGTGAAAGTTTAACAACTGTTATGAATTTTATTAATAAGTTTAAAAAAGATGTTAAAACATTCATTATTCCTTCAACCAATGCCAACATAAAAAACAAGTTAACATTGGTTGGTGGAATTATTGGCGTTAGACCAATTTTGCAGGTTGTTAATGGAGAATTAAAAGTTTTAGATAACATTAGGGGCACTAAAAAAATAATAAGTTTTTTAAGTGAAAAAATAAAAAATTCAACTTTTGACGATGTTCCTGTGGGAATTATGTGTGGTAAAAACACAAGTGATGCAAACGAGATTGAAAATCAAATTGAAATTTTTAATGCAGATTTTAAAATTATAAAATCTAATTTAAATCCAGTTTTATTAAACTTTTTTGGTGATAAAACAATTGCAATTAGTTATTACAAAAAATCGAGAAATTAGTTCTCGATTTTTTTATTTTGGGTATTGAAAATTAAAAAGATTGATGTTATTATTAATTATAATAAAATATGGAGTTTTTTATGTTAACATTATTTAGTTGTTTATATTTTGATAAAAGTTTTAAGGTTGATGATTTTTTAATTACCATGTTAAAAAAACAAATTTTCACATTACACTTTCCAACTACTATAATAAAAAAAGAAATTCAAGCAGAATTAAGTAAAGAATATATTGGTAAAGATAGAGAAGCTTTGGCTGAAAATCTTGAAAAACTTAAATTAATAAATAGGTTTTTTGATGCATTACCACATGAAACAGTTGAATTTGAACAACCATTTAAAAGAGTACCACTAAAAGTTTTTGAACTTATTCCTGAATCTATACATGAAAAAGATATGGAAAAATATAGATTAAGTGTGGAGCCGATAACTGAAAGATTAAAAAACAATCCTGATGATGATGAAGCAAAATATCAATATGTAGTAATGAGTAGTCAAAATTTAGTTCAATATAATCAAAAAAACTTAGAGTATGTTATGTCTCTTAGTGCAGAACAAAAAGAACAAAAATTTGAAGAGTTTAAAAAAATTAGATTGGAACGATTAAAAATTGAATTAGAAAATAAACTAATTGTTGCAAATAGATATAATCTAATTAAAAAAGCTGTTGAAAATTGGAATGCTATTGGGTGCGAAAGTGTTAAAGAATTAGCTTTATCAACAATAAAAGAAGAAGATAAAACAAGTGAAGAAATAAAAAAAATACAACAAGAACTTAATGGTTTACAATCAGGAACAATAACATCAGAACAATTTTTTGCTGATTGCATTAAAGACATAAATGATTCTATTGAATATCACAAAAAAAGTGCATTAAAATTCAAAGAAGAATTTGAAACTAGATTTGGAAGAAAGCCACAATAAGTGGTTTTCTTTTTTTATATAAATTAAAATAATTCATTGAAAAAAAATTTATTTCACAATATAATAAAAACAGGTGATATTATGAAAAAATATTTTAAAAATTGTTCTGCAATATTATTAAAAAACAATGAATTAATTAATTCAAAGTTTGATGTTTTAGTTAATAATAAAAACATTGAATTTTTAGGTAAAAAATATTGTGGTTCTTATGATGAGTTGGTAAAAAAAGAAAATGTTGTTTTAATACCAAAATTTAATTATTTTAATGTTAAAAATAGAAACAATAAAATAAATGGTGTTAACTACGATTTTTTTAATATTGAAAATGTAACAACCGAAAGTTTAACCCACCAGTTACACAAATTTAAAGCAAATAATGTGTTACCTTTTTTGTTTATTAATAATATTTTTATGCCAACTGATGATTATGATATTATTATTCCATTTTGTCATAAACATAAAATTAAAATAATTGTTAAAATTGGCGAAACTTTAAATGAACTTGGTTTGTTTGATAAATTATATAAGATGTCTCCAATAGATTTTTTGGAAAGTTATGGTGTTTTAGACCAAGAACCAATAATTTTTTCTTGTGCAAATTTAGAAAAAGATGATTTGGAAAAATTAAGTTATTATAATTCAACAATATGTTTAAACTTAACAGAAGATTTGCTTTTAGGAAACGGAATTCCATCTATTGTAACAATGTTAAATTTAAACTTAAACATTGTTTTTAATACTAACTTAGATGATGTTTTTAAGGAAATGTTTTTGTGCTACACTTTACCAAAAGGATTACTTAATTCAAAAGATGTTGTTAGTGAATTAGATGTTTTTAAAATGGCAACTATAAATTTTAATAAAATTGTTTCAGTGAATAATAGTGAAGAAAACAAAGCAAATTTAATGCTTGTTAAAATTGATAATAAATTTAATAGTGTATTAAAAAATATAATTTTATTAAGTAATAAAAATAACATAATAACATATTAATTAAAATGCCTATTGAAAATGGTTTTAACATATGATATAATAATAGCAGTTAATGAAATTAACTAATTTAGCGAATAAAGGAGATAAATTATGGGTGCATATTGGATTATTGGTTTATTTGTTTTATTTGCATTTTTAAAGGGCTTTAATGCTTAATATATTAATTAAAAATTAAAAGATGGCTTTGCCATCTTTTTTTTGTTTTAAATAAAAATTTTTAAAATTTTAACAGAAAAATGTTGCAATTTTTTTGTAACAGAGTATAATAAAGTCAAACAAAGGTCAAAGAAAGTCAAATAAATTTTAATGTAACTTTGTTATAATAATTGAAGTTAGTTTAAGGAGGGGAAAAATTAGTGAAAACAATAAGTGATATAATTGAAGAGTTTATATTGTCACAACTAGAAGATGGTGAAATTAATTTAAGTAGAAACGAACTTGCTAATTTTTTTAATTGTGCTCCTAGTCAAATTAATTATGTTTTAACAACACGTTTCACCCCAATGAAAGGTTACGATGTTGAAAGCAAACGTGGTGGTGGTGGATACATTAAAATTGTTAAATATACCACATCCGACAAAATTGAACATATAAACCATTTAATTAATAATTACATTAGAGATGCTATTGATTATAATAATGCTGTAATGATATTAGAAAACTTGTTAACTAACAATATTATTGATGAAAAGGAATATAAAATAATTGTTACAGCAATATCAAACAAGTCGTTAGCAAATCCAACTAATATTGAAAATAAAATAAGAGCAAAAATTTTAACAAACATTTTAAGGGAAATTTGTAAGGAGGAATAGTTATGCTTTGTGATAAATGTAAAAAGAACAATGCTACTTTTCATAGCACTGTTAATATTAATGGAAATGTTACTGAAACACATTTATGTGAAAATTGTGCAAAAGAAAATAAGTTGTTTAGTTTTAACAATTTTTTAAGCCCAAGTTTTGATTCTTTTGATTTGTTGAATGATTTTGAAGAATTAACATGTGATAATTGTGGTTATACTTTATCAGATTTTCAAGAATCTGGGCTTTTAGGTTGTAGTAATTGTTACAATGTTTTTAAAGAAATAATTAACGATAATTTGCAAAAAATTCAACCGGGCAATGTTCATGTTGGAAAAAAATTAAATTTAGAAGAAAATTTAACTGAAAAAGAAAAAGAAATTAAAAAACTTGAATTGCAATTAAAACAAGCTGTTAATGAAGAAAACTATGAACTTGCAGGAGAGTTGAAAAAACAAATTATTGCATTAAAGGAAGGACAAAACAATGAATAATAACATTATTGTTAGTTCACGTGTTAGGTTGGCAAGAAATTTAAAAAATCAACCTTTCACAAATAACACCGATTTTGATAAGGCAAACAATGTGTTAACTTCTGCATTTAACGCATTAAGTGAAATTTCTAATTTTAACTTATATAAATGTAAAAACTTAAAAAGTGAAATGTTGGAAGAAATGCTTGAAGACCATTTAATATCTGGGGAATTAATTAACAACTCTGATATTTCTGGTGTTGCAATTAGCCCTGATAACACTGTTTCAATAATGGTTAATGAAGAAGATCATTTTAGAGAACAATGTATGCTTGATGGGCTAAACTTAAAACGCGCCTATGATATTATTTCAGACATTGATAACGAATTATCACTTAGTTTAGATTTTGCATATGATGAAAAATTAGGATTTTTAACAGCTTGTCCAACTAATGTGGGAACAGGCCTTAGGGCATCTGTTATGATGTTTTTGCCAGGAATTGTGTTAACAAATAATTTGGAGGATATGATTTCAACTGTTTCTAAACTTGGAATTTGTGTGAGAGGGGCTTATGGCGAAGGCAGTTCGGCAAGTGGATATATGTTTCAAATTTCCAATCAATTTTCACTTGGAAAAAGTGAAGAAGAAATTGTACAATTAGTTGAAAGCACAGCGCTTAAAATTTGTGACTTGGAAATTAAAGCAAGAAAGTTGCTACTTGATAATAACAAAGATGCTTTAAAAGATGAAGTTTTAAGAGCATATGGAATTTTAAGTAATTGCTATAAAATTTCAACCAGTGAAGCAACTGAACTACTAAGCAAAGTTAAATTAGGTGCAGATATTGATTTAATTAATTTAAAAGAACCACAACTTATTGACGATTTAATTAAAAACATTAGTCCAATTAAAATCAATAAACTAAGCAATAAGGTTTTAAATGAAAACGAACGAGATTTGTTTAGAGCAGAATATATTGGAAGAGTGTTAAAAAATAACCGAATATAATAAAAATTTAAAAGGAGAAAATTTATGTCATACGGAATTAGACTTACTGAAAGTGTAAATCGTGCTATTCAAAATGCTGGTAAAATTGCACTTTTATATGGCAATTATCAAATTGGAACAGAACATTTGCTTTATGGTTTAAGTTCTGTTAAAGAAAGTGTTGCAAGTAAAATTTTGAATAGTTTTGGTGTTACACATAACGATATTGAAAAGGTGTTTTCTAAAAATTCACCAAAACAAAACAATTTGATTTTGCAAAGTTCAATTGATTTCACTCCAAGATCAAAAGAAGCTTTTATTTTAGCAAATCAATTTGCAATGCAAATTGGACATAATTTTGTTGGAACTGAACATTTGTTAGTTTCATTATTACTTCAAGAAGATAGTTATGCAGTTAATATGCTAAAACGCAATTTTAAAGTTAATATTAACGAATTAAAAAACAGTATTTTGCAAGTTTTAAAAGCAGAAACTTCTGTTAACTATGATTCAAATATGAATTCTAATTTTGATTTTGGAACAACCAATTATGAACCTAATCAAGCTTTTTCAGGTGCTGGTTATAATGCAAGTTATAACAACAAAGGAAGCAACCTACCACCACAACTTTTGGAAATGGGGCAAGATTTAACTGCAAGAGCAAGAGAAAACAAAATTGACCCAATTATTGGCAGAGATGACGAAACCGAAAGATTAATAGAAATTTTGTGTAGAAAAACAAAAAATAACCCTGTTTTAATCGGTGAAGCTGGTGTTGGTAAAAGTGCTGTTGTTTATGGTTTGGCATTAAGAATTGCAAAAGGAGATGTTCCAGAACTTTTAAAAGATAAAACAATTTTTTCACTTGAACTTGGTGGATTAATGGCTGGAACAAAATATCGTGGTGAACTTGAACAACGTTTAAAAGATTTAATTCAAATTATTACTCAAAATAAAAACATTATTGTGTTTATTGATGAAATTCACACTTTAATGCAGGTGGGCAGTGATAAAGGTGAAATTAACCCAGCAGATATGTTAAAACCATATTTAGCTCGTGGTGAATTTCAAACCATTGGTGCAACCACAACAGATGAATATAGAAAGTTTATTGAAAAAGATAAAGCGCTAGAAAGAAGATTTCAACCAATTATGATTAATCCACCATCAATTGAAGACACAATTAAAATTTTAAAAGGATTAAGAGATAGTTACGAAGCTTTTCATAAGGTTAAAATTTCTGATGAAGCAATTGAAGCTGCTGCAAAATTAAGTGATAGATATATTATGGATAGAAGTTTGCCAGATAAAGCTATTGATTTAATTGATGAAGCAAGTAGTAAGGCAAAAGTTCATGTTAATCAAAAGCCAGAAGAAATTGCTAAAATTGAAGAAGAAATTGCCGGATATGAAGTTGAAAAGAAAGAAGCGTTAATTTCTGATAATTTTGAAAAAGCTGCAAATTTTAGAGATAAAATTAAAGAAGCAACTTTAAGAAAAAAACAACTAGAAGAAAAATTGGCTGGAAGTAATTCACAAGCAGTTATAACAGAAAATGATATTTGTGCTGTTATTAGCAAGTGGACAGGAATTCCTGTAACCAAAGTTAGTGAAAGTGAAAAACAAAGATTGTTAAACCTAGAAGAAATTTTGCATAAACGTGTTATTGGTCAAGATGAAGCAGTTACTGCTGTAAGCAAAGCAATAAGACGTGCAAGAATTGGACTTAAAGATAATAACAGGCCAATTGGAAGTTTTATGTTTTTAGGTCAAACAGGTGTTGGTAAAACCGAACTTTGTAAAGCACTTGCAGAAGCTATGTTTGATAATGAAAACAATGTTATTCGTTTAGATATGAGTGAATACATGGAAAAACATAGTGTTTCAAAATTAATTGGTTCACCTCCGGGATATGTTGGTTTTGATGAAGGTGGTCAGTTAACAGAACAAGTAAGACACAAACCATACTCAGTTGTTTTGTTTGATGAAATTGAAAAAGCTCATCCTGATGTGTTTAATATGTTGCTTCAAATTCTTGATGATGGCAGATTAACCGATAGTCAAGGAAGAACAGTGACTTTTAAAAACACAATTATAATTTTAACATCAAATGTTGGTGTTGATGAACTTCCTAAAAAACAAACTAAACTTGGATTTAACACAACCGAAACCAATGTTGAAGTTGATTATGATAAAATACGTGAAACATTGTTAGGTGCATTAAAACGCAAATTCAAACCTGAATTTATTAACCGAATTGATGTTATAACAGTGTTCCACCCATTAAACTATGAACAAATTGCACAAATTGCAAAATTGTTTATTATGAATTTGAACAAACGATTAAATAAACAAGGTGCAAACTTAAAAGTTACAGAAAGTGCACTTAAATATTTAATTGAAAAAGGTTATAATCCTGAATATGGTGCAAGACCACTTAGACGACTTATTGAACAAGAAATTGAAGATAGAATTGCAGAATATATTTTGGAAAATAAAATTGAACAAGGTTCAACCATTGTTATTAGCGAAAAAGATGGTAACTTGGTTTTAAATTTTGAATCTAAAAAATAACACAAAAAAACATCTATTAATTTAGATGTTTTTTTATTATTTTAAATAAAATGTGTTTAAATTTTGTTTATTTTATAACAATATAATAATTAAAAGTTAAGTTGTATTTATTTGCTTTAAATTATTAAATTTGATAAAATTAAGTAAGATAATTTAGGAGGCTATTATGAAAATATCTTATACAGCAAAAAATTATAATATTTCTGATAAATTTAAAGAAGTATTAGAAAGAAAACTTAATAAACTAGAAAAATATTTTGATGAAGATGTTGTTGTTAAAGTTAATTGTATTGAACAAGCAAAAACAGATAAACTTGAATTAACAATTAATTCACGTGGAATGTTTTTTAGAAGTGAAGTAACAAGTGACAATATGTATAACAACATTGACTTGGCACTTCCAAAAATTGAAAAACAAATTATTAAACAAGGAAGCAAGTATAAATCAAAACTTAAAAAAGATGCCTTCTTAACTAACGAACTTATGTTCTTAGAAAATTTTGAACCAGAAGAAATGAAAGCATCACCAAAATTGGTTAAAGTTAAAAAATTTGAACTTGACCCATTAACAGTTGAAGATGCAGAAAACTATATGGAAGCACTTGACCATAATTTCTATATTTTCTTAAATGCAGAAACAGGAATGGTTAATGTTATTTACAAACGTAATGATAAAAACTATGGTTTAATTGAAGTTAATTATTAAAATTAAAAGGCCTATTTAATAAAATAGGTCTTTTTTTATTTTTGTAGAAATAAAATTATTTGATAATGTTAAAAATTTAACACCAAATTATTTTTAATATTTATTAAATATAATAAAGTTTATAGTTGAAGAAAATTAAAAAATTTAGTATAATCAATATGTTAGATATTTTTAAAAATTAAAAAATTGGAAAAATATAAGGAAAGATAAATGCTTGTTGTTAATAATGTTTATTTAAAATACACAAAAGAATACAACACTTTAAACAACATTAACTTAAAAATTGATGATGGCGAAAATGTTGTTTTGTTTGGTGAAAAAGAAAGTGGCAAAAGTAGTTTAATAAGGGTTATTGCAGGTTTAGAAAAAGTTACCTCTGGTGAAGTGTTAATTAAAAACACAAACGTGCAAAAATTAAATTTTAAAACCGACATAAGTTTAGGTTACATTAGTTCATATGGTGCTTTTTTTGAAAAGAAAACAGTTGAGCAAAATCTTGAATATGTTTTAAAAATTAGAAAATATGATAAAGATGTTATTAAAAGCAAAGTTAATGGTGTTATTTTATCATATGGTTTAGAAGGGTTAAAAGATAGGAAATTAAGGGATTTAAGTGACTTTGACAGAATGAGAGTTGCACTTGCAAGGCTTAGTTTAAGAAAAATTGAATTTTTAATTTGTGATGATATTTTTGAATCTTTTGCTGAAAGTGATGCTTTGAAATTAGTTAGAATGGTTAAAAATTTAATTGAAGAAAACGAATGTGCAAGTATTGTTGCAGTTTCTAACGAAAAAATTGCAAAACAATTTGGTGGTAGAGTTGTTAGGTTGAAATTTGGTTCTATTATTGATTAAAGGGTGAATTAAAATGGCAAAAAAGGTAGTAGATAATAGTGAATTAAAAGAAATGTGTTTAACATTATTTTCAAGTAAAAATATGTTTTTAAAAAGCGAAACCGAATTGTTAAATGATTATAAAAAATTATATCAAATTAAATCTGTTAATTTGCTTTTAAGTGATGAAGATTTAGTTAAAACTGCAAAATTGTTTTTTGAAAATAACTTAAATATTTCAACAGCTAGTAAAATTGGTTTTATGCATAGAAACACTTTAATTTACAGGCTTGATAAAATTCAAAAATTAATTGGACTAGATATTAGAAATTTTAATGATGCAGTTGTTTTTGAAAACTTATTGCTTTGTTATGAAATGGTTAATAAAAAATAAGATGGTAACTTGCTACCATCTTTTTTTATTCAACACGCTTTAAATCATCAATTGAATTGGTGCTAGAAAAAACACTTTTTGTTTCACTACTTTTAACATTTTGATTTGGTTTTAAACTTGTAAAAAGTTTTAGTAAATCGTTCATTTGCAAATTTCCATTACCTTTTAAAAGTGGCATTATATGATTAATTAAATCGTTTCCACCTTTATTAAGTCCACCAAGAAGTGGTAAAACAGAATTAAGGTCAAAATTGTTATTTAAATTAAATCCCGAATTGTTGTTAGATTGTGTGCTAACAATGTTTTCATTATTGTTGCTTGAAACATTTGAATTTTCGTTATTTATAAAATTATTATTTGTTTCATTTAAATTTTGGTTTTTTTGTTTGTTTTCAAATTCTTTTTTTAATTGTTCTTGTCCTTGTTTTGTGTATTTTAAAGGAAGTTCGCCATAAGGGTAATAAGAAGTTAAGTTATAACTAAAACCCACATTTTCATTATTATTTTCTAACCTATTATGTTTCATATAGTCATTATATTTCAAATTGCACCCCAAAAAAATTAATATCAATATTATTATATGTTTGCATATAAATAATTAGTGATAAAAAATTAAAGGGGAGTAAAATGAAATTTAGTGAATTTAAAGCAGACCCAAAAAAAGAATGTGAAAAAATAAAAAAAGAAAATCCTGAAACTTATGATAAAGTTGAAGATTTAATGGATAAATATAAAAATTATTCTCAGGAAGAATTAATTCAAGAATTTATTAAAGAAAGCAAAAAACAAAAACAAAATGGAGAGCTTGATTCCTTTCAAATAGAAAACATAAAAAACACTTTAAGTCCTTATTTAACAGATAGTCAAAAACAAAATTTGAACAATTTAATGGATATGATTAATGATTAATAAAATTGACCCAATATTATATGAAAAAATTAAAACACAATCGTTAAATAATAATCCTATTGATTGTGTTGTTTATTCAAATAATTATGTTTTAAGTAAAACAATTTTAAAAACGACTTTTAATAAAATTGTTGAGTTTCCTTTTATTAATGCTTTTGGAGTTTGTTTAAAACCAAATGAAATTTCAAGCATTGCTAATTTTAAAACAGTTAATTACATAACTAGCAGTTTAAAAGTTCAAACTCAAATTAACATTAGTAAGAAAGTTATTGAATTAAATGATGCAAATTTAAATAGAAATTTTACTTGTGCTGTAATTGACACAGGAATTAGTCCGGTTCTTGATTTATGTGTTCCTAAAAACAGAATTGTTAAATTTATTGATTTTGTTAACGATAAAAATTTTCCTTATGATGATAATGGCCACGGAACATTTGTTGCAAACATTTTGGCAGGTAATGGGCTTGTTAGCAACAATAAATATGCAGGTATTGACAAAAAGTGTAATATTATTGCAATAAAAGCATTAGATGAAAATGGCGAAACAGGAGTTATTAATATTTTAAAAGCAATGCAATGGGTGGTTGATAATAGAAAAAAATATAATATAAAACTTGTTTGTATGAGTTTTGGAAGTATGGTTTTAAACAACAATGATCCGTTAATTTTAGGTGCAGAAGTTTTGTGGAACAATGGAATTTGTGTTGTTGCAGCAGCAGGAAATAGTGGGCCAGAAAATGAAACAATAAAATCACCGGGAGCTAGTAGCAGAATAATAACTGTTGGTGCAATTAACGATTTTAGAGAAAATGATAGTTTTGATTTTTCTAAAATTCAAGTTGCCGATTTTTCAAGCAGAGGACCTGTGTTAAATAATTATAAACCCGATGTGGTTGCTCCGGGAGTTAATATTACAGGTGCTTGTAATTTTAATTTGAAGAAATTGCATTATAATTCTATGAGTGGAACAAGTGTTGCAACACCAATTGTTGCAGGAGTTTGTTCGTTGTTAATTGCTAAAAATCCAAAGTTAAAACCAAACGATATTAAGCAAATTTTAATTAACAATGCAATTAAAATTAATAATGATAGAAATGTTGAAGGGTTTGGTGTTATTAATTGTAAAAAATTTGTTTTTTAAATAAAAAAATATTTGCATTTATTTTGCAAATATTTTTTTTGTTATTTTTTAATGTTACTAGTTAATTTGTTAATTGTTTTAATTAATTTTTTTATTTCAAAAATGTTGTTAAAATATGAAATTGAAACTCTTACTAAACCACTACTTTCTGTTTTTAAATATTTGTGAGATAGTGGTGCACAATGCAAACCACCTCGAACACAAATATTTTTGTTATTT
>CALWDV010000007.1 GCA_944376785.1 uncultured Clostridia bacterium | reverse complement strand
ATTGTATTGTGTCTGTTTGTTGTGATTCACCAGTTTCTGGAACATTTCTTAGAGTGAACACTGTTGGATTTTCAGAATTATCAACAGTGTAGAAATTCAAATTTTCTAGATAATAGTCAATAGAAATTTCAATTTCGTTTGTAGTTGCAATTAAAACATAGTTTCCATTGTAACCTTCTTGACCCATTGAAACACCATTTGCATCAACAGGGTTTCCATTATGGTCTGTTTTGATAACTGCCGCAAAAACTTCTAAAGTGTCACCATTTGTTACGTTTAAAGCTTCAATATAATTTTTTCCTGCAACTTCATATGAAATTTCATAAGCTTCAACACTTGTTGCACCATATGGCATAGTTTTTAGTTGAGGTGCTTCTGTTCCATTTTGAAGTTTTATTTTAAAGTAAGTTGTGTCGGCACCATCTAGTTTTGTTTTTGCGCTATCTTTTGTAACAAAAAACTTAACTGTGTTATATGTTGGCAAACTTCCATCTGCGCCATTTAAAACATATCTTAAACTGTTTAGTTCTTGTCTATAACTATAACCATTTGTGTTTTCTTTATTTAAAATCATTTTTGTTGCTAGTGCATTTTCACCAGTTGTAACAAGTTCGAATTCACTAACAGAATTTTCGAAAATAGTTACACCAATATCAACAAAAGGATCGTTTGAACTAAATTCGCCTGTTGCAGATGTTGGAACATAGAAACGCAAACGAACATTTTTATCTGTTGAAGAAATTGGATTTATTGCTCTAATTTTCCAAACTGGGTTTGCAATGTTTGAAGGGTTTTCTATTTCGAAAACATAACCACAATAATCAAAATTAAATGGACTTTCACTGCCTTCTTCTTTATCTTTAATTGTAATTATTTTTATTTCACGCATTCTATATTCTAAATCGGCAGAACTAAAATCATCTGTGTTTGTTGGAATTAAAGAAATTTTAAAAATATTTTTTAAATCATCAACTGTAAATTGTTGAACTTCATCATGTAAACCAAATTCAATTTTTTCGCCAGTGTTATTTAACGAAGATTCAATTTTATCAATAGCAATTTCTTTAACATTAAATAATGTTCTTGATTCTACAAACAAATAGAATAATGCGGCATTATATTCTGTTCCGTTATCATTAATTTTTATGTAGGTTTCGCCATTAGAATTTGTTTGTGTTACTGAATCAATAAAAGCTTTTCCACTAGCATACTCAACATGATCTGTGTTAATTTCGTTATATTTAACTCTTGTGTCGGTTACAATATAATCTTTAAATTCGTTAACATATTCACTTAAATCGTTAAAGAATTCTTGACGACCTTCACTATCTAACACACCTTCACTATTTTTATATTTATCGTCATTAATATCAACATAATTATCTTGCATTGCATAGGTTCTAAGTGCTTTGGCTGTTACAATAACTGGGGCTTTTGAACTACTTTTTGCTTTTACTTTATAAACCAAAACTTTGGTTTTTTCTGTGTCACAATAATCACATTCTCTTGTTTCGGTGAATGGTGCATGTGCAACATGTTCTTTTTTACCATTACCTGCTAGAATATTTTCCATGTAATGTGGACAATAGAACATTTCAGTTTGTGTTGCCACACCATTATTTAAAATTTCTAAAACACTACTATCACCACTTTTAATTTCAACATCTTTAAATGATTTTAATAAATCAATTTCTTTACCAGTGTTTGAATTTAATGCTAAATTAGGGTTTGTGTAAACATATAAATTAAAATCACTTGCTCCTGCATTTATAATGTTTTGTTCATCTTCACTATCATAATCAGAAGCAATAAGTAAACCATCGCTTGGAATTGGAACATCAACTAAAATTTTTAGATTTGTTTGAGTTTTAACTAAACTTGTTTGAGCAGAAATAACAACTTCACCACCAATGTTGTTTTCATTTTCATCTTTTTTAACTTTTATTGTGAATTCTTCACCAGCTTTAACTCTTTCTGGAATTTCAACAATATCGGCACCATCAGCATAAACAAATTTTAATTCAACATCTAATTGGTTTGCATTTTCAGGCAAAAAATTTATTGTTGCTGTAAAATCATCAACAACAGTCATTTTATCCTGTGCCCAAGATAATTGCTGAATATTAACTTTCTTTTCTGAGAATGCACCAGTTATTGCTGCCACTGCAACAGCAACAACAAGCAATCCAAAAATTCCTGCTAAAACCAATCCAAAAATTTTAAAAAATTTTTTCATTTGTTACTCTCCAAACCAATTTGATGATTCTTAATTTTTTTTATTATGTGTAAAATAATATTTTTAATTATGTAATAAAGTTCAAATATATAAGTAATAAACAAAGCTTTGTTTTATTTTTCCATATCTATTAACTAATAACAACATTTAACCTATAATTTAAACTAGGAAAACAAACTTGCTTTGTTCGACGTAGTTGCAATTTATTATAGGCAAAACTTTGTTTTGCTTGTTCATAATGAAATTATGGACAGGCAGTTGGTTTATAATAACTACTTACCTAGCAAACATACTTTAACCTATAATTTAAACAAGGAGAACAAACTTGCTTTGTTCGACGCAGTTGCAATTTATTATAGGCAAAACTTTGTTTTGCTTGTTCATAATGAAATTATGAACAGGCAGTTTTATGGACATAAAACTGCTACTATAATAAATTATAACTACAACCATTTTTTTTGTCAAACTTATAAGCATTTAAAAGCCCTAACATTGTTAGTTTTTAATATTAAAATATTTATAAAAAAACAGCATAATGCTGTTTTTTATTTGGTTTTTATACAGGATATAATTCAAACATTTTATTACTTTCAAAACTAACTTCTGTTATGTTATTAATCAAGTAATCCTCAGTAAATTTGTAATACATTAAAAATGCATTTTCTTTTTCAATTTCACCATTAAAATTAACATACAAATTAATGTTTGAACCCAAACAACTTTTATTATTCCAAATTAATCCACCAAAAGTTAAAGTTGAATTATTAAAGAAAATGTTTATTGTTATATCCAAATTGTTAAATTCTGCATCTTTGGTAATACCATTAACATATTTAGTGTTTGTTGTATGAACCAAGCCACCAATTTGTTGCAATTCTTGTGAACAAATGTAATTTATAACCATGTTACAATCTTTTATTTCTCCACACCCCTCAACAGAAACACCACCAACTTTTGTAAATCCTTCAAATGATATTTCGCCAGTAATTTCACTAATAATATTATTATTTAAAACACAAATTCCAGCCATTACCATGCCAGTGTATTTAGTGAATTCATATGTGTTTCTTAAAGTTACATTATTAAAAACAACATTTGATATTAGTCCATTATTATTTAAACAAATTGTTGAAATTTCCATATTATTATTAGATGTTGATAAAATTGTTAAATCTTTTAATGTAACATTAAAAATTTTACCATAAGTTTCATTCGCAAAAATTGAAAAATTGCTACCAGAAATAATATTACTAACACCAGAAACAACAACATTTTTAATAACAGAATTTGAACCTAAACAATTAAATAGTTGTGTGTTAACGTTTGTTATTGTGTGATTATTAAAATCAATTTCGCCATCAAAATTTAAAATATTATTAACTGTAAAATTAGAAAAATCTAAATCGCTATTAACAATATAATTTTTATTTTCTTGTATGTTTATAAAATCAACATATGAATTAATTTGTTCATATTTTTTGTAATAAATTTCCAAGTTTAGTGTTGCAACCACATTATCATTAATTTTTGCAAATATTTGTGCAGTTCCAATGCTATTAATAATTAATTTGTTTTCTAAAACAGAAACAACTGTTTCATTATTACTTTCAAAAGTTAACACGTCGGTTGTTGGCTCATTATCAAATTTTAAAGTAATATTATAATTAATTTCTTGTTCATTAACAAAAAATTGGTTTATTTGTAAAAAATCATTTTCAAAATTAAAACTTAATATAGGATTTAAAAGTTTTACATTCAATACAAAATTAAACTCTAAATTGTCATAACTAATTATTATGTTATGTGTGCCAGAAACTGAAAATTTTAATTTTAAATTATTTGTTGTTTCTATGTTTCCATCAACATTAATTGTTGGAAGAACGTTTAATTCAGTTTCATTGCTCATTATTAAACAATTTATGTAATAATCTTTTTCTGTGAAAACTTCAATTTCTTGATTATTATTAATAATTTCATTATTTATATATGCACATATGTTTGTTGGAACATATTTTACTTCAACTTTAACAGTTTTAACAATGTTATTTGCAGATAAAGTTAATGTTGTGTTTCCTGCATTTTTAGCATAAATAACATTATTTTCAATTTTTATAATATTAGAATCATATTCAATATTCACATCAGTGTTATAAGCATAAAATGGTTGAACGCTATATATTAATTCTGCACTACCACTATGACTATCATCACCATTTAAATATAAAACAAATTCTTCTTTAGAAGAAATGGTTTTTACTTTAAGTGGTTCAACCTTAATAACAACAACTTTTTCAAAATTATATAAATCGTTTGAAACAATTTTTAAGGTTGTTTCACCAACTTGTTTAGGAACTAGTTTGTTATCAACTAATGTAACACTATCACCATTTAATTCTAAACTTAAAGCATTTGGTTTTGTGTTAATTCCTTTTGGACTAAGATTAATATTTGCAAAAACAACTTCATTGTTTTCTACTGCATCTTCATAATACTCTTCATTAGGCAAATATATTGTGTAAACATTATTATTTGGAATTATTTCATTATTTGCGAACAATGAAAAATTAACATCAGTAATTAAATTGTAAACTTGAATTTCTTTGCTTGTTTCAAAATGCTTTGTTGAAAGAAAACTTGAACATGAATATTTTAATTTAATTGTGGTTGCACCAGTTGATGCAAAACTTATTTTAAATTTATTATTTTCAATTAATTCATAATTACAATTTTCAAAAATAATGTTAGTGTAATTTAAATTATCATTTAAAACATTTGCATAATATGTAGTGCCAACATATGCAATATCCACATTTTTATCATTGTACTTTAATTCAAAACTTAAATTGGTTGGAAAGTCAATAATTGTAACTTTTATTTCCTTTGTTATTACATCATTTTTTGATATAACACTAACAAAAATTGAACATTCTCCAACATTATTGTTAACAATAAACTCACCATTTTTATTAACACTTATTAACGAATTTGAAACAGAAAAAGTTGTTTCCAAGTTATAATTTGATGGTTCAACTGTGTAATTAATAGTACCTTTTTCACCTTTAAACAAAGTTATTTCTTCATTTAGTACTTTATCATTAATAGTTAAATTAGAAATATTTGTTGCATAAATATTGTTTGTTACTTTAACTTTAAAAGATGTTGTTAAATAATTGTTTTCATTATTTTTAACTTGAATATTAACAGTTTCTTCGCCCACATTTATTGGCTTAATTTCGCCAGTTAAATAATTATAATCAATAATATTACCAATTATGTAACTAATATTGATTTCTTGATTATAATTGCTTGGATTTATTGTTAATCTATTAATAGCAGTTTCATCTAAATTTAAAGTAACATTTGTGTTTTCTAATTTTAAAAAATCAGCAAAAACTGGTTTTTCATTAATAGCAACTTTTAAAGATGATGTTTTATATGTGTTAATATCACTTAATATGGAAACTGTTAGTTCTGTTTCACCAATATTAGTAAAAGTAATTGTATTATTTTCAACCTTTGCAACACTTAAATTTGAAATTTGGAATTTTGGTTTAACTGTTACATTGGTTGGTAAAATTTTAAGTTTTAAATCATTCAAATTAATGCTATCACCAACAAAAACATTTAAGTTTTTTGTTTCAAAACTTATTTCAGTTGCATAAACAATGCTCTCACTTGCATTAGTTTCATCAGTGTTACTCCCTTCACCAAATGAACAACCACAAAGCAAGACCATTGTGAAAACTAAGATTAAATATTTTAAATTTTTCATTTGTAAAATCCCCTAAATATGTCCTCCAAAAAGCAATTTTTTTAAAAAAATAAAAAAAAGGTTGGAAAAATCCACCCTTTTTTTAGGTTTTTTAAAAGTATTAAACTAATTCAACAATAGCCATTAAAGCATTGTCACCATTACGAGTGCCAAGTTTAATAACTCTTGTGTATCCACCACCATTGTTTAATTCTTCTTTACGTTTAGCATATTTTGGTGCATAAACGTTAAAGATTTTTTCAATTAATGGATTTTTAATATCTTCGGTACGAGCAATAAAAGCTGTTTTTGATTCTTTTGGAGCTCTAACTTCTTGAATATCGCATAATTTTGACATTAATTTTCTACGAGCAGCAAGTTTTTTAGGTCCATCATTAATAACTTCACGATTTGATGTTACACCCTTATCGTTAACAACTTTTTTTGTTGTTTTAACTGTATCTTCATAAGTGTTAATTGCAACAGTTAATAACTTTTCAGCATATGATTGAACATCTTTTGCTTTTTCAAAAGTAGTTTCAATTCTACCATACCAAAGAAGATTTGTTGCCAAGTTTTTAAGCATTGCTAAACGTTGGTCAGTAGGTCTTTGTAACTTTCTCATATATCCTCCTATTCTTCATCATTACGTAAAGATAGCCCATAACTTTGTAATTTTTCAGCTACCTCTTCTAATGAACGTTTTCCTAAGTTTTTAACTTTTGCAAGATCACTTTCAGATTTTTTAGTTAAATCTTCAACTGTGCAAATTCCTGCACGTTTTAAGCAGTTATAACTTCTAACGGAAAGGTCCATATCCTCTATTGTCATTTCCAAAACTTTTGTTTGTTGATCTTCTTCACGACTAACAAGTGTTTCCATTTGAGCCATTGAATCAACCAATTCAACAAACAAATTAATATGATCATTAACAAGTTTTGCAGAAAGTGAAATTACTTCACGTGCTGTTAATGTTCCGTTTGTTTCAACTTCAATGGTTAGTTTATCGTAGTCAATATTTTGACCAACACGAGTGTTGTTTACATAGTAATTAACTTTTTTAACAGGTGTGAAAATACTATCAACTGCAATGTATCCAATTGGAGCATCTTCATCTTTGTTTGCATCTGCTGGAACATATCCTCTACCACGACCAACAAAAACTTCCATTTCAAATTTTGCACCATCATCTAATGTTGCAATGTGCAAATCTGGATTTAAAATTTCAACTTGATCATTTGGTTCGAAATCAGCAGCTGTAACTTCTCCCGCACCATATTTATTAATACGTAAAACTGTTTTAAAATCTAAGCTTGTGTCTGTTGTTTTAACTGCTAAATTTTTAATGTTTAAAACAATATCAACAACATCTTCCATAACACCTTTTAAGCTTGAAAATTCGTGTTGAACACCATTAATTTTAATGCCAACAGCAGCAGCTCCTGGAAGTGCTGAAAGAAGAACTCTTCTTAAACAGTTACCAAGTGTAATACCAAAACCACGGTCCAAAGGTTCAACAATAAAACGTGCAAAACAGCCGTTATTGGTTTCTTCACAAGTAATTTTTGGCTTTTCGATTTCTATCATACGAAAATTTCCTCACTTTGATTATTTTTTAATTTTTAAAACTTTTGTGAAACACGTTAAGCTAATTATTATTTAGAATATAACTCAATAATTAAGTGTTCTTGAATGTTTAGATCAATGTCATCTCTTGCAGGAAGTGCATTAATTTTTCCAACAAGTTTGTTGTTGTCAAATTCTAACCATTTTGGCATAACAACTTTAACATCTTTTAAATCTTTAAACATTTGAAGTTCACGTTTGTTTTCTTTAACTGCAATAACATCATCAACATTAACTAAGAATGATGGAATGTTAACAGTTTTTCCATTAACGGTAATGTGACCATGGTTTACAATTTGACGGCTTTCAGCACGTGAAGCACCAATGCCCATTCTGTAAACAACATTGTCTAATCTGCGTTCCAAAAGTGAAAGCATGTTTTCACCAACTTTTCCACGCATTGTTTCAGCTTTTTCGTAGTAACCACGGAATTGTTTTTCTTGCAAACCGTAAGCACGTTTAACTTTTTGTTTTTCTCTTAACTGTATACCATATTCAGTTAGTTTCTTTCTAGCAGCACCATGAACACCAGGAACATTAGGTCTGCGTTCAAACGAACATTTTTTTGTTAAGCAACGTTCGCCCTTTAAAAATAGTTTACAGCCTTCCCTACGACAAATTTTGCAATCTGCACCTGTATATTTTGCCATAAATAATTTATCTCCTTGATTTTTTTATATTTCATTAAGAAATTTTTTTCACACATAAAATATTAAATTAACATTAATTTAATTATTAACTAAACTCTTCTACGTTTAGGAGGACGACATCCATTATGTGGAATTGGGGAAACGTCCTTAATTGAAGTTACTTCAAGTCCTGCAGCTTGTAATGCTCTAATTGCAGTTTCACGACCATTACCAGGTCCTTTAACGTAAACTTCAACGCTATTTAAGCCTTGTTCCTTTGCAGCTTTTGCAGCAGTTTCACTTGCTTGTTGAGCAGCATAAGGTGTGCTTTTTCTTGAACCACTTAAACCCAAAGATCCTGCACTGCACCATGAAACAGTGTTTCCAGCATCATCAGTAATTGTGATAATTGTGTTATTAAAAGAAGCTTGAATGTGTGCTTGACCATGATTTAAGTTTTTTGTACTTTTTCTTTTCTTTGTAGTTTTTTTAACAGCAGCCATTATTTATCTCCTTTATTTCTTAGTTGCGGTTTTGCCCTTAGAAACAGTTTTCTTTGGACCTTTCCTTGTTCTTGCATTTTGTTTTGTGTTTTGACCACGAACAGGTAAACCTTTTCTATGTCTTATTCCACGATAGCAACCAATTTCTTGTAAACGTTTAATGTTAAGTGAAACTTCACGCTGCAAATCGCCTTCTACATGGCAATTTTTTTCAATGTAAGTTCTAATTGCGTTAACTTCATCCTCGGTTAAATCTTTAACACGAGTATCAGGGTTAACACCTGTTGCTTCTAAAATTTTGTTTGAAGTTTGTCTACCAATACCATAAATATAAGTTAAACCAATTTCAACTCGTTTATCTTTTGGTAAATCAACACCAGCAATACGTGCCATTTTATTCCTCCATTAAATTATAAAATGTTTAAAAATGTATTTTTTTTTCTAGTTACCTAGAATATTTATATATAAACGCATAAAGGAACACTTAAAATTTTAAGCGCAGCCGCCCTTTTTGCAGTTATTTTCAAAATTTATGTTTTCGTGCGTGATATATTAGCCTTGAACTTGTTTGTGTTTTGGATATTTAGAGCAAATAACCATAACTTTCCCGTTTCTTTTAATTACTTTGCAACTATCACACATTTTTTTAACAGATGGTCTTACTTTCATAATTTCCTCCTAATTCTTAGTTTTTAAACGCCAAACAATTCGGCCTTTTGTTAGGTCGTATGGCGACATTTCAACTTTAACTTGGTCACCAACCAAAATTCTAATGTTGTTTAGGTGTAGTTTTCCACTTAGATATGCTGTGATAATAAAACCATTTGAAAGTTTTACTTTAAACACTGCATTTCTTAAAACTTCAACAACCTCACCTTCAATTTCAATTACGTCTGTTTTTGACACTAAATATTTCCCTCCATATTTTATAAGGTTAAAATTTCAACACCATCATCGGTAATTAAAATAGTGTTTTCATAATGTGCAGCTGGTAATCTATCACGTGCAATACAGGTCCAACCATCTGGCATAAATTGCACATAACGTTCACCCATATTAACCATTGGTTCAACTGCAATAACCATATTTTTAACTAATTTAGCACCTGAGCCCATTTTTCCATAGTTTGGAATGCTTGGGTCTTCGTGTAATTCAGAGCCAACACCGTGTCCTGTTAATTCACGTACAATAGAAAATCCGTTTTTTTCAACATATGTTTGAACTTGATGAGCAATATCTCCCACATATGAACCACTTTTGATATTCTTTATACCTTCAAAAAAACTTTCCTCGGTAACCTTTATAAGTTTCTTTCTTTTTGCGTCAATTTTTCCAACTGGAAAAGTTCTTGCCGCATCGCCATGATAACCTTTATAACAAGCGCCCACATCAATACTAATTATGTCACCTTCCATTAAAATTCTGTGTTTTTTTGGAATTCCATGCACAACTTCTTCGTTAATTGAAGCACAAATTGTTGCAGGATAGCCACAATAATTTTTAAAAGATGGTTTAGCGCCTAAACTTACTATATAATCATAGGCTATTTTATCTAATTGTTTAGTGGACACACCAGGTTTAATATGTTTTTCTAATTCTTTTAGTGTGTCACCTGTAATTTTGCAGGCAACTCTAATTAATTCGAGTTCTGCATCTGTTTTAATTTTTATCATACACGCCTTCTATTTTTTTAAAATCACATCTAATAATTGAAAAGTTTCTTCAACATCATTAGTTGCATCAATTTTATAGAATATGCCTTTATTTTTGTAAAAATCTATTAACTCATTTGGAACTTTGTTGGTTTCCAAACGAACTTTTATTACTTCTGGTTTATCGTCATTTCTAACATAAACCTCGCCACCACATTTTTCACATTTTCCATTAACCAACCATTGTAGTGATGTTGGTTGTTTGCATTTTGAACACATTCTTCTGCTAGACAATCTTTTAATAATTTCATCTTCACTTAAATTAATTAGGATAACTTTATCTAAGTTTGTCATTTTATCTAATGCATAAGCTTGTGCTAAATTTCTTGGATAACCATCAAGAATAAAACCATTTTCACAATCTTGTTTTTTAATTCTATCCTCAACTAGTTTATTTGTTAATTCTTCTGGAACTAAGTTGCCACTTTCAACAATTGGCTTAACTATTTTTCCTAACTCTGTTTCGTTTTGAATATTCCATCTAAAAATTTCACCTGTGGAAATATGAGGAATATTATATTTTTTACTAATAATTGCAGCTTGGGTACCCTTGCCACTACCAACTGGTCCTAAAAGAAGCAGTTTCATAATTTCTCCCTAAATTAAAGCTGTTTAAAATACCATAATATTATATCATAAAAAAGCATTAATGAATAGATAAAAATTAAATTTTTTTATGAATTTTATGTTAATTCATAATCTACGGTCAACTCGCCCAAATAAAGCGAGTTGAACGAGGTTACTTTTTTATTTTAAAAATCCTTTATAATTACGCATTAACATTTGTGCTTCAAGTTGTTTATTAATTTCAATTGCAACTGAAACAACAATTAATAGTCCTGTTGCACTAAATGCACCAACCAATCCACCATTTCCAATACCTTTAAATATTAAGCTTGGAATTATTGCAATTATTGCAAGGAAGATTGCACCAAACAACGTAATTCTATTAGAAATTCTTCTTAAATAATCTGCTGTTGGTTTTCCAGCTCTAACTGTTGGAATAAATCCACCATTTTGCTGAATGTTTCTTGCAATGTCATCTGGATTAAATGTTACTTGTGTCCAGAAATATGCAAAGAATAAAATTAATAAACCAACTGCAACAATATAAACCCAACTTCCTGCACCTAGCCATTGTGAGTACCAAACATATGCGGAACTTGTTGGCCAGAAAATGCTCATTATTAATTGTGGGAATGTTAATAAACTCATAGCAAAAATAATTGGCATAACTCCGGTTGAGTTTACTCTAATTGGAATAAATGTGCTTTGTCCACCATACATTTTTCTGCCTTTAATTTGTTTTGCATATTGAACAGGTATTTTTCTTTCTGCTAAATCCATAAAAACAATAAATCCAAAAATAAGAATTAAGGCAATAACAAACACAACTAAATCAATAATGTTTGAATATGAACCTTGGAAAATTCCAACAATGTTTGAATAAATTGATGAAGCAGCAGTTGATAAGATACCAACAAAAATTAAAAGTGAAAGTCCGTTTCCAATTCCAAGTTCTGTTATTTTTTCACCTAACCAATAGGTAAACATTGAACCAGCAATTAAAATAATTGAAACTAACATTCCAATAACCCAAATTGGAGTTTCAAAACCGAACATATGTGTGTTTAAGCAATCACTATAAGAAATAACAATGGCAACAGCTTGTGCAATAGCTAAAACTAACGCACAAATTTTTGTGTAGAAACCAATTCTTTTTCTACCTTCCTCACCTTGTTTTGAAAGACGTTCAAGGCTTGGAATTGCAATTGTTAAAAGTTGAATAATGATGGACGCACTAATATAAGGTGAAATACCTAATGCTAAAATTGCACCTTGTGAAAGCGCACCACCACTAATTGAACTAATTAAAGTTAAGAAATCTTGACTTCCAATTGCTTCACTGAATTTGCTTAAAACCAAACCTGGAACAGGAAGCCAACATCCAACTCTATAAACTAACAATAGTGCCAAAGTTATTAAAATTTTATTCCTAATTTCTTTAACCTTAAAGGCATTTACTATGGTTTTAAACATTATAGAACCTCAGCTTTTCCACCAGCCTTAGAGATTTTTTGTATTGCAGATTCTGTAAATTTGTTTGCTTTAACTGTTAAAGCTTTTTCTAAATTTCCATTTCCCAACACTTTTAATCCATAAGGGGCAAGTTTGTTAATAATATGTTTTTCTTGTAACAATTCTGCTGTAACAACAGTTTTATCGTTAAATACATTTAAATCGCTAACATTAATAATTGTGTATTCTGCAGCGAATCTTTTATTATTAAAGCCTCTTTTTGGAAGACGACGGATAAGTGGCATTTGACCACCTTCAAACCCAGGTCTAACTCCACCACCACTTCTGGCATTTTGTCCTTTGTGACCTTTTCCGCTGGTTTTACCAAGCCCAGAACCTACTCCACGACCAATTCTTTTTTTGCTGGTTGTGGAATTTAGAGCAGGAGACATTTGATTAAGTTTCATAAATTTCCTCCTTAAATTTCTTCAACTTTAACTAAGTGTTTAACGGTGAAAATCATTCCACGAATTGCAGCGTTATCAACTAAGTCGTTGTGAGAATTTATTTTATTTAAGCCTAGGGCTTTTATTGTTTTAACTTGATTTGGTTTGCAAGCAATTGCAGATCTAATCAAAGTAACTCTTATTGTTTTTTTAGCAGCTGATTTTTTTACTGCTGGTTTTTTGGTTGCAACTGTTTTAGGTGTGCTTTTAACAGTTTTAACTTTTTCTTCTACTGCTTTAACAGTTGTTTTAGGTTCAGCAACTTTTTTAGTTGTTGATTTTGTTGCTGTTGATTTTTTAGTAGTTGTGGTTTTAGTAGTAGTTTTTGCTGTTGTAGATTTAGCAGCAGTTGTTTTAGAAGCAGTTGCTTTTTTAGCAGCTGGTTTTTTGGTTTCTTCTGCTACTTTTTTTGTTGTTTTTGTTTCTGCCATAATAATAACTCCTATAAAATTTCTTCTACGGTTTTACCACGTAAAGCAGCAATTTCTTCTTTTGTGCGAAGTTGCATTAAACCATTTAATGTTGCTCTTACGCAGTTAATTTTGTTTCTTGAACCATAAATTTTTGCATCAATATCTTTAATGCCACATAGTTCAACAACAGGACGAACAGAACCACCAGCAATTACACCAGTACCTTCTTTTGAAGGCATTAAAACTACACTACATTTTCCATATTTTCCAATTACTTCGTGTGGAATTGTTGTTCCGTTTAAAGCAATTTTAACCATATCTTTTTTAGCACGAGCTGTTGCTTTTTCAATAGCATTTGGAACTTCGGCAGCTTTTCCTGTGCCAATTCCAACTTTACCATTTTTATCACCAACAACAACCAATGCTGCAAAACGCATTGTTCTACCACCCTTAACAACTTTTGTTACACGGTTAACGTTAACAAGTTTTTTGTCTAAGCCATCGTTTTCAACAACTTTAGCTTGACGGCGTGGATTTGGTTTTCTTTCTTTCTTTTCAGTATTTTGTTGCATATCACACCTCTCCTAAAACTCTAAACCTGCGTTTCTTGCGCCATCAGCTAATGCACTAACACGTCCGGTATATAAATAACCTGCTCTGTCAAACACAACAGTTTTAACACCTTTTGCTTTAGCAGCTTTAGCAATGCATTCGCCAACAATGAAAGCAGCTTCTTTTTTAGTTTTTCCTTCAATTAGTTTAATAACATCTTTTTGCATTGTGTTAGCACTTGCAATGGTTGTTCCATTGTCGTCGTTAATAACTTGTGCATAGATGTGATTTAAACTTCTATAAACGTTAAGTCTTGGGCGTTCTGCGGTTCCGTGAATATTTTTTCTAACACGCAAGCTACGTTTTTTTCTAAGTTCATTTTTATTAATTTTATTAATCATAACTTATACCTCTTACTTCTTACCGCTCTTAATTTCTTTACGTCTTACAACTTCGTCGGAATAATAAACACCATAAGCATGGTATGGTTCAACAGGTCTTAACGCACGGACACGAGACGCAAATTGACCAACTTGTTCTTTATCAATTCCACTAACGGTAATAGTGTTTTTATCGCATGATAAGGTAATTCCTTCTTCTGCTTTAACCAAAATTGGATGTGAATATCCTAAACTTAATTCAACATCATTTCCTTTCATTGATGCTTTGTAACCAACACCATTAATGGTTAATGATTTTTTAAAGCCCTCTGCAACACCAACAACCATATTGTGAATTAATTGACGATATAGTCCGTGCATTGCATTGGCATCTTTACTTTTTCCGTTGTTAATTAAAGTTAGAACGTTGTTTTCAATGTTAACAGTAAGGTCTTTACTAATATTGCGAGATAGAGTTCCTTTTGGTCCTGTTACTGTTACAATTGTGCCATTAACACTAACTTGAACGCCACTTGGTAACACAATAGGACTTTTACCAATTCTTGACATATTATTTCCTCCTTACCAAACGTAAGCAAGAACTTCGCCACCAATTTTTTGTTCGCGTGCTTGCTTATCTGTCATTAAACCTTTACTTGTTGAAACAATTGCAATTCCAAGACCATTTAAAACTTTTGGAAGATCTTCGTAACTTGCATAAATTCTTAGTCCAGGTTTAGAAATTCTTTTTAAACCATTAATAACTTTTTGGTTGTTTGGGCCATATTTTAAGTCAATAACAATTGAACTTTTTGTGCCTTCGGTTACTGTGTAACCATTAATGTAACCCTCGTTTTTTAATAAATCAGCAATTGCTAATTTCATTTTGCTAGCTGGAACAGTAACGGTATTATGTCTTACTGTTAAAGCATTACGCATACGAGTAAGCATGTCTGCTATTGGATCTGTAGTAATCATAATTAAACCTCCTCTTACCAACTACTCTTTTTCACGCCAGGAATTTCACCTTTATATGCAAGTTCTCTAAAACAAACCCTGCAAATGCCATATTTTTTTAGCACTGAATGTGGTCTGCCACAAAGTTTGCAACGAGTGTATTCTCTAGTTGAAAATTTTTGAGTTCTTTTTTGTTTTTCTTTTAACGCTTTTCTTGCCATATTATCCTCCCAACAACCTATGCCTTAAATGGTAAGCCAATTTTTTCTAATAATGCTTTGGCTTCCTTATCAGTTTTTGCTGTTGTAACAATTACAATGTCTAATCCTCTTACTTTATCAATTTTTTCAAAACTGATTTCAGGGAATACTAATTGTTCGGTTAATCCTAAGGCATAGTTTCCTTTGCCATCAAAAGCATTTGGATTAATACCTTGGAAATCACGTACACGTGGTAGTGCGATTGAAATTAATTTGTCTAAGAATTCATACATAATTTCGCCACGTAATGTAACTTTCGCACCAATTTTCATACCTTCTCTTAATTTGAAGTTTGCAATTGATTTTTTTGAAGTTGTAACAACTGGTTTTTGACCTGTTATTGCAGCTAATTCGTCAACTGCTTTATTAAATGATTGAGTGTTGTCTTTGCAATCACCTAAACCACGGTTTACAACAATTTTTTCAATTTTTGGAACAGCGTTAACATTTTTATAACCTAATTCCTTTTGTAATGCAGGAATTACGTTTTTTAAATAATGTTCATGTAATCTATTAATTTCTTTATTCATAACGAAACTCCTTATACTTTATCTGCAGTTTTTCTTACTGCTGTTTTTGTTGTTGTGGTTTTTGCTGTTTTTGTTGCAGAACTTGTTTTCTTTGGAGCAGTTTTCTTTGGAGCTGATTTTGTTTCAGCTTTTTTAGGTGCTTTAACTACTTCTTGAACTTTTTCTGCTTTTTTGGTTGCTTTTTTAATTGTTACTGCTTTGTCTAATGAAGCACCACAATGTTTGCAAACTCTAACTTTTTTGCCATCAACTTCTTTGTTGGCAATTCTGGTTGCCTTTTTGCATACTGGGCAAATAACTTGAACATTGGAAGCATTAATTTTTCCTTCCATTTTAATAATGCCACCTTTTTCTTGTGCATTTCTTGGTTTTTTGTGTTTGTTAATGATGTTAACTTTTTCAACAACAACTGCATTTTCAGAAGGCATAGCACTTAAAACTTTACCAGTTTTTCCTTTATCTTTACCAGCAATTACAACAACTGTATCGCCTTTTTTAACATGTAAATTAGCCATAATACCTCCTATAAAACTTCAGGTGCAAGGGAAATAATTTTCATGTATCCCTTATCCCTAAGTTCTCTTGCTATTGGTCCGAAAATACGGGTTCCTTTTGGTTGTTTTTGGTTGTCGATGATAACAGCAGCATTGTCATCAAATTTAACATAAGAACCATCTGGACGTCTAACGCCTTTGCTTGTTCTAACAATAACTGCCTTAACAACATCACCTTTTTTAACAACTCCACCAGGAGTTGCGGATTTAACAGAAGCAACAATTATGTCACCAATGTTACCGCTTCTTCTAAATGAGCCACCCAAAACGCGGATACACATAATTTGTTTAGCACCAGTGTTGTCGGCAACTTTTAATTTTGTTTGTGGTTGTACCATAATTTACTCCTTATTTTGCTTTCTCAATAATTCTAATTACTCGGAAATATTTATCCTTGCTTAGTGGGCGAGTTTCCATAATTTCAACAGTATCGCCAATTCCACATTCATTTAATTCATCATGTGCTTTAAATTTTGTGGTTTTTTTGTAAACTTTTCCATAGATAGGATGTCTTTTATTTTCAACGCAAGCAATAACAACAGTTTTGTCCATTTTATTACTTACTACAACGCCAATACGAGTTCTACGAGCGTTTCTATTTAATGTTTCATTACTCATACAATATCCTCCTTAAAGCTTACGCATTTCCTTCATTTTTTTGAGCGCGTTCGGTTAAAATTGTGTTAACTTTTGCGATATCTTTTTTGCATTTATTTAATTGCATTGGATTTGTTAATTGACCCGTTGCATGTGAAAAACGAAGGTTAAAAAGTTCTTGTTTTAAACTTTTTAATTTTGCATTAAGCTCCTCGTTGGTCATTTCTCTTAATTCTTTTGCTTTCATTACTCGGCACCACCTTCGATAATTTCTTTAGGTGCAGATGCTTCTAAATCAGCTTTTGTAACGAATTTTGTTTTGCAAGGAAGTTTGTAAGCAGCAAGTCTCATTGCTTCTCTTGCAGTTGCTTCTGTTACTTCACCTAATTCAAATAGCACTCTACCTGGTTTAACAACAGCAACCCAAAACTCTGTGTTACCTTTACCTTTACCCATTCTAACTTCGGCAGGTTTCTTGGTTACTGGTTTGTGAGGGAAAACGTTAATCCAAAGTTTTCCACCACGTTTTGTATAACGAGAAATTGCAATTCTGGCAGCTTCAATTTGGTTTGCTGTCATCCAGCAAGGTTCTGTTGCAACTAATGCATATTCACCATAAGCAATTTTATTGCCACGAGTTGCCTTACCTGTCATTCTGCCACGGAACTGTTTTCTACGTTTAGCTCTTTTAGGCATTAACATTTGCATTTCCTCCTTGTTCAACATTTTTATTGGATTCTGGTGCTTTCTTTCCTAAAATTTCACCTTTGCAAATCCAAACTTTTACACCTAAAACACCATATGTTGTTTTAGCAATGCAATTAGCATAATCTATGTCAGAACGTAATGTTTGAAGTGGAAGCATTCCTTCTTGATAATGTTCGCTTCTTGCAATTTCTGCACCATCTAAACGACCACTAATCATAATTTTGCAACCTTTTGCACCAGCTTTCATAACTTTTTGCATTCCTTGTTTCATAGCACGACGGAAAGCAACACGTTTTTCTAGTTGTGCACAAATTGATTGAGCAACTAACATTGCGTCTAAATCTGGTTTTTTAACTTCTTTAATATTAACACTAACATTTTTGTTTTCTGTTAATTTTAAAATTTCTTTTTTAATTTCTTCAACACCAGCGCCTTTGTTTCCAATTAAAACGCCAGGACGAGAAGTGTAAATATCAACAACAACGCGATTTGCAGTTCTTTCAATATCAACTTTTGAAATACCACATGTTGCATATTTTTTGTTAATATGTTTACGAATTTGTTGGTCTTCTACTAAGAATTTTGAAAATTCTTTCTTGTTTGCAATCCAAGAAGAACTCCAATCTTTATTAATGCCAACTCTCATTCCGTGAGGACTAACTTTTTGACCCATCAAAAACCTCCTACTTCTTAGGCATGTCTAACACGATTGTGATATGACATGTCCTTTTTAGTATAATATCGTGGCCGCCTCTACCTCTCCAAATTCCACGTTTTAAAGTTGGACCTTGGTTTGCGTAACCTTCAGCTACAATTAAATCTTCTTTGTTTAAGCCTTTATTATGCTCTGCGTTTGCAGCAGCAGAATTTAAAACTTTAATAACTGCGTCACTTGCAGTGCTAGGAGTTTGTTCTAGCAAAGCAACAGCTTCTGCATATGGTTTACCAATGATTAAATCAATAACGCGTTTAGCTTTTGAAGAACTCATTCTAACATATTTTGCAGTAGCAAATGGACGTGTGTCTTTGTTTTCAATTCTAGCAGCAGCTTTTTCTCTAATTCTTTTTGCCATAACTTACTCCTTATTTTTTATCCTTTTTATCGTTTCCATGGCCTCTATAGGTTCTGGTTGGAGCGAATTCTCCTAATTTATGACCAATCATTTCACTTGTGCAATAAACAGGAATATGTTTTGATCCGTTGTGAACAGCAATTGTGTGACCAATGAATTCAGGATAAATTGTTGATGAACGGCTCCAAGTTTTAATAACTTGTTTTTTGCCACTTTCGTTCATTTCAACAACACGTTTAAATAATTTACCTTCTACATAAGGTTTTTTCTTTAATGACCTACTCATATTTCACTCCTAATTAACACGCTTAATAATTAACTTATTGCTTTGTTTTTTGTGTTTTCTTGTTTTCATGCCAAGTGCAGGTTTACCCCAAGGAGTAAGTGGTGATTTTCTACCAACAGGTGATTTACCTTCACCACCACCATGTGGGTGGTCAACTGGGTTCATAACAGAACCACGAACAGTTGGTCTAATTCCCATATGTCTAATTCTACCTGCTTTACCATATGAAACAATTTCATGTTCAGCATTTCCAACAGTTCCAATTGTTGCACGACATTCGTTTGGAACCATTCTCATTTCGCCACTAGGCAATTTGATTGTTGCAAATGCACCTTCTTTTGCCATTAATCTTGCTTCGTTACCAGCTGAACGAACAATTTGTCCGCCTTTGCCAGGTTGAAGTTCGATGTTGTGAATAACTGCACCAACAGGCATATCTTTAAGTTTTAAGCAGTTACCTGCTTTAATTTCAACATTTTGTCCGCTCATAACAGTGTCGCCAACATTTAGTCCAATTGGAGCTAAAATGTAACGTTTTTCACCATCAGCATAATTAAGTAATGCAATATAAGCAGAACGGTTTGGATCGTATTCAATACTTGCAACACGTGCAGGAATGTTATCCTTGTTACGTTTGAAGTCAATAATTCTATATTTAACTCTGTTTCCGCCGCCTTTATGTCTTACTGTTATTTTACCTTGGCTGTTACGTCCAGCAAATTTTTTCTTTGTTGCAAGTAAACTTTTTTCAGGAGTTGACTTTGTAACTTCTTCAAAACTTGCTGTGGTGTAAGTACGACGAGCTGGAGAAGTTGGTTTATATGTTTTAATAGCCATATTATTTATTTCCTCCTTAACTCTTATGACAAGCTGTCAAAAAACTCAATTGTTTTGCTGTCTTTTGTTAAAGTAACATAAGCTTTTTTATAATCTGATGTGAAACCTTGAGTTTTTCCTTGTCTTCTTAATTTTCCATTAACGTTTGCAGTGTTAACTTTATCAACTTTAACACCAAACAATGCTTCAACTGCATTTTTAATTTCAGTTTTGTTTGCATCTTTTTTTACAACGAATGCATATCTTTTGTTAGCAATATTTGCATAGGTTTTTTCGCTTAAAAGCGGTTTAATAATAATATCAAATTGTTTCATTATCCTTTATATGCCTCCTCTAAATATTTAGCAGCATCTTGGGTTAAAACAACTTTGTCGTTTGAAACGATGTCATATACATTAACCATGCTTGCATTGGTTACTTCAACGTTGCTTAAATTGTTTGCAGCACGTATAACCAATTCATCTTTTTCTTTTGTTACAAAAACAACAGATCTGTCTAGTTTTAAGTTCTTTAAAACTTCTGCCATTAATTTTGTTTTTGCTTCTTTTAAATTTAAGTTATCAACAACAATAACTTCTTTGTTTTGGAATTTTGTGCTTATTGCACTTCTAAATGCGGCACGTTTTGCTTCTTTGTTAACTTTTTTAGAAAAGTCTCTTGGCTTTGGAGCAAACACAATTCCACCACCACGCCATTGTGGTCCTTTTGTTGAACCATGACGAGCACGTCCTGTGTGTTTTTGTCTCCAAGGTTTTTTAGCATGACCGCGAACTTCGGAACGAGTTAAAGCACTTTTTGTGCCTTGACGAAGATTTGCTAAGTAAGCTACAACAACTTGATGAATTAGACCTTCGTTGTATTCTTGTTTGAATACTTCGTCGCTTAACTTTAAGGTTCCTACTTCTTCACCCGAAATATTTAAAACTTTAACGTTCATAATTCAACTCTCCTTAATTAGCCTTAACTGCTTCTTTAATTGTTAATAGGCTGCCTTTTGCTCCTGGAACAGCACCTTTAATTAAAAGAATGTTACGTTCTGGGTCAACTTTAACAACACTTAAATTTTGAATTGTTACTCTTTCATTTCCCCATCTGCCACTCATTCTGTGACCTTTGAAAACTTTTCCAGGATAGGTGTTTGCACCATTACCACCAGCATGACGATGAACAGGACCATTACCATGTGTCATTCTCATACGGTTGAAATTCCATTTTTTAATTAAACCGGTCCAACCATGACCTTTACTTGTTCCAACAACATCAACTAAGTCGCCTTCGCTAAAAATTGAACAATCAATTTTAGCACCTAATTGATATTCTTCTGCGTTATCTAATGTGAATTCTTTAACATAACGCTTTGGTGTGATTTCGGCTTTTTTGAACTTACCCATTTCAGGTTTGCTTACCAAATTTTCACGCTTTTCGTCAAATGCTACTTGAACAGCTTTGTATCCATCTTTTTCCATGCTTTTAACTTGTGTTACATAGCAAGGACCTGCTTCAACAACTGTTACAGGAACAACTAAACCATTAGCGGAAAAAATTTGAGTCATGCCAAGTTTTTTGCCTAAAATTGCTTTTTTCATAATTCTTTAATTCTCCTTACAGTTTTTTATAATTTTATATTGATGTCTACGCCAGCAGGTAGTTCTAACTTCATTAAAGCGTCAACTGCTTTTGCTGATGGGCTATAAATATCAATAAGTCTTTTGTGAGTTCTGATTTCAAATTGTTCACGTGAATCCTTATCTTTGTGAGGAGCACGTATTATTGTTACAACTTCTTTATCAGTTGGAAGTGGAACTGGACCACTAACTTTTGCACCTGACTTTAAAGCAGTGTCAATAATTCTTTTACTTGCTTGGTCAATTAAATTGTGATCGTATGCAGCAAGTTTAACTCTGATTTTTTGTGTTGCCATTAATTTACCTCCATGAAAAATTAACTTACCTAAATCACTTGAAAATACATATTTTTATATATATTATTACACGTGACCGTGTGTTTAGTGCCGTATTTTAAAAAAAATATGTATGGATTTAGTCGTTTATAATCTAAGTTATAAACACTTGTCAAACCCAAATTATCCCCTAAAATTGGCAGTTTTAGAAGTAACTTTGCGTTTCACCCCATAATACAGCACAATAATTTTACCTAAAAAACACACAAAAGTCAACACTTATTTTAAAAAAACTTGAAATAGTTTTTTGGTTAATTTGCACAAAAATAAAACAGCAGGTTAAACCTACTGTTTTATTACAATTTTTATTTCATATTCGCGTTTATTAATATGATTATTATTAATTTTATTTATTTATATATATTATATAATAGCACAAACATTTTATTAATTGTTTAACATATTAGTAAACCAACATATTAACCTAAAACAAATTAACTATTTAAATCAACAATAATACTATCTTCAATACCATCCATAATTAAACGATTATATAAAGTGTTTGTTCCATTTTTATTTAATTTAATTGTTTCAAGATTTGAACAATTAACAAATGTGTTTGCACCCACACTTGTAAATGTGGAAGCTTGGAAAGTTATCATTCTTAAATTTTCACATTCACTAAAAACATATGCACCAAGAACATTAAAGTTTAAACCAAATGAAGCACTTTCTAAATTTGTTACACCAGAAAATGCATAATCATCGGCACTGGTTAAAGTGCTTGGTGCTGTGTATGTTGCATTTGGAGTTTTATCAAAATACTTCAAAATTCTTGTTTTGTTAAAGTTATAAATAGCCCCATTTTCAACAACAATTTGAATACTATTTGAAACAACATTGGTTAAATTGTTGCAACCATTAAACACATTTTTTTCAACACTTACAACCCTGCTTCCAAAAGTTAAATTTTGAACACCAACACAATTTTCTAATGCACTTTCTTTTATGTTTTCTGCATCAATAATTAATGTTTGCAAGTTTGACGCATTGTTAAATGCATAACTCATAACATCAACTGTTGTTGATTTAGTTGTGTAACTAGAACCTTCTTTTGCTGCTGGATATCTATATAATGTTTTAAAATCGGCTGAATACAAAACATCATCTTCCACAGCAAAATATTCACTTGGTGATTGCATACTAAACTTTGTTAGTTTAGGGCAACCTGAAAAAGTTTCTTTTGAAATTGATTTTATTGTGTAAGGCAATGAAACTTCAATTAATTGTTCTAAACCTCTAACATTTGTTAATTCCACAACATTTTTACCATCAATTTGCCTTGGAATTATTAACTTTGTGATGTTTTTAGAATCGTCTTTCATTCCTGTTATTGTGATTGTTCCATCTGCGTTTGGCAAATAAACAAATGCCGATGCAGGTGTTTCATCCTCAACAGCAGGAATATCTCCCCATTTTGCATATAAAATAACACTTTTAGTAACTTTGGTTCCAAAATTGTAATTAGATAATAATGATTCATCTAAACACCAAGAAACAAATATTTTACCAATTTTTTCTGGGTCTTTTGG
>CALWDV010000006.1 GCA_944376785.1 uncultured Clostridia bacterium | reverse complement strand
TTAAGAGATAAAATGTTTACAACAATCGACCCACACGATTGTAGAGATATGGACGATTCGGTTTACACAGAGCTTGATGAAGATGGAAACTTTGTTACTTACACTGCTATTGCAGATGTTACTGAATATATTAAACCAGGCAGTGCAATTTGGAATGCAGCATTAAAACAATCTTTCACACTTTACACTCCTTTTGATGCCTATGCCATGATACCAAAAAAACTATCTCATGGAATTTTATCTTTAAATGAAGGGGAAGATAGATTAACTTTATGTTGCAAAACAGTTATAGATAAAAACACTGGCGAAAGAATTCCAGAAAAATCAAAAGTGTTCCATGCAGTTATTAATAGTAAAAAGAAATTTAGTTATGATGAAGTTCAAAAAATTACTGATGAAAACAACTTGGCATCAATTACTGGTAATTTACAAAAGCAATGTTCAAGTGGTGGTAGGGCTCCTCAAACATTGTTAGAAAGTGTTGCTTTAAACAAATCTTGTTCTGATATTATTTGGAAACATTTTAAAGAAAGAGGAATGTTAAACATTAACAGAAACAACGAAACAGAATTTGTTTTAAGTGATGATGGAACCAGAGTTTTAGACATAAAACAAAAAGAACATTTAAAAAGTATGGAAGTTATTGAAGCGTTAATGATTAATGCAAATGAAACTTTTGCTGAATATGCTTACAATAACAAATTAAATGTGGTTTATAGAGTTCACGACCAACCATTACCAGAAAAAATTTTAAGATTAAAGGAATGTTTAAAATTTCTTGATGTTGAATATTCCGGAAATGGTGATAACAAAAGTTTGCAAAAACTTATTGATGAAAATGAAGGAACTTCTAAATCTTCTCCAATAAAAGAATTTGTGTTACGTGCTCAGTCAAAAGCAAAATATTCAAACAAACCATATCCAACAGATGCTTTTGGTGAAGATAAACCTCAAAACAAATGCCATAGTGCTTTGTGTAGTGACTTATACACACACTTCACATCAGGAATTAGACGTATGGCAGATTTAATTATTCAATATGCAATTAAAGAAAATTTAAGAAATCATGGTCAACCATTCACCGAAGAATATGTTGCGCAAGTTTCAATGTTAATAAGCAGTATGGAACTTGTAATTGAAGAAGCCGAAAGAAAAATTGATGATATGTATGCTGCAATTTGGGCAGAAGAACACATTAACGAAGTTATAACAGGTGAAATTTCAAGTTTTAATGGTGACTTTGTTATTGTGGAAGACAAACAAAAAGGAATTAGAGTTTCAGTTCCAATTAGTGAGTTGTGTGAAAATGGTAAAGCTAATGATATGGGCATTGCATTATGTGATGAAAAAGGAAAAGAAGTTTATAAACTTACCGACCAACTTTCAGTTAAAATTTCGGGTGCCGATAGAATTGGCAGAGTTATTTATGCAAGCACCAATTTAACAAAAACCTATAAAAATGAATTTGCTATAACAGATGAAACAATTAAACAACATTTTGAAAATGTTGGTTTAACTGCTGGGGAACAATTAATTGCAAGTTGGAAAAAATATAATGAAGGAAAAAAAGGTAAAAAATCTGATAGTGAAAAAGCACAATCATCTAGTCAAGTTCCAACACAAAACATTGGAAAAGAAAAATAAAAAATAGGACTAAATTGTCCTATTTTTTTATTTTCTAATTTTAATGTTTTCCATCATTAAAAAACAAAATTCCCAAAGTGTTTTCACCACAATGGCTGGTTATTGTTGCACCAGCTGTTGTAATGTAAACAGTTTTAAAGTTTGCGTTTTCGGTTAAAGTTTTTCTTGCACTTTCAATCATTTCGTCTGTGGCACTTGAATATGTGATAAAACAAACAGAATCATCATAGTTGTTAAATTCTTTTAAAGTGTCTTTAACATATTCAGCAATAACATCTTTCATTTTGCCACGATATTTTTTGTGAACGTCCATTTTTCCATCTTTAACCAAAATTGATGGTCTAATTTTTAACAAGTTTGCACCCAAAAGTTGCAAAGCAGAACATCTGCCACCTTTATATAAATAATCCAATCTTTCAACAACAAAACTTGCTTGAACATAAGGTATTCTTTCTTCAACCTTTTTAACAATGTTTGTAAGTTCCTCGCCACTGTCTCTTAGTTTACAAGCATATAAAACCAACAAACCAACACCTGTTGATAGGTTCTTTGAGTTTATAACGCACACATTTTTAAATTTTTTTGATGCATTAACAGCATTATTATAACAAGAACTCATTAGTGAAGAAATTGTGAAATGAACAATTCCATCACATTCTTTTAACTTGTTTTCAAAAAATTCAGTGTACTGATATTCATTAACAGCACTTGTTTTTGGAAGCTGTTTGTTTTTTGCAACATAATCAAAAATCATTTGTGGAGTAATGTTAACACCATCTAAATATGAATTGTCACCTAAATTAATTTCAAGTGGCAAAATTGTGATGTTATTTTCTTTAATTTGTTCTTGTGATAAATCACACACACTATCACAGGTTATTGCAATTTTCATAAAATAAGTTCCTTATAAATTTTATTAATATATTATATAAATAAAGTATAAAATTTTAACACTGTTTAGTCAAATAATTTTAAAAACACTTTTTAATTGATTAATTTTATGTAATTATGTAAAATATGATGTATGGAAGAAAACTTACATAACGGACATAGAAACAGATTAAGAGAAATGGCATATAAAAGTGATTTTAAAAATTTAGAACAACATCAGTTGTTAGAACTTTTGTTAACATATGTTATTCCTAGAAAAGATACTAATCCAATAGCACACAAATTAATAAAAGAGTTTGGAAGTTTTAGTGGTGTTTTAGATGCTAAACTAGAAGATTTAATGAAAGTTAAAGGCATTGGCGAAAAAACAGCAAATTTTTTAGTTAGCATTAAACATTTCTTTTTTGCCTATAATAAAAACAAAAATAGTTCAAATTCAGTTATTTTAAACACTGCACAAGCAGTTGAATTTATTAAACCATTTTTAGCAAGTAAACCTTATGAAGAGTTTTATGTTGTTTGCATTGACAACTTAAACAAAGTTAAACTTTGCGAATTTATTAGTTCTGGTGCAGTTAATAAAACCAGTGTTGATGTTAGAAAAATTATGGAGGTTGTGTTTAAAAGTGGAGTGAGCAATGTTATTGTTTGCCATAACCACCCAAGTGGTTCTCCAAATCCAAGTTTTGCCGATGACAAACTAACAAAAGCATTACTAACAACATTATGTATTAACGGGATTAATTTACTTGACCATATAATAATTGGTGAAAATAGTTTTTATAGTTATAATAAAAGTGGAATAATAAACAAATATTTGTTCGATGTTAAAAACCTTATTTCTTCACCAATAGCAATGCAAAAACCTTGCAAATATAATTAAATTAAAAAAAGCACACTATTGTGTGCTTTTTTATTATCTTATTTTAATGTGAACTTCACGTAATTGTTTTTCTGTTACAACGTTTGGAGCATTCATCATTAAATCTTGTGCTTTCTTGTTCATTGGGAACGCAACAACTTCTCTAATTGTTGGTTCGTCTAACAAAAGCATAATCATTCTGTCAACACCAGGGGCAATTCCTGCATGAGGAGGTGCGCCAAATTGGAATGCAGTGTATAAAGCAGAGAATTTTGTTTGCAAATCTTCTTCGGTATAACCAGCAATTTCAAATGCTTTTTTCATAATTTCAATGTCGTGGTTTCTAACAGCACCCGAACTTAATTCAATTCCGTTAACAACAATGTCATATTGATATGCCAAAACTTTTAATGGGTCTTGTGTTGTTAAAGCATCTAAACCACCTTGTGGCATACTGAAAGGGTTGTGGCTAAAATCAATTTTTCCTGTTTCTTCGTTAACTTCAAACATAGGGAAGTCAACAATCCAACAGAATTTGTAAACATCTTTTTCAATTAAATCTAATTTTTTAGCAATTTCAGTTCTTAATAAACCCATAATTTTGTGGCAAAGTTTATATTCAGCTGCAATAATAAAAATAGAATCTTCATCTTTTGCATCACAGGTTTTAAGCATATCTTCTTTTTCACTTTCGGTCATAAATTTTAAAATTGGTCCAACCATTTGTTTGTCTTGAACTTTAACCCAAGCCAAACCTTGTGCACCATTGTCGGTTGCAAAAGTGGTTAGTTCATCATAAAAACGACGTGATGCTTCTTTGCAGTTTACGCAAATTGCTTTAACAGTTTTATCTTTAAATGGTGCAAAAGTTGTGTTTGCAAAAACTGGTGTTAAATCTTTTAATGTTAATGGGTTTCTAAGGTCAGGTTTATCTGAACCATAGGTTTCAATGGCTGTTTTATATGGAATTCTAACAAATGGAGTTTGGTCAATTTTATATTTTCCAAATTTTTCAAAAATTTTAGGAAGAACGGTTTCCATAACTTCAAAAACATCTTCTTGTGTTGCAAAACTCATTTCCATGTCTAATTGATAAAATTCACCAGGGCAACGGTCTGCACGAGCATCTTCATCTCTAAAACAAGGTGCAATTTGAAAATATTTATCAAAACCAGCAACCATTAAAAGTTGCTTAAATTGTTGTGGTGCTTGTGGTAGTGCATAAAATTTGCCAGGATGTAAACGGCTTGGAACAATGTAGTCACGTGCACCTTCTGGTGAAGAAACAGTTAAAATAGGAGTTTGAATTTCGTTAAAACCAAGTTCAGTCATTTCATGTCTTAATGCTTGAATAACTTTGCTTCTAAAAATTATGTTGCTTTGAACTTCTGGGTTTCTTAAATCTAAATAACGATATTTTAATCTCACGTCTTCTGCAACAGTTTTTGATTGGTCAATTTCAAACGGAGTGGTTTTTAAGCAAGAACTTAAAAGTTCCATTTCAACAACTTCAACTTCCACTTCACCCGTTTTAATTTTTGTGTTAATTGTGTCATCACTTCTTTTAATAACTGTGCCAAACACACTAACAACACTTTCTTTTGAAAGTTTAAATGTTGGTTCAACTTTTAAAACTAATTGTGTAATGCCATAGTGGTCACGAAGGTCAACAAATGTTATTCCACCATGGTCACGAATTGTGTGAATCCAACCAGCAAGCCTAACTTGTTTGCCAACATAACTAATATCCAAATCTCCACAGCTAACCGTTCTATATTTGTTTTGTTTTATTTTGTCCATTTTATAATTCTCCTAAAATTTTTAATTTAAAAAAATAACGCTTAGGTTTTCCCTAAACGTTATAACTTTTTTACACGAAACAAGAAAAACCCAAATTTATTGTGTTACGAAAAAGTTATTATTGTTATTATTATTAACCATAACTTTAACCATTTTGGTTTCCTTTTTATTTTTTTGTTAGAATATCACTTTTGTTTTTGTATGTCAACCCCAAATTTAAAATTTGTTAATATTATTTTATTCATAATATGCTTTTTTATTTTTACTTGTTTTAAATTTTTTTGTTTGTTCATATTTTATTATATTTTAAAAATTATTTATGTTATAATTTTTATGCAAATAATTTTATATATTATTTTATGGAGTGTTAAATATGGTAACATTAGTTATATTAGATGGTTTTGGTTTAAGCGATAAAACAAAAGGAAATGCAATTAAATTGCAAGGAACACCAAACCTAAAAAAATTAAGTGATTATCCCTATACCACACTTATTGCAAGTGGTGAAGGTGTAGGTTTAACAGAAGGTCAAATGGGAAACAGCGAAGTTGGACATTTGAATTTGGGAGCAGGTCGAATTGTTTATCAAGATTTGCCACGTATTAATAACGATATAAAAAGTGAAAAGTTTTTTTCTAACCCAGCATTTTTAAAGGTTTGCAATCATGTTAATAAAAACAATTCTAGTTTGCACCTAATGGGTCTATTGTCTAATGGTGGTGTTCATTCACACATAAACCATTTAAAAGCACTTGTTGATTTAGCAAACAAAAATGGAGTTAAAAACATTTATATCCATGCAATTTTAGATGGTCGTGACACACTTAGAAACAGTGCAGTTGGTTTTGTTGAAGAACTTGAAAATTATGTTAAAAACAAAGCAAAAATTGTTTCTCTTTGTGGTAGGGTTTACACAATGGATAGGGAACAACGTTGGGAGCGAATTGAAAAAGCATATAATTTAATGGTTTATGGAAAAGCAGAAAAAAAATATGATAGTGCAGTTGAAGCATTAAATTCAAGTTATGCACTTGGAATTTTTGATGAATTTGTTGAACCAACAATAATTGGCGAACCACACACAATTAATGATGGCGATGGTGTTATTTTCTTTAATTATAGAACAGATAGAGCAAGAGAAATAACAATGGCATTAACTCAACCATTTAATAAGTTTGAAGTTAAAAAATTTGAAAATTTGTGCTATTGCTGTATGACAGAATATTCCAGCGATTTTACTAATGTTTTGGTTGCATATCCACCAGAAAAAATTGAAAACAATTTGTCTAACATTATTTCAAAAAATGGTTTAAAACAATTTCATACTAGCGAAACCACAAAATATGCTCACGTAACATTCTTTTTTAATGGTGGCATTGAACAACCAAATGTTAACGAGGATAGAAAATTAATTGATTCTATTGATGTTAAAGATTTTTCTTCTGTTCCACAAATGCGTGCAAAAGAAATAACTAATGAAGTGGTTTTGGCAATTAACAGTGGAAAATATGATTTTATTTTAGTAAACCTTTCAAACCCAGATATGATTGGTCACACAGGTAATTTAGAATCGGCAATAGAAGCAATTAAAGTGTGTGATGAGTGTGCATATGAAATTGCCCAAGCAACACTTAAGACTGGTGGCGATTGCATTATAACAGCCGACCATGGCAATGCCGAAGAAATGCTTGATGAAAACAACAATGTTTTAACGCAGCACACAACAAATCCAGTACCACTTTGGTTAGTTTCAAATAAATATAAAAACGTTAAACTAAAAAATGGTAAACTATGTAATGTTGCACCAACTGTGTTAAAATTATTAAACATAAAAGTTCCTGAATTTATGGAAAAACCATTATTTTAAGGTGAGTTATGAGTAAAAAAAATAACGATAATGAAACTCAAAAAAATTTTGAATTTGAAAAATTAGATAAAAAAAGTAAAAGTTTTATGGTGGCGGGAATTGTTTTTGGAATTATTGGTGGAGTGGTGTTAATAATTTCATCAATTTTCCAACTGCTTTTTGACTTAAATGTTATTGCCGTTAGTGAAAGTTTTTCTAACATTTTTGATTTTAGTTCACTAATAATTGTTGTAATAATGCTTGTTTTATCATATGTTTTTTATAAATTATTTAAGAAAAATGTTGTTAAAAATGAAGATGAAACTAAATAAAGTATTTTTTTTAAAAACATTTAGGAGAATATAAAAATGTTAAAAAACAATTCACATATATTTAAAAGATTGTTTTTCTTTGTTAGCATTATATTAATTGTTATATTTGCAACGTTTTTTATAAGTGGATGTTTTTCAACTTCTAGTGTTCCAATAGAACATTATAAAAATATTGAAACTGAACCTATTAATAAAAATGCAAGCACAGAAGTTAAAAATTTAATGCAGTTTTTAGGCTCAATATATGGTGAATATGTTATAAGTGGGCAATACATAAGCAAATATGAAAATTATGATTTGCCACAATTTAAAGAAGATGAATTTGACGCAAATAGTCCAAGAACTGTTTTTAAAGCAAATGAATTACAAGCTATTTATAAAACTGTTAATCAATTTCCAGCCATGCTTGGAGTTGATTTGTCTGGTGCTGAATATGGAGATGTTGATTACTCTATTGAGCAAGCTGTTCAATGGAATAATGCTGGTGGAATTGTAACAATTTCTTGGCATTGGAAAATAGACAATTTAGATGGTAAGCCTAGAGCGTTCTATACAAAAGAAACAGATTTTAATTTGGCTAATGTGTTAAAAAACAAAAATTCCACATTATTTCAAAATCTGCTTTTAGATATTGATAATGTTGCAAAGGAATTAAAAATTTTAGAAAATAATAATGTGCCTGTATTATGGAGACCATTGCATGAAGCAAGTGGTGGTTGGTTTTGGTGGGGAGCAAGTGGTAAAAATGCTTATCTTGAATTGTGGGATATTTTATATGATAGATTAGTTAATTATCATAATTTAAACAATTTAATTTGGGTTTATAATGGGTTGTCACCAGAATGGTATGTTGGTGATAACAAATGTGATATTGTTTCATATGATTCATATTATAGCAATCCCAAAAGAAAAAATTATGAAAAAGATTCTGTTAATAGCAAAGCATTTGAAAAATGTTATAATGCAAGTTCAAATAAAATTATTATGTTAAGTGAAAATGATTTTATTTTTAATATTGATAAAGCATTTGAAAAAAACATGAAGTGGTTGTCATTTTGTACTTGGTGTAGAGAATTTGTTTGCGAGTCATATATTAATGAAAACGGAAAGATAGTTTATAAACCTGAATATAATGAAGCATATTCAACAAAAGAAGAATTGGTGAGTGTTTATAGTAATAATAAGGTGTTAAGCTTGGAAAAACTAATTAAATTACGAAACTTAAATTAATTAACTAATAAAAAACTTTATCTCATGATAAAGTTTTTTATTTTATATTTTTATTCTTTAATATATTTTATTTTAAAACAACCTTCATAAAGTTCTTTTTGCCTTTTTTAAGTATGCAGGTGTTGTTTTCAAAATTATTTTCTGTAACTAAATAATTAAAATCTTTTTGAACTTCGTTATTAATTAAAACTCCACCTTGTTCACACATTCTTCTGCCTTCACTTTTTGAAACAACAAGTTTGGTTTGTGCCAATAAATCAACTAGTGTAATTGGCAAACTATTTTTATCAATTTCAAAAGTTGGTGCATTGTCTAAATTTCCTTGTCCGTTAAATAATGCCTTACTTGCTTCTTCGGCAATAATTGCATCTTGTTCGCCTCTAACAAATTTTGTTATTTCAAAACTTAAAGTTTTCTTTGCTTTAACAATGTCTTCTTTAATCATTTGTCTAACTTCTTCCATTGGAATGTCGGTAAACAAAGCAAACATCATTTCAACGCAAGGGTCGGGTGTTTGGTAAACTCCTTGATAAAAGTCGTAAGCAGAAATTTTATCTTTATCAATCCAAATGGCACCACGTTCGGTTTTACCCATTTTTTTGCCTTCTGGTGTTAATAAAAGTGGGTTTGTTGCTCCAATTAATTGAACGTTTGTGTTGTTAACAAAGTTTAATTTTCTTTGAAGTTCAACACCGGCAACAATGTTTCCCCATTGGTCGCCACCACCATATTGAAGTGTGCAACCATATGCTTGGTTTAAGTGAACAAAGTCATAAGCTTGCATAAGCATATAACCCATTTCAAAAAAGGTTAAGCCACCTTCTTCAAGTCGGTTTGCGTAAATTTCGTTTGAAAGCATTTTGTTAACATTAAAATGAACACCAATGTCACGCATAAAATTAATGTAATCATAACCTTTAAACCAATCTGCATTGTTAACAATAATTGCAGGGTTGTCGCCATCAAAATTTAAAAATATTTTTAGTGTGCTTTTAATTTTTTCAATGTTGTGTTTAACTTGTTCTGGGCTCATTAATGGACGCATTTCGCTTTTGCCACTAGGGTCGCCAATACTTGCAGTTGCTCCACCCATTAAAATTAAAACTTTGTGTCCTGCTTGTTGAAAACGACGCAATATGCAAAAAGGAACGCAATGACCAATGTGTAAACTATCCATTGTTGGGTCGGTGCCTTCATACAAAGTTATTGGATTTCCACTTTCAAGCATTTTCTTAAAAGCATCTTCATCGGTGCATTGATATAATAGCCCTCTTTCTTTTAAAACATTATATAAATTTGTGTTTGTTTTAGCCATAATTAATCTCCTTAAAAAATAAAAAGCACACTAAATCCTAAAATTTTAAGGACGAAGTGTGCGTTCGTGGTACCACCTTAATTCGTTTAAAACAAGTTTTAAACCTTAATTAATTTTTTAACGTAAAAATTAAACGTTTTACTCCCAAAGTGTAATTCATAAAACAAACCCGAAAATTTTTCACCAACCAATTTTTCTCTAAAACAAGGTTTTGTTTACTACTAAGTTTTGTTCATCGTAAAATAAATTTATAACATACTACTAAACTTTCTCACATTTGTCAATAATTTTAAAATTTATTATTTATGTTTTATAGTTATTATATTTATATTATTAAAAGTTTATATTGTGAAATTTGTTTTTTTATAATATAATTGGGTATGGAAATTCAAAAACTTATTCAAAAACTTAATAACACTCACAACATTAATGAAAAAGCAAATCTTATTGGTGATGCAATTTTAACTTATAGAAAAAATGTGGCACCTTTTACTGCATATATTAGTGACTATATTTTTAATTCGGGCTTAGTTAAAGAAGATGTTGACAAATTAATAACTCAAATTAATAAAAGAGTGGTTGATAGTTTGGTTCACATCTATCCAAAAATTGATAGTTTAGATTTTAAGTTGGATTATAGTGATAAAGATGTTTTAATTAAAGCAAGACAAGAATTTAACAAAAAATATTTAATTGAAAAAAAATGGCAATCAAAGCCATATTTGCTACCAAACAATTTTTATGGATTTATAAATTTTATTCCTAAATATCCATTTGCTTTTTTTAATGAAAATGGAACGGTTGAATATGAGAATAAAGAATTGGAAGTTTCACAAAAAATTTATAATAATGATATTGTTTTAAACAGTTCAAAATTTTTTATAAATAAAAATTTAAATACGTTATTTTCAATTGTAACAACTTTAAAATTTTCTCCAATCACATCTCAAAGCAATAACTCATCAAATTTTAAAAAAACAATTAATAATAGTGAGCTTTATGATGAAGCAGAATATAAAAGAGCGCTAGATATTTGTACATATTTAATTCCAAAAGCAAAAGCAGAAGATTCAATTAATGTTATGCGTTATGATGGAACAGGTGTTGAACACAAAAATCAAGTTTTTTATAGCGATAAACATAAACAAATTTTTGGAGAAAGAGCAAAGGTGCCACATTTTCATTTTCAAAGTACAGTTGAAAATTTACTTTATTTAAAAAAATCAAAAAAAGACGATAATGATAATTCATTTGTAACTGCTGGTTGTAATGCGATTGACTGTGATCATTTAATTGCTTATTTAAAAAATCTTCAAGAAACATCAAAAGAAAATTTGGGTGAAGATGATTTTGGAATGCCATTTTATTATGCTAAAAAATTTGATTTGCAACTATCAGTTAATACTAACAGCATTATTAAAACTTTTATTTCTTCATCGTTGGAAAACAATGCTGAAAATTTAGAATTTGTTCAACAATTCTATAAAGAATTGAATTTAATAAGATCAAAAGATGATGGTTATATTAATGACAATAATAATTCATTTAATAGTGGTAACAATAACTCAGAAAATGCAAATTCAAATCAGCCAACAAGTTTTAGTACTAATTCAGCAACTAAAAATTTTGATGAATTAATTGGTTGTTTAAAAATGTTAAAACTAACACATAAAGAATTGGAAAAAAGCGAAAATTTAGAGACCATAAAAAAACTTGTTAAAATTGAATTGGTTGTTGCGCATGAAGCTATGCAGTCAATGTTTACAATTGAAAAAAATATTAATCCTCAACAAAACAAAGATAAGGGTGGAAAATGAGAAAAATAAATATTGAAGACGTTGTTAAAAAATTAGAAAATGAAAAAAATATTATAAAATTAAATAAAGAAAACGACAAAAGATATTTTGTTGATACAGGTTATTTCTTAATTAATTCAAGTAATATTTTGCCAATTTATTTGGTGGAATATAATAATGAAATATATTTAGCTGATTATGGTCAAACATTAGAAGGTTTAAATGTTGATTTTAACGAGTTAAATATGCAAACTCAAATTTTAATTAAAGAAAAGTTAAAAGATTTAGAGGTTGAATTTGACGGAAAAACACTGTTAATGAAAGTTGTTAACAATTATGAATTTGGTTGTTTAAACATTTTTGTTTGTGCAATAATGTTTTTGCAAGGTTTAATTTAATTGGTAACCACAAAAATTAATTTTTCTTACAAAATTTGACTAAAATGTTAAGGTTTGTTAATATTAAAACAACTAAAATGGTTCGAGGTGTTTATGGAAGATAAAAACATTTTGGAAAATAAATCAACCGAAAATGAAACAACCGAAAATGAAACAACCAATGTTAAAGTTAAAGAAAAGTTAAATGGTTATCAAATTTTGTCAATAGTGTTAGCATCAATTTTAGTTGCACTTGCTTTGGGCGTGGGAATTTATTTTATTGTTAAAAATGCACAAGAAAATAAGAACCCTAACACATTAACCCCACTTGAAAGCAGATTAACCGAAGAAAATTATAATAAAATAACAGTTGGAATGACTTACGAACAAGTTTTTGCTATTATGGGTGAAGGAAAAAGAACCGACAGCGAAGATGTTAATTCCATAAACATTGTTTGGCAGGGCAATAACTCTAAAATTATTGTTGTAACATTTTCAGCAATAAGAAATGAAACAAACGAACTTGTTCCAAACACTGTAACAAGCAAAGCACAGTCGGGCATAATTAATGAAACATTAGAATAAAAGAAAAAATAAATTTATAATTTCAAGAATTTAGTAACAAAAATTAATTTGAAAAATAAAAAAAAGATGCACATGGCATCTTTTTTTGTTTTGATTTTAAGTTTGGTTTTTAATTTAACTAAATTGACTATTATATAAGTTAAAGTAAAACCCTTTCTGTTTCATTAATTCATTGTGGTTGCCTTGTTCAACAATGTTGCCATTATTAACCACCAAAATTTTATCTGCATTAACAATGGTTGAAAGTCGGTGTGCAATAACAAAACTTGTTCTGTTTTCCATTGCAATTTTCATCGCTTTTTGAATTAATATTTCAGTTCTTGTGTCGATGTTAGAAGTTGCTTCATCTAAAATCATAATATCAGGATGAGCCAAAATTGCACGTGCAATGGTTAAAAGTTGTTTTTGACCTTGCGAAATGTTGGTTGCTGTTTCGTTAATAACAGTGTCATATCCGTTTTCCAAAGTTGTAATAAAATGATGTGCGTGAACAGATTTGCAAACTTCAATCATTTCTTCATCGCTAACATTAACATTTCCATATTTCAAATTGTCTTTAATGGTTCCGTTAAACAACCAAGTGTCTTGCAAAACCATTCCAATTTTTTCACGCAAATTCTCACGTGAAACAGTTTTAATATCAATTCCATCAATGGTAATTTTTCCGCTGTTTAACTCATAAAAACGCATAATTAAGTTAACAATGGTTGTTTTTCCTGCTCCGGTTGGTCCAACAATGGCAACCATTTTTCCTTTAGGAATGTCGCAGTTAACATTTTTTAATAAAATTTTGTTTGGTGTGTAACCAAAAGTTAAGTTTTCAAATGTGATGTGACCTTCAAGTTTTCCTAGTTTGTTAGTTACAACGGTTGCAACTTCTTCTTCTGCTTCCAAAACTTCAAAAACACGTTCACTTGCTGCAAGTGTGGTTTGAAAAACACTAAAAATTTGTGCAAGTTGTGTTATTGGTTGTGTAAATTGTTGGCTGTAATTTAAGAAGGTTACAACATAACCAATTTCCAAAGCAAAATCAAAAATTCCAAAACCTTTTCCACCAAGTTCTAAACCTTTTAAAACAAAAATGCAACTAACTAAACTAATAACAACATATCCAAAATTGTTTGCAAAGTTAATAAGTGGCATTAAAAGTCCAGAATAAAAATTGCTTTTTCTTCCGCTTTCATAAAGTCGGTCGTTTTTTTCTTTAAATTCACTAATTGCTTTTTGTTCGTTAGTGTATGCTTTAACAGTTTTTTGATTTGTGTAAATTTCTTCAATGTGTCCATTAACATCACCCAAGTCGTTTGCTTGACGAGTAAAGTATTTTTGGCTGTGTTTCATAACAAAACCTGTTAATAATAATGATAATGGTAATAAACATAAAACAATTAGTGTTAACCAAAAGTTTATTGTTATCATCATAACAAACACGCCAACAACAGTTATAACACAGTTAATTAATTGGTTTAAACTTTGTTGTAAACTGGTTTGAATGTTATCCACATCATTAACAAAAACACTTAAAACATCGCCAGTTTCACGAGTGTCGTAATAATTAAGTGGTAATTTTGATAATTTATGTTTTAATTTTTCTCTTAAATTAAACGAAACTTTAACAGATGCTTTACCCATTAAAATTTGACTAATTAAACTAAAAACAAAATTAATGGCATATAAACAACCCATTGTTATTAAACAAGTTATAATGGTTGTAAACGATGCATTCTCATTTCCAAAAAGCAATAGTCCAATTTCAGTTAATGCTTCACCCATAATTCTTGGTGCTAAAATAGACATTGATATTGCAATTATAGAAAATATTATTGTTAGTATAAGTGGAGTTTTAATAACTTTTAATTCTTTTAAAAACTTTTTAAATGTTTCTTTAAAGTTTTTAGGTTTTTCAAAACCACCCATTCCACCAGGACCGCCACCCATTGGGCCTTTTCTAACAGGAGGACGTTTTGTGTTTGAACTATTTGCCATATTATTTTTCCTCCTTGTTTGGTTTTACTCTGTTTTGTTTTGTTTGACTTTCAACAATTTCTGCATATTCAGGGCAGTTTTTCATAAGTTCATCGTGTGTGCCAATTCCAACAGCTTTTCCTTCGTTTAAAACAATAATTTTATCTGCATTTTGAATTGTGTTAACACGTTGAGCAACAATTATTATGGTTGCATCTTTAATTTCGTTTCTAATGTTTTTTCTTATTTGAGCATCGGTTTTAAAATCTAATGCACTAAAACTATCATCAAATATGTAAACACATGGTTTTTTAAGTAGGGCACGTGCAATGTTTAAACGTTGTTTTTGTCCACCACTTAAATTGCCAGCACCTTTTTGAATAACATAATCATATTGTTCAGGTTTTTCCATAATAAAATCGTGTGCACATGCTAATTTTGTTGCCCATTCAATTTCTTCGTCTGTGGCATTTTCATTGCCATATTTTAAATTTTCTTTAATTGTTCCACCAAACAGTTCCACACTTTGACTAGCAAGAGCAATGTGTTTTCTTAAATCGGTTGGGTTATAATCTCTTAAATCCACTCCATCAAGCAAAATTTCACCCTCGGTTACATCATAAAATCTTGGCAGTAAATTAATAACTGTGCTTTTTCCACTTCCTGTGCCACCAATAATTGCCAAAGTTTCGTTTGGTTTAACCTTAAAACTTAAATTTTTTAATGTTGGTTCTTCTGCTCCGGGGAACTTGAATGTAACATTTTTAAATTCAATTTCTCCTTTATATTCGCCAGTTTTATATGTTTTAACTTTATCATTACTTAAAATTGTTTCTGGTAAATCTAAAATTTCATTAATTCTTTTCGCACTTGCACTTGCTCTTGGAATGGTTATAAACATCATAACCATCATAATGCAAGCCATCATAATTCTCATTCCATATTGTGTTAAAGCTGAAATATCTGCAACAGCAGTTCCATTTAACGCACCAAAATAAAGAATTAAAATCATACAAATGTTAAAAATTAATTCCACACTTGGCATATTAATGCCCATTAAAACATTGGCTTTTGTGTTAACAGCGGCAACTTTTTCGTTAACCTTTTTAAATCTTTGGTTTTCTTGTTCGTCGGTGTTAAATGCACGAATAACTCTAACACCAGTTAAGTTTTCACGAGTTACAGTTGTTAAACTGTCAACATTTTGTTGCATAACTTTAAATAGTGGCACAATTTGTTTTCCAATAATAACAAACAACATAACCAAAACTGGCATAACACCAATAATAACAAAAGGTAGTTTTAAATCTAAACTAAATGCCATAATACAACCACCAATTAAAATTATTGGAGCATTTAGCATTATTCTAAACGCCATTAAAACAACTTGTTGAACTTGTGTTATGTCGTTAGTTGTTCGGTTAATTAAACTTGATGTTGAAATGCTGTAAAATTCGTTTAATGCAACACGTTGTGTTTTTTCAAAAACTGCCATTCTAACATCTTTACTAAATCCCATTGCAATTTTGCTAGAAAAATAACTTGTTGCAATTTGACAGGCAATAACACATAAAACAGCAGCAAGTGCAATTCCACCTTTTTCAAGAATTTTAATTATTGCACTGTTTCCTAGTTCTGGGTCAATGCATTTAATCATGTCGCTAAGCAGGTTTGGAACCAACAAGTTTGTAACAACCTGAATTAGCAAAATGATTATGGTTACAACAATCATTTTCCAATATGGTTTTAAAAATTTTAATAATTTAGTCAAATTTCCCTCCACAAACAAAGTAAGTAAAATCACTTTATTGTTTTATGATTTTTATTTTTAAAAGTTTAATAAATTTTATTAACGTATTATATTTTAATCAAATTTAAAATATTTTCAAATTAATTATTAAACATCATGTTAATTATATTTATTTAAATTAATTTAGTATATATTAAAACAACAACGCAAATTAGAAAAATTAATAACAATTTTATGTTATTACAAAACAAATTAATGCGAACAAATGTTTTATTTGTGGTTATTTTATTTGTTAATTTTTTTTAGTTAAGTTAAAATATATGTATGACACTTAAAGGTATTGTTGAAGAAATTATTTATAGAAACACAGACAATGGCTATACCGTTGTTGTAATAGATTGTAATGGCGAAAGCATTACTGCCGTTGGAAAATTTCCACAAGTTGCACAAGGAGAGTGTGTTGAACTTGAAGGAAGTTTTATTAAACATAATCGCTATGGCGAGCAGTTTAATGTTAAACAAGCAAAAATTGCAAAACCAAACACAAAAGAAGGCATTGTTAAATATTTAAGCAGTGGTTTAATTAAAGGTGTTGGGCCTGTTACTGCACTTAGCATTGTTAACAAATTTGGCGAAGCAACACTAGATGTTATTGAGTTTAATCCACAAAAGTTAACAGAAGTTAAAGGGATTTCTGAACGAAAAGCTAACGAAATCTATGAAGCGTTTAATGAAATAAGAAAAATGCAAAATGCAGTTATGCTTATGCAAGAATACAACATTTCAACTAATTTGGCAGTTAAAATTTATAACACCTATTTTGACAAAACAGAATTTATTTTAAAAGAAAATCCATATAAACTTTGTGAAGATGTTGACGGCATTGGTTTTCAAACTGCCGATAAAATTGCAAACAAAATGGGTATTAGCCCACTAAGTGAATTTAGGTTTAGAGCAGGTGTTTTGCACGTGTTAAAATCTAGTTGTGAAAAAACAGGAAACACATATATTACAAAAAGTAATTTAGAAAGCGATGTTTGCGAATTGTTAAAAGTTAGTGTTGATGATATTAATTCAAACAAGGTTCTAAACAATTTAATTATGGATAGTTTAATTAAAGTTTTTGAACTTAATGGTGAAGAAGTTATTGTTTTAACCAAATATTATAACACAGAAAAAATTGTTGCCTACACATTAACTTTATTTAACGAAATTCATAAAAATAAAAATTTAGATGTTAACGATTCAATTAATTTGTTTGAACAAATAAATCAAATTGCAATGCACAAAAATCAACGTGATGCAGTAACACTTGCAGTAAATGCAGGTGTTAGTGTTATAACAGGAGGCCCAGGAACTGGCAAAACAACCATTGTTAAATGTATGTTGCAAATTTTTAAAAGTTTAGGTAAAAATGTTAAGCTTCTTGCACCAACAGGCAGAGCAGCAAAAAGATTAAGCGAAAGCACGGGTGAAGAAGCGAGCACAATTCACCGTGCACTAGTTGTTGATTTTTTGGGTGGTGACACATTTTTATATAATCAAAACAATAAGTTGCCTTACGATGTTGTTATTGTTGATGAAGTTAGTATGGTTGATGTTCAACTAATGTACTATTTGGTTAGAGCATTAAAAAAAGGAACTCAACTTGTTTTAGTGGGCGATAAAGACCAACTTCCTTCTGTTGGAGCAGGTAATGTTTTGGCAGACATAATTAATAGTGGTGTTATTTCTGTGTGTGAACTAACCTATGTTTACAGACAAGATAAAGATAGTTTAATAATTTCAAATGCACACTTAATTAACGATTGCAAAATGCCTGTGCTTGATAATAAAAGTAAAGATTTTTTCTTTGAAGAAAAAGCCGATGCTAATGATATGTTAACATCTGTTGTTAACTTAACCTATTCCAGATTGCCAAAATATTTGAATGTTGATAGTTCAAAAATTCAAGTTTTAGCAGCAATGAAATCGGGCATATGTGGTGTTGATAATTTAAACAAACAGTTACAAGACAAAATTAATCCACCAAGTTTAAAAAAGCCAGAACTTGAAACCGACTTTGCCATTTATCGTTTAGGCGATAGGGTTATGCAAATAACAAACAACTATGAACGAGAATGGATTAAAGATAATCGTGAACAAGGTGCTGGTGTGTTTAATGGTGACATTGGTGTTATTGACCATGTTGAACCAAACACTTTTGAAACAACAGTTTTGTTTGAAGATGGCAGATATGTTAAGTATAATAAAAAAGATTTAAGTGAACTTGTGCTTAGTTATGCAATAACAATTCATAAAAGCCAAGGAAGTGAATTTGATGTGGTAATTATACCAGTTGTGGCAGGAGCACCTATGTTATTGACAAAAAACCTACTTTACACAGCAGTAACACGTGCAAAGAAAATGGTTGTTTTGGTTGGAACAAAACAAAATATTTTTAGAATGGTTAAAAACAAATCAACATTAACAAGAAACACACTGCTTAAAACTTTTTTAATTGAAAGCGTTGATGTTAAAAATTTAATGTTTGAAACACAAAGTGCAAATGAAAACGATGAAGTAGAGGTTGATAAAATTGGCGAATAAAATTGAAAAGTTAATTTTTCCAAGTGGATTTAAGTGCTTAATTTGTGGTTGTGAAATTAACGATGATGTGTTTGAAATTTGTGATAAGTGTTTTTCAAAGTTACCTTTTGTTAAGGGTAAGGTTTGTTTGAAATGTGGCGAACCAATTTTTAGTGATGCAAACTATTGTGTTTATTGCAAAAAATCGCAACCAAGTTTTACTAAGTGTTTTGCACCTTTTGTTTTTGAAAGTCCAATATCTGATTTAATTCACAAGTTAAAATATGATGGAAACAAGTTTGTTGCAAAAACACTTAGCAACTTAATTTTAAAATGTTTTTTAGAACAAAATTTGAAAGTTGATGTGGTTGTTCCTGTTCCTCTTTATTTATCACGGGAAGCAGAACGTGGTTTTAACCAAGCATTTTTGTTAACACAAAGTTTTATTGATGCTGGATTTGAAATTGATAATTCAAGTGTGATAAGAGTTAAAAACACAAACACGCAAACAGCACTTTCTAAAATTGAAAGAACACTTAATATGGAAAATGCTTTTAAGGTTATTAACAAAGAAAAATTAAAAAATAAAAATGTTTTGTTAATTGATGATGTTTACACAACAGGCGCAACCTTTAATGCTTTAAGTGAAGTGCTGTTAAAAGCAGGTGTAAAAAATGTTTATGGGTTAAGTGTTGCACACACAATAATTGAAAAATAAGTTAAAGGGAACTTTAACTTTTTTTTATTTTATTGTTTTTAAAACTTTTATTTTTGTTTTAATTTGTCAAATCTCAAATAAAATAACCTTTTAAATTTAATAATTAAATTGTGAAAATGATTAAAATGTAGTAAAATGATTAAGGCAAATATAATTAATAATAATTTTGTTATAAGTTATTATATTAGAATGCAAAATTTCAACACTCAATTTTTTTAGTTGAATGTTGTTTTAATATTTTTAATTTAGGAGATAAAATGGGTTTTAAATTATTTAAAAGTGAAAACGACAGAAACGTTGCTAAACTTGAAAAAATTGCAAAGTTAATTGAAGATAAGTCCGATTATTATAAAGGGCTAACCGATGAAGAGTTGAAAGAAACAACCACCAAGTTAAAACAACGTTTAAAAGATGGCGAAAAATTAATTGATATTTTGCCCGATGCCTATGCACTTGTTAGAGAAGCAAGTGAAAGGGTTTTGGGTATGCGACATTTCCATGTGCAGTTGTTAGGTGGAATTGCATTATTCCAAGGCAGAATTGCCGAAATGAGAACAGGTGAAGGTAAAACATTAGTGGAAACTTTACCTGCATATTTAATTGCACTTGAAGGCAAAGGTGTTCACATTGTTACTGTTAACGAATATTTGTCTAAACGTGATGCTGAATGGATGGGAAAATTGTTCACCTTTTTAGGTTTAACAGTTGGTGTTTCTATGGCAAATATGAGCCCAAGCGACAAACGTGCTGCATATAATTGTGATATTACCTATTCAACAAACAACGAACTTGGTTTTGATTATTTGCGTGATAATATGGTAACCCGTGTTGAAGACAGGGTTTGCCGTGGATATCATTTTGCTATTGTGGACGAAGTTGATAGTATTTTAATTGATGAAGCAAGAACTCCACTTATTATTAGTGGAATGGGATTTAAAAGTTCCGACACATATAAAACAGCTTCTCGTTTTGCAAAAAGTTTAACTTCAACCGATTATGAAATTGATGAAAAAGAAAAAGCTATTAGATTAACAGAAGATGGTGTTGCAAAAGCTGAAAGATTTTTTAAAGTTGAAAATTTAAGTGATATTAACAACATTGAATTAAATCACCATATTAACAATGCACTTCGTGCCGAGTATATTATGAAACGTGATAATAACTACATTGTTAAAGATGATGAAATTATTATTGTTGACGAGTTTACGGGACGATTAATGGAAGGCAGAAAATATTCAAATGGTTTGCATCAAGCCATTGAAGCAAAAGAAGGCGTTCCAATTAAAGATGAAAACAAAACACTTGCCACAATCACATTCCAAAACTTTTTTAGAATTTATCACAAAATTAGTGGTATGACAGGTACTGCCAAAACCGAAGAAATTGAATTTAACAAAATTTATGGTTTAGACGTTGTAACAATTCCAACCAATAAACCAATTAAACGTGTTGACTATCCAGACATTATTTATCCAACTGAAAATGCAAAGTTTAGAAATATTGTGGAAGAAATAAAAGCTGTTCATGCAGAAGGACGTCCAATTTTAATTGGTACCATAACCATTGAAAAATCTGAACAACTTTCACAATTATTAAAACAAGCAAAAATTAGACACAATGTGTTAAACGCAAAAAATCACCAACAAGAAAGTGAAATTATTGCACAAGCAGGAAGAATGGGTGCTGTTACCATTGCAACAAACATGGCTGGTCGTGGAACCGACATTTTACTTGGTGGTAACCCAGAATTTTTAGCAAAACAAAAAATGCGTGAACTTGGTTTTAACGATGCTCAACTTGAATTTTGCACATCTTTTATTGAAACCGATAATGCCGATTTAAATGCAATGCGTGAACGTTATAGAAAAGCATATAACGAATTTAAAACTGTTACAGATGCCGAAAAGAAAAAAGTTGTTGCTTTGGGTGGACTTCACATAATTGGCACAGAACGACATGAAAGCCGAAGAATTGACAACCAGTTGCGTGGTCGTGCAGGACGTCAAGGTGACCCTGGTTCAAGTGTATTTTATGTTAGTATGGAAGATGAGTTAATTCGTCGTTTTGGTGGCGACCAAATGAAACGTTTGGTTGAACTATTTAGGCTTGACGAAAACACTCCTTTCCAATTTAAAATGTTATCTAGAAGAATTGAAGCTGCACAAAAACGTATTGAAGGTTTCAACTTTTCTGCAAGAAGCAATGTGCTTAAATATGACGATGTTTTAAATGCACAACGTCAAATTATTTACGAACAACGCAACAAAGTGTTGGAAGGTGCTAACATTCACGAAGAAGTAATTGATATGATTAGAGATTTAGCTAGTGAATGTGTTTACGACCATATTAGTGATGATAAAAGTTATGATGAATGGGATTTGGACGAATTAAACGATGCATTAAACGTTAAGTTGTTTGGACCAGATTATAACTATGTTAATGAAGATATGGTTGAAGGTTTTGATGCTGACATGCTTAGCGACAAAGTTTGTGACCATGCAGTTGAGTTTTATAATAAAAAATGCGAAGAATATAAAGCCAATGGCTTTAAGTTTGAAGTTTTAGAAAGAGCAATTCTACTTAAAGTTGTTGACACTCTTTGGATGGATCACATTGACTATATGAATATGTTAAGAAATGAAATTGGTTTACGTGCTTATGGTAATCACGACCCAGTTGTTGCATATAAACAAGAAGGTTTTGAATTGTTTGACAAAATGGTTGAACAAATTAGAACCGAAGTTGCAACTTTCTTAATTCATGCGCAAGTAACCATTGAACCAGTGCAACACAAACAACCTGTTATGTTTGCTAACTCTGGCGAAGGAAAAACTCAACAAAAAAGTTCAAAACCATTAGTTGGCAGAAACGAACCATGCCCATGTGGTAGTGGAAAAAAATATAAAAATTGTTGTGGAAGAATATAAGAATAAAAAAAACTGAAAAGTGAGAAAATTATGATTTTCGTTGTAGATTTAGATGATACAGTTTGTTTAACTGCTGAATATAGTTTGAATTATATAGTAAATTTTATTAAAAAAAATAATTTACCTTATAAACAAATTTCAAGTAATGCTAGATTTGCAGAAAAAAACTTTGATTGGAGTATGGAAGAAGCATTGGCTTGGTATAAAGAATATGGCGATCAAATGATGGCGGAATTTCCTTGTGTAGATTATGCAGTAGAATTTTTACAAGCAATTCATAATAAGAATAGTAAAACTGTTATTGCCACGGCTAGAACAACAGATTGGCATACAGACCCGGAAAAAATTACAAAAAATTGGTTATCTGAAAACAAAATTCCTTATGATAAAATTTATTTTGGTAGAGCGGATAAACAACAGATTTGTGAAGAAGTTGGTGCAGATTGTTTTATTGACGATGATGTTAATATTGTTAAAAAAGTTGTTGACCATTTTGCTTCTATAAAAAAACCAATCAAAGTGTTCTTAATGACAAGTGAGTTTAACAAAGAATTAGAATGTCCAAACGGTGCAATAAGAGTACAATCATTTAAAGATATAGCTAAGGCTTTAAATATTGATTTAGAACAATCAAGAAATTTAAATTAGTTATGAGTAATAACAATAAAATTGTTAAAATGTATTTAAATAAATAATTGGGAAAACTATAATGATTAATTTTGAAGAACAAAAAGAAAAATTAAAACAAATCACTGACAGCTTAAATGTTTGCTGTCAGTGTCTTTGACTTAAATGCAATTAATAATAGAATTAAAGAAATTGAACATCAATTAACTCAACCAGAAGTTTATGGCTCGGTTAGTTTAAGTGTTAGTTATAATAAAGAACTAAAACACTTAACCGATGAAGTGCAAGAGTTTAACAAATTAAAAGAAGATGTTGAATTTGTTAACATGGCACTTATGGAAGAAACCGATGATGAAAAAGTTTTAGAGTTTGTTAACAGTCAAATTTCAAAACTAGAAAAAGATGTGGAAAAACTTTATGTTCAAACACTACTTAATGGAAAATATGATGGTAATAATGCCATTGTTAAAATTCATAGTGGAGCAGGTGGAACAGAAAGTTGTGATTGGGTGCAAATGCTTTTTAGAATGTACTCAATGTGGGCAAAATCTAACGACTATAAACTACAAATAATTGATAGTTTAGAGGGCGATGGCGCAGGGCTTAAAAGTGTAACTTTTTTAGTGGAAGGTTATAACGCATATGGCTATTTAAAAAGTGAAATTGGCGTTCACAGATTGGTTAGAATTAGCCCTTTTGATGCAAACAAACGTCGCCACACAAGTTTTGCTAGTGTTGAAGTTATGCCAGAAATTGAAGATGATAATTCTGTTGAAATTAAAGATGACGAAATTAGAGTTGACACGTTTAGAAGTTCAGGCGCTGGTGGACAACACGTTAATAAAACCGACAGTGCAATAAGAATTACTCACTTACCAACAGGAATTGTTGTTACTTGTCAAAATGAAAGAAGTCAAATTCAAAACCGAGAAACTGCATTAACAATTTTAAAAAGTAAGCTTGTTGCATTAAAGGAAGAAGAGAACAGAAAGGAAGCTTTAAAACTTAAAGGCGACAGCAAAAAAATTGAATGGGGAAGTCAAAT
>CALWDV010000005.1 GCA_944376785.1 uncultured Clostridia bacterium | reverse complement strand
ATTCGGTTATGTTAGTTTTCTTAATTAAACCTTGTTTGGTTGCCATAATTAAGTAACCAACAGTGTCTTTTTTAACAGGAATTATGGTTGTTATTCTTTCTTCTGGGCTAAGTTGCAACAAGTTAACCATTGCTCTGCCTTTACTTGTTCTTGGGGCTTCTGGAACTTCATAACCTTTAATTTTATAAACTCTGCCTAATGTGCTGAAACATAACAAATCATCATGAGTTGAAGTTGTGAAAATGCTTTCAACAAAATCTTCTTCTTTTGTGGTGTGAGCAATAATACCTTTTCCACCACGATGTTGGCTTTTATATTCGCTAACAGGCATACGTTTAATATATCCACCATGGGTTAAAGAAATAACAACATCTTGTTCTTCAATTAAATCTTCAATATCAATATCGCCATAATCCATTGAAATAACAGATTTTCTTGGCACGCCATATTTTCCTTTAATTGTTAACAAGTCGGTTTTAATAATGTTATATAATTTGTTTCTATCTGTTAAAATGCTTTGAAGTTCTTTAATTAGTTCATGCACATCATTTAAATCTTGTTTTAATTTTTCAACTTCCAAACCAGTTAAACGTTGCAATCTCATTTCCAAAATTGCAACTGCTTGTTTTTCAGTTAATAAGAACTTATCAATTAATTTTTGTTGTGCTTCAACTTTATCGGCACTTTCTTTAATCGTTTTAATAACTTCGTCAATGTTTGCTTGTGCAATAACTAAACCTTCTAAAATGTGAGCTTTTGCTTGTGCTTTGTCTAAATCAAACTCTGTTCTTCTGGTTATAACTTCTTCTTGGAATGCTAAATAGTTTTGTAAAATTTCTTTTAAATTTAAAACTTTTGGTGCATTGTTAACAAGTGCAAGCATAATAATTCCAAAACTAATTTGAAGTTGTGTGTGTTTATAAAGAGTGTTTAAAACAACTTGTGGGTTTGCATCACGTTTAACATCAATAACAATACGCATTCCACTTCTGTCGCTTTCTTCTTTAATGTCACTAATACCATCAATACGTTTGTTTTTAACCATATCGGCAATTTGCATAATTAATTTTGCTTTGTTAACTTGATATGGAATTTCTGTTACAACAATTCTATGACGTGTTCCATTGTTAAATTCTTCAATTTCACATTTGCTTCTAATTAAAAACGAACCTTTACCTGTTCTATATGCTTGTCTAATTCCGTTTCTGCCCATAATAATTCCTTTGGTTGGAAAATCTGGTGCAGGAATAATTTTCATAAGTTCATCAACATCAAGTTCTGGATTTTCAATTAATGCAACACAACCATCAATAACTTCTGCCAAGTTGTGTGGTGGAATGTTTGTTGCCATTCCAACAGCAATACCATCTGAACCATTAACCAACAAGTTTGGAAAACGTGCTGGTAACACACTTGGTTGAACTTCGCTATCATCAAAGTTAGGAATAAAATCAACAGTGTTTTTATCAATGTCGGCAAGCATTTCGGAAGCAACCTTGCTAAGTTTTGCTTCGGTGTAACGCATTGCAGCTGGTGGGTCGCCATCAACAGAACCAAAGTTTCCGTGACCATCAACTAGTGGAGCATTAATTGTGAAATCTTGTGCTAGACGAACTAAGGCATCGTAAACAGCAGTGTCGCCATGTGGGTGATATTTACCAATAACATCACCAACAATTCTGGCACATTTTTTAAATTGCTTATCGTTAAACAAATTAAGTTCGCCCATTGCATATAAAATTCTACGATGAACTGGTTTTAAACCATCTCTAACATCTGGAATTGCACGGCTTACGTTAACTGCCATTGCATATGCAATAAAAGATTTTTCTAATTCTTCTTTTACCTTAACATCTAGTATTTTTGTATTGTCTATTATTTTGTTATCTTTTTCGTTATTGTTATCCATTACAACAAATTCCTTTTAACTTTTTATGATTTTGTCAAAAAGTGTTTATTTTATGACAATAATATGTTTGTTATTTTAAGAACGTAATAATTATTTGTTAAATCATTTAATCATTAAATATCCAAATCTTTAACAAGTGTTGCGTTTGCTTCAATAAATTCACGTCTTAATTCAACATCTTCACCCATTAATTTATTAAAGGTTTCTTCTGCTTCTAACGCATCGTCCATTGTTATTTTTGCAAGAACTCTTTTTTCTGGGTTCATGGTTGTTTCCCAAAGTTGTTCGGCATTCATTTCACCCAAACCTTTATAACGTTGAACTTGAACATTTTTTGGATTTCCAAGTTCGTTTAGTTTTTCTTCTTTTTCTTCATCGGAATAAGCATAGTAAACATCTTTGTTAAGTTGAATTTTATATAGTGGTGGCATTGCAGAATATATGTGACCGTTAGTAATTAATGGTTGCATAAATCTGAAAAAGAAAGTTAACATTAAAATTCTAATATGGCTTCCATCAACATCGGCATCGGTCATACAAATAATTTTGTCATATCTTAATTTACTTTCATCAAACTCACTTCCAACACCACAACCAATGGCTGTTATCATATCTTTAATAACTTGATTTTCTAGCACTTTGTGAAGTGACGCTTTTTCAACGTTTAAAATTTTTCCTCTAAGTGGCATTATTGCTTGGAACTTTCTATCACGTCCTTGTTTTGCTGTTCCACCTGCAGAATCACCCTCAACAAAATAAATTTCACTTTCTTTTGGATTTTTTGATGTGCAATCGGCAAGTTTACCAGGAAGTGTTGTGCTTTCTAAAATTCCTTTTCTTCTGGTTGCTTCTCTAACACTTCTTGCTGCTTCTCTGGCACGTTTTGCAGTTATGCATTTTAAAACCAATTCTCTGCCAACACTTGGGTTTTCTTCTAGGAATGTTGTGAATTTTTCTTGCATTGCATCTGCAACAATTTTACGCATTTCTGCATTTCCAAGTTTTGTTTTGGTTTGTCCTTCAAATTGTGGATTTGTTAATTTAACACTAACAATGGCTGTTAACCCTTCACGAATATCTTCACCACTTAATTTTTCGTTTTCTTTTAAAATTTTATTTTGTTTTCCATAGTCGTTAACAATTTTTGTTAAAGCATTTTTAAAACCTTCTAAGTGATGTCCACCTTCTTGTGTGTTAATGTTGTTTGCGTAAGTGTTAATTAATTCGTTATATCCGTTATTATATTGAAAAGCAATTTCAACTTCGTTTGTTGGATTAATAACATTAATATAAACAGGTTGGCTAAACAAAGTTTCTTTGTTCTTATTCAAATAGTCAACAAATTCAACAATTCCACCAATATATTGATAACTTTCTTCTTGTGGAGTTTCGCCACGATAATCTGAAACACTAATTCTTAAACCTTTGTTTAAAAATGCAATTTCTCTAAATCTGCTTTTTAATTCGTCATAGTCAAAATTAACAGTGTCAAAAATTGTGTCGTCAGGCATAAATGTTACGGTTGTTCCTGTTTTATCGGTGTTACCTGTTATTTCCAAAGGAAATTGTGGAATACCACGGCGATATTGTTGGTAATGAATGTGTCCGCCTTGATAAACAGTTACTTCCAACCATTCACTAAGTGCGTTAACGCAACTTAAACCAACACCGTGCAATCCACCACTAATTTTGTAACCTTCGCCACCAAATTTTCCACCAGCATGAAGTTTTGTTAAAACAACTTCAACTGCACTTTTCCCTTCTTTTTTAATTATTCCACAAGGAATTCCACGTCCGTTATCACAAACAGTAACACTTCCGTTTTTATTAAGCATAACTTCAATGTGGTCGCAATATCCAGCCAACGCTTCATCAATACTATTATCAACAATTTCGGTTATTAAATGATGAAGTCCACGAATATCTGTGCTTCCAATATACATTCCCGGACGTTTTCTAACAGGCTCTAACCCCTCCAAAATTTGAATGTCGTTTTCATCATATTTCACACTTCTAGTTAAATCTTTTTCGGTCATTTCAGCCATAAATTATCCTTCCTTAACAAAAAAATTTTTGCTTAGGTTGATTTTAACAACCAAAGCAAACCTTAAACTGACTTAATTATATCATAAATTATATTATAAGTATAGTATATTTTAATATTTTATTATATATATTATTATATATTATATAATATAACTTTAAAATAAGGTTGTGTTAGTTTTTTATTGGGTTGGGTTAATAAACTATATTATGTTTTTTGTTTTGTGTCAAAATTTGTGAATTTTAAAGGCGTAAACGTGTAATAAAAAAGTAAAAACTTAAACAACAAAAAATAAAAGTGTTTTTAAGCACTTTTATTTTTTTTATTAATCTTTTAAATTTTTATTTTAAAACATTTTAATAAAATGAGTTTATTTTTAATTTTAATTTAACTTTATTTTAATTTGTTTAAAGTTTTTGTATTTAGTTTTTAATTTTTTATAAAAGTAATATAGTATTAAATATTTATTATTCAACAGTAACAGATTTTGCCAAACTTCTTGGTTTATCGGGATTATAGTTTAAGGCAACACTAACATAATAGGAAATTAGTTGCATATAGGTTATGGCAACTAACGGCATATATAATTGGTCTATTTTAGGAAGAGCAATAAATTCATTAAAATCATTATTGTTTATATTAAACTGGCTTAGCACAATAACTTTACCACCACGAGAAATAACTTCGTTTATGTTGCTAATAGTTTTTTCTTTTGTTATTTCTTGTGTTACAAAGGCAAACAAATATTTGTTTTCATCAATTAACGAAATTGTTCCGTGTTTAAGTTCTCCTGCTGGATATGCTTCACAATGAATATAAGAAATTTCTTTTAATTTTAAACCTGCTTCCATGGCAGTGTAATAATCTAACCCTCTGCCAATTAAATAAACACTTTTACAATCTTTAATTTTTAGTGCAATCTGTTTTGTTTGTTCACTAATTTTGTTGTTTTTGATAACATTTGCAATTTTAATTAAATTTTTGCTTTCTTCAAACACCAGTTCAGGTTGGTCGTTTAACACAGCGTTAATGTATGCTTTAAGTAAATAAAAAATTGTTATTTGTGCATTATAAGCTTTTGTACTTGCAACAGCAATTTCTTTTCCTGCACAAGTGTGAATAACATAATCAACTTCAAAACATATTGAACTATTTTTAACATTTGTTATGGCAACCGTTTTTAGTCCATACGCCTTGCTCATTTTAACTGCTTTAATTGTGTCGGCAGTTTCTCCACTTTGTGAAACAAAAATTGCCAAAGTGTTTTTGTTTGGTTTAAAGTTGTTATATCTAAATTCAGATGCAATTTCAACATCTGTTTTAATGCCACATTGTTCTTCAATAAGTTTTTTTCCGATTAACCCAGCATGATATGCTGTTCCACAACCAATAATTAAAATGTTTTTTAATTTTTTTATTAGTGACTTAGGAATGGCTTTTTTAATTTTTTCGAAACTATTATAATTTACCACTGTTTTTTCAATGGCTTTTGGTATTTCATTAATTTCTTTTAACATAAAGTGTTTGTAATTTCCCAAACTATTTTCGCTTTCACTGTTAAAATCTTTAAAAGGTTTTAAATTAATTTTTTCTAGTTTATTGTTAAACACTTCAACATTGTTTTTTTCTACCACTGCAAATTGATTATTTTCTAAAATAAACAAACTTTTTGTTTGTTCAACACTATTTAAGTCGGAACACACCACTCCAAAATTTTCGCCATAACCAACCACAACAGGGCTGTTGTTTTTTGCCACAAAAATTTTGTTTGGTTCTTTATAATTTAAAATTGCAAAAGCATAACTTCCAACCAGTTTTGAACAAACATTAACTATTGTTTCAAGCACATTTCCGTTAAAAAATTTACTTAACATCATTGCAACCACTTCAGTGTCGGTGGAACTAGAAAAGTTATAAGATGTTAAACCATTTTTTAATTCATCATAGTTTTCAATAATTCCATTATGAACCACCACCCAATTTCCGTTTTCACTAAAATGTGGGTGAGCATTTTTAATATTTGGTTTGCCATGGGTTGCCCATCTTGTGTGACCAATGGCTGTTTCGCTTTTTGGATTTAAAACATTTATTATTTTTTCTAACTTACTAATTTCGCCTTGTTCCTTTATTATGTTAATACCATTTTTAAAAGTTGTTACATTATTGTTATAATTTTTAATTAAGTTATTTAATTTGAAAGTGTCACTAAAAAATGCAATACCCGACGAATCATAACCTCTATATTCTAATTTTTTTATTCCGTTTAATGTTTTGCTTATTGCGTTAGAACCAACGTAACCATAAATACCACACATATAAACTCCTATACTTCGTTTTTAATAAGTTAAAAATTGTTAATAACTCATAATAGTTTTTATGAAGTAGAAGTTTTTTTTGATTTTAATTTAAGTAAAAATTTGTTATAATATTAAAGTATGGAAATAAAAAGTGTTCAGTTAAAAAATTTTAGAAATTACGAAAATGAAAGCGTGGTTTTTAAAAATGGTTTAAATATTTTAGAAGGAAAAAATGCACAAGGAAAAACAAATTTGCTTGAAGCTGTTTTTTTATGTGCTATTGGAAAAAGCCCACGAACAAACAAAGAAAAAGAACTAATTAAATGGAATGAAAATTTTGGTAAAATAACTGTTGAATTTTTAAAAAGCTCTGGAAATAAAAAAATTGAGCTTTATTTATTTTCAAATCAAAACAAAGCAATAAAAATTAATGGCGTTCCAATTAAAAAATTAGGTGAACTTATGGGTGAACTTAATGCTATTTATTTTTCGCCCGACGAATTAAAATTGGTTAAAGAAAGCCCAGAAGAACGACGCAGATTTATGGATATTGACTTATGCCAATTTAATAAAAATTATTTTTACGCTTTAAGTAAATATAATAAAATTTTAAACCAAAGAAACAAACTTTTAAAATCGGGCAACATAAACAGCATTAAAGAAACAATTTCAATTTGGAATGAACAGTTAAGTGAACAAGCTTGTTATATAATTTTAAAAAGATTAGAACTTATTGAACAACTTAAAGTTTTTGCAAAACAATCACATTTTTACTTAACAGATAATTTAGAAGAAATGAATTTAAGTTATGTTGGATTAACCGACACAGAAAAATCTGTTTTAAAAGAAAAACTTTTAAAACTATATGATGAAAGTTTAGAAAAAGATTTAAATTTGGGATACACCACTGTTGGCCCACACAGAGATGATATTAAAATTATGGTTAATAACATTGATATTAGACACTTTGGAAGTCAGGGACAACAAAGAAGTTGTGCACTTAGTTTAAAACTTGCAGAACTTGAAATTTTTAAATCGAATTTGGGTGAATATCCTGTTTTGTTATTAGATGATGTGTTAAGTGAATTAGATGAAAACAGACGTGAAAAACTTTTAAAAATAATAAATAATTTTCAAACTATTTTAACTTGCACAGAATATAATTTAAATTTGCCAGCAAATGTTTTAAAAATAAGTAATGGAAAAGTGGTTTAATGTTTTTTGTAATAACACTTTTACTTTACAAATAAAAATTGTGCTTATATACTAATAATTAGTATTACTAATGAAAATAAATAATTAAAAGGAAATTTTTTAATGTTAAAGATAGATGAAATTTGGCAACAAACTTGTAATATTTTGCAACACGAAGTTACAGCAGTTTCTTATGATTTATGGATTAAATCATTAGAACCATTAGATTTTAATGATGGGGTTTTATATTTATCAACTTCAAGTGAAACAGCAAAACAACGTGTTTTAAAACTTCATGAACAACAAATTAGAACTGCTTTAACAGAAATAGAACCTGAAATTAAAGATTTTGTTGTTTTAGACCCAGATGAAAAAGAAAACTATTTAAACAAACCTGTTGAAACAAAACAAGAAGTTAATAAATGTGCACCACTTTGCAATTTTAACCCTAAATACACATTTGATAACTTTGTTGTTGGAAACAGTAATAAATATGTTTATGCAGCAGCACGTGGAGTTGCAGAACACCCATTTAATAAAATAAACCCATTATTTATTTATGGTGGTGTTGGGCTTGGTAAAACTCACCTTTTACACGCTATTGGAAATTATTTAATTAAAAACAATCCAGATTTAAAAGTTTTGTATGTTACTTGTGAAAAATTTACTCACGACTATGTTGAAAGTTTAAAAAGTTCAAAAGCACAAGCAAACAGTGAATATCGTGAAAAATATAGAAGTGTTGATGTTTTAATGGTTGATGACATTCAATTTATTTCAAACAAAACAGGAACACAAGAAGAGTTCTTTCACACTTTTAATGATTTATATCAAAACCAAAAACAAATTATTATTGCTTCTGACCGTCACCCAAAAGAAATTGCAAGTTTAGAAGAAAGATTAAGAAGTAGGTTTAGTATGGGTCTTATGCAAGATATTCAAATTCCAGATTTTGAAACCCGACTTGCAATTTTACAAAAAAAGGCACAACAAGAACATTATAGTGTTGATGAAGATGTTATTAACTTAATTGCTGAACGTTGTGACACAAACATTCGTGAACTTGAAGGAATGCTTAGCAAAGTTAGTTTTTATGCAAGTTTGCTTGGAAAACCAAGTGCAACATTAGAAGATGTTAATGAAGCTTTAAAAGACCAAATTTCAACAACTAAACAAAATTTAACTGCCGACAGAATTATTGATTGTGTTTGCAAATATTTTAGCATTACTAAAGAAGATTTGGTTGGCAAAAAGAAAAATAAAGAAATTGTTGAACCACGTCAAATTTGTATGTATTTAATTTGTGATATGTTAGATCTTCCACTTGTTTCTATTGGTCAAATTTTTGGTGGACGTGATCACACAACTGTTATTCATGCACGTGAAAAAGTTGCAGAATTAATTAAAGAAAATAATCGTGTTAAAGTTACAGTTAATGACCTAAAAAGTATGGCCAACAGAACTTAAACACACATAAAATGTGTAAATGTTTATAACTAATTAAAGTTGTGCACCAACTTGTGCACAATAAAAAAACAATATATAGTGTTTTGAGTCACGTAATTTCGTTAACCAAAACACTACATAATGTGATTTATAAAAGTTGTCCACATTTTCACACTGCTTATAATAATAATTGTTATTAAAAAAATAAAAAATATAATATTTGGAGGACCCCAAAAATGAAATTAATTTGTGATGGACTTGATTTAAGTGATGCCGTTATGAAAGTTATTAAAGCAACTAGTCAAAAAACAACAAATCCAGTGTTAGAAGGAATTAAACTTGTTGCAGAAGATGATTCTTTAACATTAAGTGCAACCGACCTAGAACTTTCAATTGAAAAGAAAATTAAAGCCGAAATTTTTATTGAAGGCGAAACCGTTGTTCCGGGTAAGTTTTTTGCAGAATATATTAAAAAGTTAACTAACGAACAAATTGAATTAACTTGCAATGAAAAAAATATGTTAACAATTAAATACACAGATAGTTCTGGAAACATTCAAGCACTTAGCGCAGAAGAATTTCCTGTTATTAAAAAACTTGAAAATGCAGAATATTTTGAAATTACTTCAAAAGATTTAAAAGCTTTAATAACAAAATCTGTGTTCTGTGTTGCTGTTGAAGATAGTCGTCCAATTTTAAAAGGTGTTTTATTTGAAATTTCAGATAAAAAAATTAAAGCCGTTGCCCTAGACGGATATCGACTTGCAATGGTAAACAAAGAACTTAAAAACAACACTGCTGAATTTAGTTGTATTGTTCCTGCTAGAAGTTTAAGTGAAATTAGCAAACTGCTTGAAGATAGTGATGAATTAATAAAAGTTTATGTTCAAAAAAATTATTTAATGGTTGACATTGACAACACAAAAATAATTACAAGATTGTTAGATGGTGATTTTATTAACTATAAACAAATAATACCAACACAATTCACAACCGAAATAACAATTAATAAATCACAATTAGAAGATGGATTAGACAGAGCAAGTTTACTTTCTAGAATTGATAAAAACAATTTAGTTAAATTTGACATAACAGAAAAATTAATGATGTTAAGCAGTAAAAGTGATATTGGTGATATTAAAGAAAACATTACTATTGCACTTAATGGAAAAGATTTAACAATAGCATTTAATGTTAGATATTTTAACGAAGCATTAAGAGTTATTAATGATGAATTTATTAAATTAAGTTTCACAACACCAAGTGCTCCTTGCATTATTAAAAGCAGTGAAACAGATGAATATGTTTATTTAATTTTACCTGTTAGAGTTATTTAAAAGAGAGTTAATCTCTCTTTTTTTATTATTGATTAATGTTTTTTGTTGTGGTAATATAAAGTAAATAATTTTAATAAGTAAAAAGAAGAAAACTAATGATTGTTTTTTCAGATAAAAAATATTCAGAGCCAAATGGCATTGAAATAAAACAAATACAACTTAATAATAAAGCAGAAATTTTAAAATTGTTAGTTCTTGCAAACAAAGAAATGCCAGAATATATTGTGGGATTAAAAAATTATTTAGACCAAAATTTGTATGATGGTATTTTTGGTGCTTATTTAAAAAACACCAACATTTTAGTTGGTGCTGGTTTAGTTTTAGATGAAAGAAAAATTTCACAAAATTCTTTTGTTGATGCTGAAAAAACTGCACTGCTTGATTTTTTGTTTGTTGATAAAAACTACACTCATAACAAAATTGGAACAACATTAATAAATACAATTTATAACTATTGTGTTAATAATGGTTTTGAATATATTGAGTTAATGTGCCCTGCTAAAAATTCACTTTCAAAAAATATTTATGATAAAAATGATTTTAACAGAATTAGTGTTACTGGAAGTTTAAGTTGCCCTGAATATTTTATTTTTAAAGCACACACAAACAAATTGGTTAGAAACTTTGCAAAAGTTTTATATGCTACTTTATTAGATGCTTATGAAAATAAAATTTATAGTTTTGAAGATTACAAACAAGAAATTTTAGATGGATATGTTCCATATTCATTGTTAAAACTTGCAAACATTAATTTGCCAACATTTAAAAAATTGGTTGGTTTAAAAAGTTTTGAATTATTTGATGATGTTTATAAAACATTAATTGACGAAGGTGTTTCAGTTGTAGATGCATCTGAAAGTTTAAAAAAATGTTTAAAAATTAAAAAAGATGAAAAGTTACAACCACTTAAAAAACCAAGCTTTTTAAGTTTTTCAAATGAAGATGATTTAGTTAATAATTATTTAAGTAAACGTTATTTATTAAAACAGGTTGATTTTGTTCAAAAAACTGTTGATGAAACAAAAAATAGATTATTAAATGATGAATATTTAAAACATTTTAAAGGAAGATAATAAGTTTATAAGTGAGAGAAAAATGGAAAATAATAATAATGAAATAATAATTCAACCATTAGATGAAAATAATGATTTAGATTGGCTGGAATATGAAAATTTAGGAAAAGAATGTTTCAAAGAAGAATTTGAAATGTTGAGCCAAAAGGCAAAAAAAGTTGGTTGGAAAAATTTAAAAGAAAACAATAATTTAAACAAAATATATTTTATTAAAATAAAAGATAAAATTATTGGTTGCTTTTCATTAGAAGATATTAGTAATTTAGAATTAAAACAAATTGAAAATGATAAATCGTTACTATTAAAATATTTAATGATTTTACCAAAATATAGAAATAAAAAAATTGGTGAAAAAATTTTAAACATAATTTTAATGTTTGCTTTAAAAAATAATTTTGATTATTTAAAACTTTCAAATAAAATTGATTTAAAAACAATAAAGAAAATTGAAAAGTTAAAATTTAATCAAAACGAAAAAGATTTTTTTATGGTAACAAACATAAAAACTAATAAACAACAAACAAATATTTCCAAAAAAATATTTAATGCATTTGCAAAAAGTAACAATTTAAAAAACATTTCAACCATTTCTGAATATGTTATTGCTAGTGACATCGAAAAAAAATATTGTGATTTGGTTAAACCAACAAAAGAATTAACATTAGTTGATATGATGCAAATTAAAAAAACACCAGGATTACAAAGTAAAATAAAAAATGTTGTAAATAGTTTTGGTGTTGTATCAGGAAAAGTTGATAATTTTTTAAGATTAAATTTTTTTAATACAATATATGGACAATTTGTTGATAATGTAAAACCAACATTGAAAAAACCCAAAGTAACTTATGAAAATATAAGCGAACAAATAGAATCTAAAATTCCAGTTACTGTTGTAAAAAAAGTTCGTAATATTTCACAACTTATTACACAAGTGTCAAGAAAATTTAAAATAACAAAAACAACAATTAAAGACGTTGAAGTTGAATTAACAGATGAACCACCAATAATAAAAAAATTTGAAAGTGATTATATTAAAAAAAATAATATGTAAGGTGAAATTATGGTAACAAATGAAACAAAAATATTAAAAAATAAACTTTCTTTTAGAACTTTAAATGAAGATAGTGATAAAGATTGGGAAACATACAAAAATTTAGGATTAGAATGTTTTCCTAATTATTTTGAAAATTTAACCAAAAAAGCAAAAAAAGTTGGTTGGAAAAATTTAAAAGGTGAAAAAGAAAGTGTTTATGATGAAATAACCTTTATTGAAATTAATGGAAAAGTTGTTGGTTGTTTTGCATTAGAAGAAGATTTTGGTTCTTTTACCTTTGAACAAATTATGAGAAATAAATCGTTACTTTTAAAATATTTAATGATTTCACCAAAATATAAAAATAAAAAACTTGGGCAAAAAGTTTTAAACATTATTTTAATGTTTGCATATAAAAATGGATTTAGTAACTTACAGCTTCAAAATGAAGTTGATTTAAGACAATTTAAAAATTTAGAAAAACAAAAAACCAATGAAAAAAATTTAAGTATGATAACTTTAATTAACACAGCAAAACCAGTTAAAAACTTAACAAAAAGCATTATTAATTCTTTTTTAAAAAGATTTAATTTAAAAAGAATATCCGTTGCAGAACAAAACTATTTAATTTTAACAATTCAAACTCGTTACCAAGACATTGTTAGACAATATCAAAATTTAACATTTCATTATTTTAACAAATTTAAAAGAGATAATTCATTAACCGATTTATTAGATAATAGCATAACAAAAACTTTTGACAACCCACTTGATTTTATTAAAAAAAGCAGAACTTTAAATAATGACTTAATTCAAGCAATGAAAGAATATGCAGGTAAAGAAGATTTGTTAAACGATGAAAATTTTAAAGAATATAGCGAACTTTTAGAAAATTTAAAACAACAACAATCAGAATTTAAATTTGATTTAAAAAGAACTTCTAACTATTTAACCGATGATTATTATGATAGCTTGGAAGATTTAACAGATGGAATTTATGAACCACAAGATAAAGTTGATGTGTTAATTGTTAAACGCTCTAAACAATTAAACTATGGTGTTCAAAAAATCTTAACAAAGAATTAAATTTTTATTGTTGACACATAACCATTAAAAAAGTATAATAATACAGCAAATTAAAAAAAATTATAAACATTTATGTTTTTATTTTAAAAAAATTACAAGGAAGGATTTTACAATGAAAAGAACTTATCAACCTAAAAAAAGACAACGCAGTAAAGTACACGGATTTCGTGCAAGAATGAAAACCAAAGGTGGTAAACGTGTTTTAGCACGTCGTAGAAACCGTGGCAGAAAAGTTTTATCTGCTTAAAACTTTGTTTTATTGGCGTAAAGAAAAATTTAACAAAAAAATAAGTGCCTTTAACTTTGTTTAAAGGCTTTTATTTTAAATATTAATTGTTTTAATTATAATTTATATATTAATTTGATTTATTAAATTATTTATATTATGTTATACTTAATATGTTAGCAATTTTATTTTTTTAATATAGTTAAAATTTGTTAAATTTAAAAATTACAATTTATTTTAGAGAGATTTTATGTTAAAAGAAATTAATAGACTAACAAAAAGAAAAGAGTTTGGTTACATTTATAAACACGGCAAATATAGTTTTAACAATTATTTAACTTTAATGTATGTTCAAACAAAATTAAAAAATCCAAGAATTGGTTTTTCAATAAGCAAAAAAACTGGAAAAGCTTGGTTAAGAAACAAAATTAAAAGGCAACTACGTGAAATTGTTAAAAATTTAATTGAAAACTTAAATCCAAATTATAATTATGTGTTTGTAACAAAACCAGAAATTTCAAATTTAAATTTTAATGAAATTAAGGACGCTTTAATTGACGTTGTTAATAAAGCAAAACTAATGAAATGATTTTGAAAATAATTTTTTTACCAATCACATTGTTATGTTATGGTTTAATTTATTTTTATAAGTTTTTAATTTCACCATTACTTCCTAACACTTGCATATATTACCCAACTTGTTCAACATATATGTTACAAAGCATTAAAGAGTTTGGTGTGTTTAAAGGAATTTTAATTGGTGGAAAAAGAATTTTAAGATGCACACCAAAACATTGTGGTGGATTAGATTTAGTTCCCATAAATATTAAAGGAGATAAAAAATGGATTTTTTAAATATTGGCTCACTAATGCTAGAAGTAACTAAACCAAATGGTATGTGGGAATTTTTTATTTTTGGTTTGGAAAATTTAGTTAAAAACTATGGTTTAACAATTATTTTAATTACTCTTGCAATTAAATTAATTATGTTACCTTTTGATTTTTTTAACAGATATATTAACAAACGTAATTCTGCTAAAATGGCAATAATTCAACCTGAACTTCAAAAGTTGCAAACCAGATATGGTTCTAATCGTGAAGTGTTAAATCAAAAAACCATGGAACTTTATAAAAAACACAACTATAATGTTATGGGCAGTTGTTTAGGAATGCTTATTAATATGGTTGTAACAATGGTTATATTCTTCACATTATTTTCAGGGCTTAATAAAATTGCTGCATATAAAATTTACACAGAATATCAAACACTTCAAACAGAATTTGAAACTGTTGTTGGTGGACAATTAGAAGTTGTTGATGTGGAAGCAGAAGGCGAAAACCCTGCAACGCAAAAAATTCAAGTTGTTGTTAAAAATGAACAAGGTGAAGAAACCAACAGGTTTGATTTAACTGATGAATTAACTCAAACAGCATCACAAGCAGTTGTTGAAAAATATGACGAAATTAAAGAAGATTTCTTATGGATTAAAAACATTTGGCGTCCAGACACAAGTGCAAGTGTTGTTTTAAGTTATAAAGATTTTATTTCAAATGCTAAAATTGATAAAACTGAATTAAACGAATTAATTTATAACAAAGTAACAAACCCAATAAAAAACAAATATGATGGCTGGAACGGATATTTTATTTTAATTATACTTTCTGCTTTAATAACATATTTATCATCACAAGTTAGTGTTTGGATGGGTAAAGCAAAAGCAAAGAAAACTGGAAAACCATATGTTGATGCAATGGCTCAAAATAAAATTATAATTTATATTTTGCCAGTTGTAATGGCACTGTTTACTTTGTTCTATAATGCTATGTTTGCAATTTACATTGTTACAGGTGCATTCTTTGGATTAATAACAAGTCCATTAATGACTTTACTTGTTGATAAAGCATATGACAAAGCAGTTAAAAAAGAAGAAGAAAAAGTTAAAGTTTCTTATTCAAGAAAATAACATTTGGGGGAAAAAATGAAAATTGAAGTTAGTGCAAAAACCATAGAAAAAGCCATTGAAGAAGGTTTAAAACAATTAAACACAACCATTGAAAATGTTGATGTTAAAGTTATTTCAGAAGGTGGAATGTTTAAAAAAGCAAAAATTGAAATGTCAATGGATGAAGATAATAACAATGATGTTGAAGAAGCTGTTGCAAATGAAGTTGAAACCGAAACTAACCTTGCAGAACCAGAAATTGTTGTTGAAACCGAAGTTGTAACAGAAGAAATTGAACCAAAAAAAGTTTTAGAAGAAATTGTTAAAGTTAGTGAAAATTTGGTTGATGATTTAACAGAAGAAGAAAAACAACAAAGAAAACAAGAATCAATTAACAAAACAATGGAACTAGCAAAACAATGGCTAGATGGTTTAATTTACACATACAACATTAACGCAACTGTTAACTTGCAACCACGTGAAAATGATGTTTACTGCAACATTGACGGCGAAAATTTAGGAATTTTAATTGGATACCATGGTGAAGCAATGGAAGCAATTCAACATTTGCTTAACACCTATTTATTTAACAAACTAAAAGGTGCTAAACGTGTGTTTATTGATGTTAGTGGATACAGAGCAAAACGTGGAAACGATTTAAAAGAACTTGCTCATAAAATTGCAGGAAAAGTTTTAGAAAACAAACGCAGTTATAAACTTGACCCAATGAATAGTTTTGAAAGAAGAATTATTCATGAAGAATTAAGCAAAACAGAACACATTTTAACTCACAGTGAAGGTGTTGACCCTAACAGATATTTAATTATTGAATACACTGAAAATTAATTAGAAAAATAGATAGATTATTTTCTATCTTTTTTTATTAATTCGAAAAAAAATATTTACTTGAAAATATGTTATAATTAGAGTACAATATTTATTAGCAAAATGATATTAATGGATTTTATATGGAAGAAAAAACAATTTCAGCAATTTCAACCCCAATGGGTGTTGGTGGTATTAGTGTAATAAGATTAAGTGGAAAAGAAGCAAAAAACATTGCTTCCAAAGTTTTTACACCTTTAAAAAACAAAGATTTTAACATTGAACCAAGAAAAATGTATTTAGGCGATTTTAAAGCTAAAAACTTTAATGAAAAATGTATGATGGTTTGGTTTAAAAAACCAAATTCTTACACAGGTGAAGATGTCATTGAATTTCAATGCCATGGTGGAACAGTTATTGCAAATGGCATTTTAGATGCTTTAATTGATAATGGTGCAGTTTTGGCTGGACCTGGTGAATTTACAAAACGAGCATTTATTAACGGTAAATTAACTTTGGATGAAGCAGAAGGTGTTATGGATATGATTAATGCCGAAAGCGAAAGTGAAGTTAGAGCTGGATATAATTTGTTGCAAGGGTCATTAAGCAAAGAAATTAATGAAATTCAAAACATTTTAACAAAAATGATTGCCAAAATTGAAGTTACTCTTGACTACCCTGAAAACGACTATGAAGAACAAACTGCAAATGAAACAGTTGAAGGAATAAATGAAATAAAAACAAAATTAAATAACATTTTAAAAACAGCTTCCACTGGTCAAATTATTAAAAATGGAAGTAAAGTTTTAATTTTAGGAAAACCAAATGTTGGAAAAAGCAGTTTGCTTAATGCAATTTTAAATTTTGAAAGAGCCATTGTTACTTCAATTAAAGGAACAACCCGTGATATTTTGGAAGAAACTTACACTTTTAAAGGTGTTAAATTTATTCTAACCGACACAGCAGGGCTTCATGAAGCAAACGATGTGGTTGAAAAAATTGGAATTGAAAAAGCAAAACAAGCAATTAATTATGCCGATGTTATTTTACTTGTTTTAGATGCTAGTGAACCATTAACAAAAGAAGATGAACAAATTTTAAGTTTAGTTAATAATAAGAACACAATTATTGTAAAAAATAAAACAGATTTAAAGAATAATGTTGATTTAAGCAAATATAATTTTAAACACATAATTGAAGTTAGTGCCTTAAATAAAAATGGAATTGAAAACTTAAAACAACAAATTTATGATTTAGTTATTGATGAAAATATTATTAATTCAAACTTAATGATAACTAATATGCGTCATATTGAAGCAATAAAAAAAGCACTTAAATATGCTGACGATTGCATTAATGGAATTAATTTAGGAATAACATTAGATGTTGTTTCCATAGATTTAAAAAATTTATGGTTGGCACTGGGCGAAATTACTGGTAACAACAATAACGAAGAAATTATAGACGAAATTTTTAGTGGATTTTGTGTGGGAAAATAAAAAAAGGAAAATAAAATGAATTTTACTTGGGAAAAAACAAATGAAAAAGATTTTGTAACATTTAACAAATGGCACATGGAAGCAATTTTTAAAGCTGGAAAAGAACAAGACCCAATAACAAAATATTTGGCACCAAAAACTGTGTTGTTAGGAAATGTTATTAGAATGCTAACAGGTGAAAAATCAGATTTAAAATGGGAATCACTAACAGCAAAATTAAATGGTGATGCAGTTGGTTTTGTTGTTTTTAGTTCTGAAACTAAACTAGAAAATAATTTTCCAATTTTACAACTTAACATTGAAGTTATTGCTGTTAATCCATCATGTGTTGGTAAAGGTGTTGGAACAGCAATGATATTTGATATTGTTAAAAATAAAGAAAGATTTTTTGGTTCAAAAATTGATAAATTATCTGCAAAAATTGAACGAGAAAATAGTCCTAGTCAAAATGCTTTTTTAAAAAATGGATTTTTAAAAACAAGCAATGAATTTTCATATCTTTTTGATAAATACGTTTTAGATTGCAAAAAAGAATTACCTTCAAAAAGTTTTGAATTAAGTGAAGCAATAAAAGAAACATTGCAATATTGTTTAAAACATAAAAATAAGGAAAAGTGATTATTATGAATTTTGATTGGCGAAGAACAACAGAAGAAGATTTACAAGAATTTAATAAATGGCATGAAAGTGTTAAAGGAACAAATAAAGATAATATAACAAAATATATTGGTGAAAAGCCATTGGGTGAAAACGTTTTAGATTTAGTTCAAGATTTAAATTGCAATAACACTTCATATCGTGCAAGAAGTATTTATTATAACAATGAATTGGTGGGTGTGGTTGTTGCAATTATTGTTAATAAATCAAGATTTTCACATAGAGAACTAAGAATTCATAATTTAGTTGTTAACCCTTTTGTTCAAGGTAAAGGAATTGGAACGGCTATTTTATTTGATGTTGTTAAAAACTGCGAACAAATTTTTAATTTTACACCATCAAAAATAACTTCATCTGTTGCAAAAAGTAACATTGCAAGTAATAAAGCACATCAAAATGCAAAATTTAAAATAGATAAAAAACTATCAAGAAAATATAATAATCATTTTGAACATAAATTATAAAAATTTTTATAATTAGTTTACATACATTAAAAAAATAATTACAATAAAACATTGTTAAAACCTAGGAAGAAAATATGATTAACGAAAATTATGATGCAGTTGTAATAGGTTCTGGTCATGCTGGTTGTGAAGCAGCATTAGCACTTGCCAGAATGGGTCAAAAAACTTTGCTATTAACTTTAAATTTAGATAGCATAGCTTTTTTAGCATGTAATCCAAGTATTGGGGGTACAGCAAAAGGACATTTGGTTTGTGAAATTGATGCTCTTGGTGGCGAAATGGGAATTATTGCCGACAAAACAACAATTCAACGCAGAATGCTTAATGGTTCAAAAGGTCCAGCTGTTCAATCTTTAAGAGCACAAGCCGACAAAGTTATGTATCACACAGAAATGAAAAAAGTTTTGGAAAACACAAAAAACTTGTTTGTTAAACAAGGTGAAGTTAAAAACATTATTGTTAAAAATAATAAAGTTTGTGGTGTTAAAACTGTTCAAGGTGATTCATTTAAAGCAAAAGCTGTTGTTGTGTGCACAGGCGTTTATTTAAAGAGTGATGTTATAATTGGCAAGGTTAGACAAAACAGTGGTCCAAATGGTTTTGCTCCTGCAAATCACTTAACAGCATCTTTAAAAAAGTTAGGGTTAAAAATTAGACGTTTTAAAACAGGAACACCAGTTAGAGTTCATTCAGACACAATTAACTACTCTGTTTTAACTGAACAATGTGGAGAAGATAATATTCAAACTTTTAGTTTTATGACAAAAACTCCCCCAAAAAATGTCATAAAGTGTTATTTAACATACACAAACCTAAAAACTCACGAATTAATTTTGAATAACCTAGATAAAGCACCAATGTATAATGGTGAAATAAAAAGTGAAGGTCCAAGATATTGTCCAAGTATTGAAAGTAAGGTTGTTAGATTTGCAGACAAACAACAACACCAGTTGTTTTTAGAGCCAGAAGCGTTATCAACAAAAGAAGTTTATGTTCAGGGTTTTTCAACAAGTATGCCAACATATTTACAACATCAAATGGTTCATAGTGTTTTGGGGTTGGAAAATGCACACATAATGCGTGATGCTTATGCTATTGAATATGATTGCATTGATAGTTTGGAACTTTATCCAACATTACAATATAAAAAGATTAATGGTTTATATTTTGCTGGTCAAGTTAATGGAACAAGTGGATATGAAGAAGCTGCTGCACAAGGTATTATTGCAGGAATAAATGCAGCATTGTTTATTCAAAACAAACCACCTTTTGTTTTAAAACGTGACGAAGCTTATATTGGTGTTTTAATTGATGACTTAACCACAAAAGGTACAAATGAACCATACAGAATGATGACAAGTCGTGCTGAATATCGTTTGCAATTAAGACAAGATAATGCTGATTTAAGATTAACTCAAAAAGGTTATGATATTGGTTTGGTTTCAAAAGAAAGATATAAAGCATATTTAAACAGAGTGAAACAAATTGAACAACTTAAAAATGATTTAAAAACTGTGGTTTCACCAAAGAAAATTGAGAAAATGTTTAATGAAAAACAAGAAACATTGCCAAAAGTTGGAATAACTTTTAAAGATGTTTTAAAAAGAAGTAATATTTTTGTTGAAGATTTGGTTAAATATTTTCCTGAATTTTCAAAATACAAACCAAATGTATTAAAACAAGTTGAAATTGATATTAAATATGAAGGATATTTAACAAAACAAAACATTCAAATTGAACAATCTAAAAAACAAGAAAACACAGAACTTAGTGCTCAAATTGATTATTCAAAAATTAAAGGGTTAAGAATTGAAGCACAACAAAAGTTAAACAAAATAAAACCATTAACATTAGGTCAAGCAAGCAGAATTAGTGGTGTTAGCCCTGCCGACATTGCAGTTTTAACGGTTTATTTAAAAACATTAAAAAATTCATAATTTATGTTATAAAATAATAACTATTAAATTGTAATAAGAAAATTAATAAAAATAAAAAAATGGCTAAAATAAGCCATTTTTTTGTTATAAATAACATTTTTGCAAAATAATTGTTTTAAAATTAACAATTTGCTAAATTAATAAAACAAAATTAAATAATTTAAATTTATTATAATTTTCAAGCTTTTATTTTGTTTCTTTGTTGGTTGTAATTACTGGTTGGGCACTTTTATCACCACATAAAACCACTAACAAATTACCAACTAATTCAGCTTTGTTTTTATCGTTTAATGCAACAATGTTTTTCTTTTTTAAATCGTTCAAAGCCATTTCAACCATACTAACTGCCCCTTCAACAATAATTTTTCTTGCAGCAATTATTGCACTTGCTTGTTGTCGTTGCAACATTGCAGCTGCAATTTCTGGTGCATATGCAATATGGTTTATTCTTGCTTCAATAACTTCAACTCCAACTTTGTCTAATCTTTTTTGAACAGATGCTTGTAAGTTTTTGTTAACTTCTTCATTGTTATCTCTTAATGTTATAACGTTTTCGCTGGTGTCATCAAATAAATCATAAGGATACATTCCCGCTAATTCTCTTAATGCACTTTCGCTTTGTGTTTCAACATATGTTTCATAATTTTCAACATCAAATGTTGCTTGATATGTATCTTCAACAGCCCAAACAACAACTGCACTAATTTCAATAGGGTTTCCTAATGCATCATTAACTTTAATTTTATCAACATTAAAATTCCTTTTTCTTAAACTCATTTTCTTTTTTAAGTATAATGGATTGCACCAATTTAACCCTTGTTTTCTGCAAGTTCCTTTATACGAACCAAAAAATGTGAACACTTTTGATTCGTTTGGTTGGTTTGAGAAAAAGCCAAACAAAACAAAAACAGTGGCAAAAATTGATAATGCACAAAAAAATGTTAAGAATGGTTGGTTAAAACAAATGCTTAAAACAAAAAACATTATTGCAAGAATTATAAATATTGATGTTAAAATAATTCCTTTTTTTAAACTAACAGTTTTACATTCAAATTCCTTCATAAAATTCTCCTTTTTATTGTTTAATTATAACATAATATTTTTATTAATAACAATTAATTTTTTTTAATAAATTTTAAATAAATTTCATTACAATCATCAAATATAAATATAATTATTTTGTTTATATTTTTGTTTATTTTTAACTTATCGCATTTATTTTCTTTTGTTATTGCTTTTTAATTGTGTTATAATATTTATAGTAAATTTTATGTTTTGATGTAATTTATATGCTGCGTCGAACTGTTTATTTATAAATTTACAATAAAATGTTTCACGTGAAACATTTTTGGAGGCAATTTTGAATTTTAAACAAGAGTTAGTTTCTGTTTTTGATAAATATAATATTTCTCTAACAAATAAACAAATTGAACAATTTGAAACTTATTATAATTTAATTTTAGAATGGAATGAAAAAATAAACTTAACTTCAATAACCGAGCAAAGAGATGTTATCATAAAACACTTTTTAGATAGTGTTCTAATTTGCGATACTTTTAAAGAAAATTCCACTTTAATTGATATTGGAGCTGGTGCAGGTTTTCCTAGTGTTCCATTAAAAATTGTTAGGCCAGATTTGCAAGTTACAATGGTTGATGGTTTAAATAAAAGAATTTTGTTTTTAAATGAAGTTATTAATAAATTAAACTTATCTGGAATAACTGCAATTCACGAAAGATGTGAAATTTTAGCCCGCAAATCTGAATTTAGAGAGTGTTTTGATTATTGCGTTGCACGTGCTGTGGCCGAATTGAATGTTTTAACCGAATATTGCTTACCTTTTGTTAAATTGTTTGGATATTTTATTGCATATAAGTCAAAAAATGTTAATGAAGAAATTGTAAACTCTAAAAAAGCAGTTGAGTTGTTAGGTGGGAAAATTACTGATATTAAAAGTTTTAACATAAATGAAATTAATGCTGAACGTAATTTTGTTTTTACACAGAAAAAGTTTAAAACTCCAGTAAAATATCCTCGTGGCCAAAACAAACCAAGAACTAATCCAATTAAGTAAAATGTTTCACGTGAAACATTTTATTTTTTTATTTTAAATTTTAATTAATGCGTATTAACTTATTAACTTATTTTTTTATTATTTATCGTATTATTAATTTATTGTGTTTATTTCTTAATTAGTAATTATCATAATAATGTTATAATGTTTGTTATTTATTGTTATATATTACTTTTAATATTAAATAAAATATAAATAAGTTAAAATAATTAATCAAATTAAAAATAAAAAGTTTAAAGTGATGTTTTAACACAATATTTATTTCTTTTGTTTTTTAGTTTAGTTATTATCAAAAAGAAAATATATTATTTTTTATAGATGTTAGTTGTAATATTAAAATGTTTCACGTGAAACATTTTTTATGTGTTAAAATTTAGACGCAAAATGTTTTTGTCGAATAATATATGTTTAATTAGTATAAACAAATAAAAAAGTTGTTTATAATGTTTTATTTTTATAAATTTATTTGCTATACTTTTAATAGTTAATTAAACACTAATTAGAATAAGGAAGTGAAATTATATGGGGAAAATAGTAAGTTTCATTAACCAAAAAGGTGGGGTTGGAAAAACAACAACTTGTGTTAATATGGCTAGTTATTTGGCTGTTATGGGTAAAAAAGTTTTGTTAGTTGACCTAGACCCACAAGGCAATGCAACCAGCAGTTTGGGAATTGATAAAGAAAACAACTTAAAAACCATTTATAATGTTATTGTTGATGATAACTTGTTAGATGAAGTAATTTTAAAAACAAAAGTTGATAATTTGGATATGGTTCCAAGCAATGTTGACCTAGCTGGTGCTGAAATTGAGCTGGTGCAAATGAATAACAGGGAAAAAGTTGTTAAAAAAATATTACAAACAGTTAAAAACAGTTACGATTATATTTGCATTGACTGCCCTCCAAGTTTGGGTTTATTAACTGTTAATGCCCTAACTGCAAGTAATTCAATAATAATTCCAATTCAATGTGAATATTTTGCCTTGGAAGGTTTAACTCAATTAATGTACACAATAAAATTGGTTAAAAAACACTTAAATAGCGAAATTGATGTTGAAGGTGTTGTTTTAACTATGAAAGATTCCAGAAGTAATTTGGGAAACTCTGTTGCTGCCGACATTAATAAATATTTTAATAATAAAGTTTATGATACAATAATTCCTAGAAATATAAGATTGGCAGAAGCTCCAAGTTATGGTGAACCAATTTGCTTATATGATCCAAAATGTAATGGAGCATTTGCTTATAAATTACTAACCGAAGAATTTTTAAAACGAAACAAAGATAATTAATGTGTTTTTGTCATAAACTATACACTTTTTGTCAAAAACATTAATAATTATTAAAAGGAATAGTAAAATATGATTAATATGCATTTAAAGGACAAACCATTTCAAAATATTAAATCTGGAAGAAAAAATATTGAAATGAGATTATATGACGAAAAAAGACAGCAATTAAAAATTGGTGACATTATAAAATTTACGCATAATGAAACAGGCGAAGAAATTTTAGCTAAAATTGTTAAATTGCACATTTTTAAAAATTTTGATGAGTTATATAAGCATTTTAATAAAGAGCAACTTGGTTATGATTCTAATGAAATTGCATTAAGTAGTGATATGAGTGAATACTACCCTGAAATTGAACAACAAAAATATGGTGTTGTGGGAATTGAAATTCAACTAATATAAAAAATAAAATAATAGGAAGGAAGTTTTATGGAAAACAAAAAAGGTTTAGGAAGAGGTTTAGGCAGTTTACTTGGAATGTTTGATGAAGATGAGCATGTTGAAGTAAAAAAGAATGCACAAGGAAAAATTGAAGAAATTAACGGAGAAAGAGTTTGTGAAGTTGATATTAAGTTAATTGATGTTAATCCAAATCAACCACGTAAAAACTTTGAACCAACTGCCCTTAAAGAACTTGCAGATTCAATTAAAGTTCATGGTGTAATTCAGCCAATCATTGTTAATAAAACTGGTGATAGATATATTATTGTTGCTGGTGAAAGAAGATTTAGAGCAAGTAAACTAGCAGGTTTAAAAACAATTCCTGCAATTATTAAAAACTACACAGAACAACAAATTAAGGAAATTTCATTGCTTGAAAACATTCAACGTGAAGACCTTAACCCAATTGAAGTTGCAAATGCAATGAGAGAACTTTTGGAAATTTATGGTTGGACACAAGATGTTTTAGCAGATAGATTAGGAAAAAGCCGTCCTGCCATTGCAAACACATTGCGTTTACTTTCATTGCAACCAGAAGTTATTGCTTTAATTGAAAGTGGAAAGTTAAGTGCTGGTCATGCTAGAAGTTTGGTTGTTGTTACCGACCCTGAAACACAAGTTAAACTTGCAAAATTGGCAGTTTCAAAAAAGGTTACTGTTCGTGATTTAGAAAAAACAGTAAAACAACTAACTAACCCTG
>CALWDV010000004.1 GCA_944376785.1 uncultured Clostridia bacterium | reverse complement strand
ACATCAGATCTTCCACTATCTGCAAGCACACTATTCATGTTATATTCGCCATAATTTAACAAATAGAATTTATTTCTGGTATCATTTGAAATTGAAATGTTATTACGTAAATCTTCAGCACTTGTAAGTGTGTTAAAGTTTGAATAAATTCCAATTATGTATTCTGGGAAAATATCTCCAATACGCCAAATTTGACTTCCTGCACCTGAAAAATCTTTTGTTCCTGTTGCAACAGAATCCCAAATAAACATATTAAACATTGTTGCATTTTGTTTATCTGTTCCTAAAATAGTTTTAATTGCAAACTGATTACCAATGTAATTTTCAAATTCAAGTTTATCACCAATTCCGTTATCACCCAAATTTTTGCTTATTGGTTGATTATAACTGTCACTAACTTGTGCATTTGAATCGTCATTATAAACAGTGTCATTTTTAGTTATTTTTGAACTATTTAATGTGGTTGATAGTACTGAACTAAATAGTAATCTTTCTCCTTGTCCATTATTAACAACAGAAGTTTTTCTTGATTTAGAAACAACTTGATTTAATAATGTTTTATTTAAAATTGCAGATGGAGAAACTTCAACTTTGTTTGCAGATGATGCATTATATGTAACACTTCCAGTGTTAACATATCCAATTAAAGAACCTGCAAAGTTTGCTGAATATTTTAATGCAGTGTTTGTAGAGCCAACTTGTGCCCCACCAGCACCAAATTCAACAAGAGTTTGGTTTCCAACTTCTGGCATACGAATTTCAAAATTATAATAACTATCACCAGAACTTGACTTATAATATTCTTTTAAATTTTCATATAAAACATTTTCAACATCTGTTCCCCATTCATTTAAAGCAAAAGCATAATCTAACAATAGTTTTGGTCTTGCTTCTTGAATGTTTGTTTTTTCATTAATTGTTATAAAATCATCAATATATAGTGCATTATAAACACCAATTAATCCACCAGTTCTGTTAGGAGCATAAACATTTCCTGTTGTGAAAACGTGACTTATATAGTTTGTTCCTGCCATAAGACCCACAATACCACCAGCAATTTTTGCTTTTGGATTAACAACATCAATTTTAGAATAACTATCTAAAATTATGCTTCCAGAACTAAACCCTGCTATTGCACCAATAGAAATTGATGTGCTATCACCAAACAAGTCGCTAATTTCATTTGCGTTTTGTGTGTAAGAACCATAGGTTTTGTCAATTTCTGTTTGATATTCTGGCAAATGTTCAACATAAACTTGTTCTAGCATTCCATAGTTTTCTCCAACTATTGCTCCTGCATAGTTATGACCCATAATTCGTTGAACAAATGCTTTGCCTTCTTCTTTATCTTCTTGAGTTTGACCTAAATAGTAAACACTATTTTTAATATGAGTATTTTCGCCAACATAACCAAACATTCCACCAGCGTGTTCAGCCGCAATAAATCCGCCACCTTGAACAACAATTTTTGAAACTAAGTTGTTAGCAGGTTCTGTTCTGTGTTTGTTTATTTCCTCAGTTGAACTTTTAGCCTGTGTTACATCTGTGGTTGTTCCGTTACTTTCAGCTGATGGATATTGTATTTTTCCATTAGAAATTGTTATGTTTTCATTGCTTGAATAAGTTTTCTTAATATTAACACCCATATCTTCTGCTCTACGATTTGAAGCATCAATAATTCCAGCAATGGACCCAGCATATGAATAGTTTCTTAAAGCACTAACTGAATTTTCTTTATTGTCATTATATGAAGCAAAGTTCAAGTTAACTTTTGTTCCTGAAATGTTGTTATAAGGATTTCCAAATTCATCAACCAAAGTAACTTCACTAACTCTGCTTTCACTTCTGTGTGATGCAGTTACTGTTATGTTGTTTGTTGTTACATTTGTTATTAGTTCTGCACCAGAATTTAAAATCATTCCGGCAATTCCACCAACAATGTTACGTCCAACAATTTCAACACCTTCACCACCATTAAGTGTAACGTTAATAAGTGATGTGTTATACATTGAACCAGCCAAAGCACCAACTTTAACACTTTGTGTTGCATCAAAACCACTAATTGTAACATTAATGTTCATAATGGCAGTGCTTACGCTGTTGTTTGAACCAAAGTTTTCATCTTTCTTTTGTTCTTCGCTTAATCCAACTTGACTAAACAAGCCAAAGTTTTCATGAACAGTGTCTTGACGTTGGTCAACAAGCCTAATGCCTGTCATACTCATTCCATTACCATCAAGTTTTCCAACAAATGTAATATCACTAATTCGTTTTCCATCAACAACCAAGTTGTTTAATGTTATTGCACTAAAATCTAAATCGTTAATTAATCTTATATAATGTGGAGTGTTAACTGCTGTTTTAGAAGATGTTGTAACACCAAACACAAACAAGTTTTCATTATTCAAAGTCATTGTTTTTGAGTTGTTAATAATGAAAGTAACAAACTCTGTTGCAGTGTTAACTAACAACGGATTTGTTTCTGAACCATAGTAACAATCGCTATCATATTCATAATCATAAACAGTTTCATTTGTGTTTTCATCTGTGGTTGTGTGCATTAAAACTCTGTGCGAGAATGTTGAAACATTGTTTGCTGAAATTAATCTTGGTCCAAAGTGTGTGTTTTCACTTAAACGCCAAATATTATTTTCATCATTACCTGTTGCAAAGTTAAATCCGTTAAACGAGCCTGTGTCTCTAAATGGATTATTATTTGAAGTTTCATCTTCGCTTGTTCCATCACCAACAACTTTTTTACCCATAATTGCAGTTGCTGGTTCGTTAGAATTTTCTGTTTCGCCTTCTAAAACCAAATAGTAACAAGAAGTTAATTCACCAAAATTGTTAAAGTTGTTTTTATCATCAATTCCAGTAAATTGTCCGTGTGCTAAACTGTTGTTTGCATTTTCAACAGTTGAATAAGCATTTGTTATTGTTCCTGTTGTTTGATTTATGTAAACAAATCCACCACTTCCACCACTGTTGGTTGTGATTGGAATGTTAGAATATGCATTTGAAATTTCTCCGGCATTGGTGTAAACAAATCCACCAATATATCCTTTTGCCTCAATATAAACACCTTGCGACATTGAAGCACGATAGTTGTTTGTGTATAGTCCTTCAACCATACAGTTAAACACTGTTCCAGTTGTTGAGTTTTCAACAACAAAACCAGCTGTTTGGGTTCCGTCAAAAATTGCACCTGTGTTGTTAATACCTAATCCTAAAACATAGTTGTTCGCTAAAATTCCACCATTTGTGTTAACAAAACCAGCAACACTTTTTCCTGCAACTAAATTAAATGGATAGGTTTCAACACTAATTGAACCTTCACTAACATTGCTTCGTTTTTCTTGGCTACTGCCTTCATTTCCATAGTTTTCAGCATTTAATCCAACATATGAATTTGAAATTGAACCATTATTAACAGCAACTAGTCCACCAATTTTGGCATCAACCAAACCACCATCAATATATCCTGTTGTGCTGTTTATTAATAAATTCTTTTCAGCACTATCCATAATAACAGTGCGTTTTGTGTTAATTATTTTTGCATTGGTTATTGACCCATTGTTTTGTCCTGCTAAAATACCAAAATTAAATGATTTTACTCCCGACAAATCAATGTGAATAGTTAAATTCTCTTCTTCGCCTTTCAAAATAGTGTTGGCCATTTGAGTTGTAATTAACATATTTCCAATGTCAATGGTAATGTTTTTTAGAACTGTGTTAGATGAAACAGTTTCAAACAAACCAATGTTATTTCCTGTTGTTTGATTTTTATATTTTTCAGTGTTTATGCTGTTAATTGTTATAACGTGTCCGTTACCATCTAAACTACTGAAATTTGCAGCAAAAGGATAGTAATTATCTAATGTTAAATCGTTAACAAGAATAAAATGTCCTTCTGTTACTGCACCTTCTGTGTTATTTGTTCCATCAACATTAAGTCCACCCAAAGCCATAAATTCTGCAACTGTTGAAATTGGATTTGGATGATCGTAGGTTGAGTTATCTTTAATAACCAATGTGAACACAAATTCTAATTCATAAATATCAAAACCATAATCAGTTCCAGTGTAAAGTTTTGGCACACCCAATGAGTTATAATAATATTTCATTTTGTATGCTAAAACATTGTCAGAACTAATAGAAATTGTTTTTATTCCATAATAGTGAGTTTCACTTAAATCGGAAAGTTTTGTGTCAACAAATTCATAATTTCCATAATTTGTGTTTGAATATAAACTTTCAAATTCGTTATTACCAATTTGACGCCACCAGTTGTTAATATAACCACCTGCATCTGACGGTCTAACTTTTCCACTAGCCTCTTGTTCTAGTGCCGTTTTTAAACTTGCAACGGATTTATTTTCTAAGTTATAGTCAACATCAAACACAACATTAAGCATATTTGTTGTTCCGTTTAATGCTTCATATTGATAACGTCCGTTTGCATAAGTTGAACCTTCTAACGAAACACCATTTAACAAATATTCAACAATAAATAGTGTTGCAGTACTTGTTTTTTCTTCTAATATTCCGTTTAAATATCGAGATGCTGTTGCTTTAATAATAACTGTGTCTCCTGCTGTTGCATTAACACCAACATTAACAAAGTGTTTGTTTAAAGCAATATCATAACGTTTAGAAACGTTAACACTATCGCCTTTTAGTGTTGAAACAGCAATTTCAACATCACCTTCAAAGTTTGTTGCATTAATTTCAAGTTCAACTTCTGTGCCTTTTGCAACAATTCCTTCACTTTGACCATTAACAGTAAGAGAAATTGTTGGTAAAGGTTGAATTGTTAACTCAATGTTTTTGTTTGTTACGGCAACTGCTTCACCATTAACAGTTTTATATGCAGTTGCTGTGAATGTAATTTTATTATTTATTGGAGCATCTTCCGACAAATAAATTTGAACATAGTAATTGCCAGTGTAATAAACACTTGAACCATTAACAATTATGCTTTGATTTACCAACTTAATTCCTTTAAAGTTTGGTAAGTAATCAGGTTCGTTAATAATAGTTCTATAACCTGTTACAAAACTGTTTTCGTCAGCCGACATAATTGCTAATTGTTGTGAAAAGTTAACATAAGTTTTCATTTCTTCGTTAACTGTTAATTCAACATATTCTGCATTATTAAAATCAGGGAATAATTCTAGTTTTAAAAGTCCAACTCTGGAAGGAACTATATATTCAGATTCGTTTTCTTGTGGGAAGAATTGTCCACTTGAATCAGATTCTGCGTTAGGATAGTATGCCAACTTAACATCTGTTACAATTCTTGGAACAATTTGAATGTTAAAGTCGGTTGAAATTTCTAAATTTGAAGTTGGATAGAAATTAAATTTATATGCCATTTCATTCAAATTATATGTTACATCACCAGTTCTATCCTTATATTGTTCTGCATCAAAACTGAAACGTAAATCATAAACCAATTCAACTTTTAAGTCGTCTTCTGTTTCATTAACATATGTGTTTAAAATTTCAATATTAATAAAACTTGAATTTGTTCCAACATTGTTCATATCTAGTATGAAACTACCAACATAAGTGTTATTAATTGTGTCTAAAATTGTAACGTTAATTTCTTCATTAACATCAATTTGTTCGCCTGTTTTAACAAAGTCACTTGTTACTGTTGTTAATTTAACATCAACATATTTAACAGGGTCTAAATTTGCCGAAGTTTTATCAAGGGCAATACTTTCTGCTTTTGGTTTAATGTTAAATTTATAAACTTTTAGCAAATCGTTAATTAAAATGCAATTATCAATGCTTGTTCCATCTGTTTGTGTTAATGTTTGTCCAAAACCTTTTTCATTTGAAATAATGAATGGAGTTATTTTTAAATATAACAAACCTTCATATGTTCCAACAAAAGAAAGTTCATTTAATGATGTGAACAAATATGTTGCACCTTTTGTTAATGCTTTGCCATTAATTGTTGCTTGACCGTTTCCAACGCTGGAAACTTCCATTTTAACGCCAACGCCAGAATTTTTAACATAAACACCATTGCAATCTGTTAAGTTAGAAGCATCTTCATTAACAGAATCAACATAGTAATTTGAAACTTTATCAATAATTTGAGTTATGGCATTTAAAGTTGCATTTTCATTTGTTTCATCAACAATTTCATCTTCTGAATTAGAAATTGTTGGAAGTGTGTTTTGTGAAGTTGTTAAATTTTTGCTTTTATAAATATTATAATCACTTAAACCTGTTACTACTAAAACATCAATAGTATCATAAATTGAAGTGTCTAATTTGCTAGAAATGGTTAAAGTTGCCTTGCCCACACCTTTTGTTACAAGCAAGTTGTTGTTTTCAACAGCTAAAATTGTTGGATTTGAACTGGTTATAACCATATTTTTGTCGTAATCAGCAATAATTCCATATTGGCTTAAATCAATAATGTCAAGTTCAACATTAATTGCTTCCAAAGGATAATTACTGCCCGATCCACCATCACCATCGGCAACAACTTTATAGTAGTTAACATATTTATATGCACGACCACTTGTTAGTTCATTATATAGTAAAACAAGGTTTTCACCATCTTGAATATAACTTAAATTGCTAAATTTATTGTTTACGTCAATTTTATTAACAGTTATTTGAATGTTTGTTGGCAATACTTTAAACAACAATTCACCATTGTTATGTTCCAATTTAAACAACACAGGATAACCTGAGTTTAAATCACTGCAAATTAACCAATTATTTAATTTGTAATCTTCACTGCCACCAAACACAGCCTCAATAATATTAAAAAATGTGAAATTATTAATATTTGTTAAATCAACATAAACTTGATTTGTGATGTTTGAAATTTCAATTTTGTTAATATTTGCATCATCAACAACCAAGTTACCTTCATCATCTGTTGTGTAGGTTAAGAATGATTCTATTATTGTTTCGTTGCTAACAATGTTGTTAATGTCAAAATTAGAATATTTAGCATATTCAATAATTGCATGTTCACCATTAACTGTTAAGTATGAGTATTCAATTTCAATTGCTCTGTTGTTGGTTGAAGCTTGAACAGTGTATGTGTTTGTTTTTGTTGTTTCTCTAACAGCAACAGAATCTCTTAATTCAACAACAGTTTGTTTATTACTTTCTATTCCTGCTGAAATTGTGAATGTTTGGTTACCAACTAATTTTTGAGCAATTGGTTTAACATTAAAGGTTATATTTTGAATTTGATATTGAACAACATTTTCATCAATAGTTTCATCAACCGTTTGTGAAGTTGTTTCGGTTATTATTTCAATTAAATTTGTGCCAGTTTTTATTAAATCATCAACACTTTCATCATAATTGTAAAATTCGGTTTTTCCATTTAATTCAACATTACCTATTGCATAGGTTTTCATTGTTCCAATGGTTAAATATTTTTGATCTTGAGTAACTTCAATTTTATTTGTTATTTTATATGTTACCACATCGGCTTGTTTAATATGTCCGTAAACATAAGAATTGGAAATTTGTAATGGCATAACAGTTTTTGTGTTGTCGTGAACATTAATAGATTCTTCATTAGTTGTGTTTCCAACTAAACCACCAACAAAAACATTACCACTTAAATTTTGATAAGAAACATTAATGTCTGCATTGAAATATGATTTAACAATTCCGTTTGCAGATTCATTGTTAAGATAATCAAACAAAGAATGACTGTTTAATAATGATGATGAAATTTTTGTGCCATCATCTGCAACTGTTACATAGGTTTGCGAAATATCAAAGTTTTCGCTAACTCCATTAGTTGCTAATTGATTACTCATTTCATCTGCATCAACATATCCAATTAAACCACCAATATTTTTGTTGTTTTCTGTGCTTTCTAAAAGCATCATATTGCCATAATAGGTTGAATTGTTTATGTCTTGATTATTGTAATAAGCTCTAACATAACTGAAATATACGTTAACGTTTTTACCATATCCAATTAAACCACCAACATTTGTGTAACCAGAAATTGAAACAGTATTAATTCCTGTTTCGCCTTGATTTGCAAATTCAACACTGCTGTTTTGAACAACACTGTGACTAGCAAAACCAACAACACCACCAATGTTTGAATGCCCACTTAAACTTGTTAAAACATTAACATTATCAAAAATTGTTGAGTTTGCATAACCAGCAACACCACCAACATTTGCTTTATATAAGTTACCATTTTCATCAACACTTTCAACACTTGAAGCAATAACTAAATTAGAAATTGTTTTTTTGAAGAAATATTGATAAACACTAACATCTTCGTTCATTGTTAAACCATCTTCACCAAAATATGACCCAACATAAGATGTTGTTCCATTAATTTTGTGAGTAGCATATGTTTGAACACTTCCAACAACACCACCCAAATTAATGTTTGCATCGGTTACTAAACTGCTTCCAACAAATTTGATGTTAACATTAGAATTTTCTTGCGATGAAACAAATGCTGTTTCGTTTTCAACATTAGAACTAATTATTCCTGTTAATGAACTTTTAGAGTTATCAACAATGGTTGCAGGGCTTCCATTTTCATCTGTTCCAGAACTTGTTGTGAATTCAACATTAAAATGTGAATAGTTTTTACCAACAAATCCACCAACATTTAAGTTTTTAATGTTTGAATTAATTTGAATATTGCCACTAACCGAACTATTTAAAATGCTTCCATAGTTTACCCCAGCAATTGCTCCAATGTTAATTTCATCATTAAAATCAATTTCGCCTTGTGAAGCACTTCCTTGTGTTATTGTGAATTTTAAGTTTACATCACTTAAAACAAGATTTTCAATTTCAGCATTAACACCTAGTTCTTTAAAAATACCATAATAATAAATATTTTTATCGCCAGCAGAAACTGTTGGAGTTATGGTTTTGTTCATAGATAAACCATAAATTACGTTTTGCTGACTATATGTAATTCCCGCAATGTCATATGTGAAATTACCACTTAAACCACCATTAAACACACCATTAAATGGATTAAAGTTTAAATTTGAAATTGAGAATGTTTGAGTTAAAACATAGTAATAATTATTCTCATAAATATCATTTGAATTTTTAACATAATCATTACCAATTTCTAAAAATTCATTTGCATTATTAATTTCAAAAGGATATGCCTTTGTTCCATCTGCCACACGAACTGAAATGTCTAAATAACTTGAAGGAACTGCCATTCCAGATGTTGCATCAACAACATAACTATCTTCTGCCGAAATTCTAATGTATGTGCGACCAGCATTAATGTTTGGTTTAATAGTTATGCTATTTCCAGTCATTCTATGGTCTTTATCAACACCTGAAACAATTTGAATAACACTTTCATCACCAACTGTAACAATTAAGGTTTTGTTATAAGCATTTTCTGGCAAAACATTAATTGTTATTGTTTCACCTTTATAATTTGGTTGTGATGTTTTTCTAATGTCAAAATAAATTCCATTTTCACTTGTGCTTGGAATAATTTTTTCTACTTGTGTTGCATATTTTATGGTTATGCTTGCACTTGTTGAAATTGTTGGTTTGTTATATTGATTTAATGTGGCATAAATGGTTGCAACCACATTATTTGCAAAAATTTGTTCTATAACATCGTTTGCATTAATGGAAATGCCTGTGTCAATACTAAAATCATTTAAAATTTTATTAAACTCGTCAACTTTTAATTTTGCTTGAACTTCACCAGTATTTTCATTAACACTAACAAAATGTGCCATTGTAATATTATAAAGTTGACCATTTTTACCTGTTCTAGAATATAAAACATCATCTCTTAAAGAATATTTAACAACTGTTCCAGCATTTCCACTTGCATTTAAAGGATAAACAGTTAAGTTATATTTTAACTTGCTTGCATCTTCTTTTAATGCACCTAACGAATCTGCTAAATAAAGTGTTGTTGAAACTGGTGAAATTGAAATGCTTGTAACAGGCTCAATAATATTCAAATCAATTTGTTTTAAAACTGTAACTTCCTTTCCCTCATTATCATAACCAACAACTTTTACATCTAATTTTAATGAATTATTGGTTTTTAAATTTTTTGTAACGATAAATGGAACTTGAACACCATTAACATTTTCATATTCAATTGTGTAATATTCCCTGTTTTGATTTAAAGTTACGTTTGAATTATAAACAACACGTGTTATTTTTGGATTATTGTTGCTATCTGGCAAAACAATGTAGTTATAAAAATTTAACCCAACTCTGCTGTTAACTGAAAGTGTTAATGAGTCAAGAGTTGAATATTTATAGCTATCTTTAACTGTTTCAACTTCACCTTCTGGAATTTCATAGTCACCTTCAACAATTGAAAGGTTGTTAGTCAACAAAACTTTATAGGTGCTAGAAACTTCTTCATAAATATATGTTGAAACACTGCTTCTATTGTAAATTTCAACATTAACTCTGTTTGCATTTGCCACATCATAAACAATAGGAACAAAAATTTCAATAATAACTGTTTTGCTAATATTGTTATTTGTTGTTATTTCCACAACAATTTTTGCTTGATTTGGTTGAAGTTTTGGTTCTAAAACTAAACGATTAAATAATCCAGTAATTGGTCCTTCTTTGTAAACAATGTTAAAATACTCATTATTCATTGCATCAATGTTAGAACTTGAACCATTTACAGATGTTATTTTTATTGATGAAATTAATTCTTTTAAATCTGCTGGGTCATTATCAATGGTTGCAAGAATAATTTCATTTTCAGTTTCATCAGGTTGATCTTCGCCAGTTCCATCATCAACTGTGCCATCATCAACATTATCATCATTTTCTGCTTTTAAACTTTGTTCATAGGTTTGCATTTCGTTAACTGCCAAACCAGTTACAGCATTAATTTTTATTTCCTGATTGTTTGCTGGAATTCTAATATCAGTTACACCAGCTTTCACTATTAATGGTATATCGGCAGTGATAGTATATTCATCATAACCAAGCATTCCAGAAACTGGTGCTAAGTTATAAATGTATGAAATTTGCAATGTTGGAGTTAAACCTTGTTTAACAATTTCAGTTATTTGTTCATAAGTGTATGAGTGTTTTAAATAAATTTTGGTTCCACCATTAACAAATGTTCCACTTGTTATTTCAGTGGCATCAACTCTGTGCATGGTAATTCCATTAACACCTTCAAATTGAGGAATATCAATTAATGACAATCTAATTTTATAAGCATTATTAACATTTGGGCTTAAATTAACAACAACACTGGTTCCTAAGGCATTTCCACCATATGCGTTATATAGCACCAAACCAGTTTGAATTGCATTTTCACCACTTTCAGTTGTTGCACTTAAACTTGTTGCAAAATCTTTAACAGTAATTTTAAATTTTAATGTTATTGTAAACAACCCTTCGTATCCACGACGGTCAACATAAATTTCTAAATAATCGCTTCCAGTTTTTAATTGTGAAAAAGTAAATTGTTTGTAAGGATAATCTTCTTTTAAACCTGTGAAATTATATCTTGATTGTTCATCAACTTTATTATCAAGTTCGAAAACTGAATTTTTTGTTGGAACACCATCATAATTTGTTGTAATTGCATATTGTTGGTCGATAGTGTATTCTTCCGACAGTTTTAATGTGATATTTCTAGAATAAATGTATGGATTGTTTGGAATGTTGCCACCTAAAACAATTTCATAATATCCATTTGATGTTTTAATTACATCAACAGTTCCTGTTTCTTTGTTTGAAACAATGTCAATGTCGCTTTCTTCAATAATATTTAAAACTGGCAATTCAATAACTTCTGTTTTAACATTTGCATTATATTTTGAAACAGCATAAACACTTATGTATTGTTGTCCGTTTTGATTTACTGGATAGGTTAAGCTATCTTTTGAATAAACAACACCATTTTCAATTTTTGCATAACTAGTTTCAATAACACCTACTCCATCTGAAATAGAACCCGGTGTTGTTTCATCTTGGATATAAAATTGCATTTCTTTTTGATTTGTGTCTGTTGGGTTATAAACTAAAAATTGATTTAAATCAATACTTGAACCATACTTAACAGCTTTTGATGCATCACTAAAAGAAACACTTTTTATTGGCACATAAACAGAAACTTTAATTTCTTCACGTTTGTTTCCTTCTTTTGTGGTTACAACAATAACTCCTTGACCAGAACGTAATGCAGTTACTTTATATCTAGCACCCTCATCACTTGTTGTGTCGGTTGTTACTGGTTCGATTTTAACAATGTCTTCAACCCCATTATAAGCATATTGAGAAATTACAACGCCAGCATCAACATTCTTTCCTGCGCCAGAAACTTTAATTAAAAATGAAGTTTCGCTTGGGTATGTTAATTCTGGAACGTTCTCATTAGTGTTATCTTCCACGTTATCATCACTAACAACGCCTTCTTCATTTGACTCCTGATTAACATAAAGAACAATGTCATTTGTTGACACACTTAGTTTTAAGTTTTTATAAGGGTCTCCACAACCAAATAAAAACAATACTGAACCAAAAATGGCAAATATTAGTGAACTTAATTTTTTAACCATTGTATTCTCCCAAATTTCATTAGTAACCACTATTTTTCGCAAAAGATACTTATTTTTAGTATTAAACAATTTTTGCGAAATATTTATATATATTATATATAATATAATAGTTTCCTTATGCAATTATATTTTCTTTAAAAATTTTTGTCAAACAACTTTACATCTTTTAAATTAAATTATATTAAATATTAAAAATAAAAAAAAGGATATTATCCTTTTTCTTTTAACTTTAAATATTTAATTTTCGTTGCATAACCACCACGTTTATTTCTTTCTTTAAAATTAAAATCAAGAATTTTTTTAACTTCCAAAAATAAAGGATAGTTAATTTTTTTTAAACGTTTTGAAACATCTATGTGTACTGTGCTTTTACTTAATGAAAAAACTTGTGCCGTTTGCCTAATTGTTGATTTGTTTTCCAAAAGGTAATTGCCTAAAATTTCTGGTCGTGACTTAGTCATACACACCTCTAAAATGCTTTTAATAATGTGTATGACAAGTTGCGACATAATATTACAAATTATTACAAAAATAAAAAAACAACCATAAGGTTGCTTTTTATTTGTTGTTATTTGCTTTTATTTGCTTCAATAATTTTAACAATGTCTTCAACTGTTTTTAATTTAACAGCTTCTTCATCACTAACTGTAACATTAAATTCATCTTCTAATGTCATAAGAAGTTCTACCAAATCCAAAGAGTCAGCTCCAAGGTCTTCTAAAATTCTAGATTTTAATTGAATTCTATCTTCTTTAATTCCAAGTTGACTTGACAACAAACTTTTAATTTTATCTAGTGTCATGATGTCCTCCAAAATAATACTAAAAATAGTATAGTTATTAAAAGTTTTTTTGTAAAGCAAATAAAATTATTTTTTATAAAACCAAAATAAATCTAACAAAACAACACATTTTATTCGCTTTATTTATTTTCTAAATCTAAATATGTTGCTGGGTCAACTTTAACATCGTTTTCAGTAACTTCAAAATGCAAATGGTTACCTAAGTTTAATTCGTTTGCACCAGTGTTGCTAATTTTACCAATAACATCACCTTGTTTAACTGTGTCACCTTTTTTAACAGGAACGTCTTCACCCAAACTTGAATAATAAGTTTTTAAATTGTTAGCGTGGCTTAAAACAACAACTGTTCCATTTAAATAATTAGAATAAACATCTTCAACTACACCATCTAACACAGCAAAAACTTCACTATTTTCAGGGGCTGTTAAACAAACACCCTTATGAGCTTCCCATTGTTTTAAAGTGCTGTTATAAACCAAATTTGTGTCGTTAAATTCTTTTGCAACAGTAAAATTAAGTAATGGGTTATAAAAACTTATTGGGTCAGTGTTAACTGGATTATTGTCACTTTCATTAGGTTTATTGGCAGAAACTATTAATATTATGCTTAATATTAACATAAATGCTGACAAACCAATAATGTAACCATACCTTTTTAAAAAGTTAATTACTGCTTCTTTTTTACTTTCTTCTTTCATTTTATATCCTCCAAAATTTGTTATTAAATAATTTCCATATTATTATTTTTTATACATAAAATATTTAAAAACCTTCCATTATTAATGGGTAGCCAACAATTATGTTTTCTTGCCCAACCTTAATTTGAATATTAACTTTTTTATTTTCAGAAATTAAGTAATGGTTTAATTTGTTAGAATAACCAATAACAACTAAATCGTTATTAATATAATATTTTTTAAGCACATTTAAATTTAAAATTTTCATTATTTTATTAAGGCTAATATTATTAACAACAACACTTTCACCAGCATAATTTTTAATGTTATTCAAGTTGTTTTGTATTTCGTTTTTATTTAGTTTAACAATTTGTCCTGTTCCGTTTTTTATTATTTCACCACCATTAAAATATGAATCGCAATTATTTTGATATATGTAAAATTTTTCGCCATAAGGCATAAGCATTTCGTGCAAATAATCGTTTTGAATTAAACCCAAATTAACTATTGCACACACAAACAGCAAAAACACAATTAATCTTTTCACAAAAAAATCCTCCAAGACCATGTCTTAAAGGATTAACTTTTTTATATTATTTTAAACATAAAAAACTAAAATTTGTTTAACAAACCAACATCTCTAATAAAAGTGGCAAAACAACATTCTATGCAACTTTCTGGTATTAAATTAATAGAATTTAACAATAAATCACTTTTTAAATATTTATTTAAAAATATTCCATTATCATAAAATAGCACTTTAAATGTTTTAACCATATTATTTATCATTTTTAAATATGAGTTAAAAACCATCAAAAAAGAATTTTGAATTTTATTAAAATTAATAACACTTTCATTTAGGTTGTTATCTAATGTGAAAGTTTTTGCAATTTTGCTTAAACTAAAATTGTCATAATATTTTTTTGCAATTTTTAAACGATTAAAATAATCAAAACCAATTTTTGCATTATCAATATGAGAATTTAAAAGAACATTAAATAATTTAAACCCAAGAACACTTCCAATCATTAATGCTTCACCAAATTGCAAACCTAAATGTTTCGAGTTTTGTTTAATATTATTTGCCAATTTAAAAACAAAGCTGTTTTCAAATTCGGACAAATTAATTAAATTTAACAATTTAGCACTAATTTTAGTTAACATTCTTTTTCCTGTGTTACTTTTTAAAATTAAACTAGGAATCATATTTAAAGATTGAACAACCTTTTCCAATTCTAATAAATTATTGCTATTTGTGTCTTTTAAATAAACCCCTTTATTAAAAACCTCTTCTAATATAAAAATCGAAAATGACGATAAATAACCATAACAATTTGCAATATCTTTGTTTGTGCATTGTTCAATTAATGTGTTATCAATAACAACATAATCAAACAAGCTTGCGTTGATTGGAATTAAAGGAGTTATGTTAATTAACATTTTTTTTATTTTCAAATTTAAATTAAGAATAAATTGTGTTAACTCATAATCACCAACAACAATAATTAATCCAACATCATCTGTTATTTTAGAACAAACTAATTGTTTTGATATTTCGAAAGAACATTTCCCTTGTGGTAATTTTACAACTTTAATTTCTTTAACATTTCCATTCAAATTATCAATTATTGCATCAACATTTTTATTTGTGTAATTTGTAACAATCACCACTTTAAAATATTTGTAACTTTTATTAAGTATTTTTTTTGCTTGTTCAAAAGCATTATTATCATAAATTAATTTCATTTTTTTTCACCAATTAATTTTAACTCAATATTAATTTCGGTTCGATTTTTATTTAAAAATAATTTTGACGAATTTTGAATTGTTTTTAAACATTTAAGGTTATTATGAAAAACTAAACTAATATTTTTAATAAATATTAAACAAACTATTAAAAAGGTTGGAATTATGAAAGAAATAAAAACAATTTTAATTACCAGTTACATATGTTTTTTAATATTACTTTTTTTTACATCAACAACATTTTGCACCCCTTATGAAATAATTGAAAAAGATTTAAAACAAAATGAAATTATTATGTCAACAATAAAACTTATTGACAATAAAGAGTATAAAAAAGCAATTAATAATTTAGAACAATTTGAAAATTTGGATATGCTTTTGTTAAATTATAATGGTTCTAAATTTAAAGAACTAATAAAAAACTACAAAGAAATTTTAATTACCGAAGCAAACAAATTCACAGAAAATGGCGATTATGCTTTTGCTTTAAACTTATTAAATAGTAAAGTAAAATATTATAAAAATGATGATAATATTACCACATTAATTAATTACAACACTAACCAAATAAAAAATAAAAATTTGGTTGAATATAATGGAGATATTGAGCATTTGTTTACTCACTGTTTACTTGCATTTCCAGAAAAAGCATTAAACCCCAAGAACCCTTTAAGTAAAGATTTTGATAGGGATTGCATAACACCAACCGAATTTAAAAAAATATTACAATCGCTTTATAATAACAATTATGTTTTAGTTGATATTAACAGTGTTTATGAAAATGTTAATGGAACAGTTAAGAAAAAAACTTTATATTTGCCACCAAACAAAAAGCCCTTAATATTTTCCTTTGATGATTGCAACTATGACACCAAAAAGAAAAATAAAGGAATGGTAGATAAAATTATTTTAGATAGAAACAACAATATTGCAACATACACTTCAAAAATAAGCATAAAAAAACGAATTGGATACGATAACGAATTTATACCAATTCTAGAAAACTTTGTTAAAACCTACCCTGATTTTAGCCATAATGGTGCAAAAGGCGTTATTTGTTTAACTGGTTATGATGGAATTTTGGGTTATAGAACACAAAAGTCAAATGCAACTAGCAAATATGAAATTGAAAAGGCAACAAAAGTTGTTAACCGTTTAAAAGAGTTGGGGTGGAAATTTGCTTGTCATAGTTATGGGCATTATCATATGAAAGAAATAAGTGATATGGAGTTTTCAAAAGAACTTTATAATTGGCAAAATGAAGTTGAGCCAATAATTGGAAAAACAAGCATTTATGTTTATCCTTATGGTGAATGGGAAATTATGGATAATGATAAAATAAGTTATAAACATCAACAACTTTTAGATGCCGGTTTTGAACTGTTTTGTGGTGTTGGAGCAAAAAACTTTTATAATTATATGCCTTTTAATTCAAATAATAAACACACATTGTTTATGGATAGAAAACCAATAGATGGGCAAACTCTTAGAACTTTTGGTAAATATTATGAGCATTTGTTTAACACAGAAGAAATATACGACCACACAAACAGAACAATTCCATTTAGGTCATAAAAAAAATAATACCAACTGGTATTATTTTTTTGATTTTAAATTTAATTTTGCATTTTTTGTTTTTTCTAAAATTTCTTTTTCTTTTTTGGCAATTTTTATTTTATTTAATCTGTTTCTTTTGTTTCCATAAGCAAAATCATATATGATAACAATTATGCCTTGCAATAAATAAATGAAATAGTTTAATATTCTCCAAAACAACATTGCCCAGAACAATGTTCCATCATTAAACAAACTTGCAAATAATGCCGAAAACGAAATTTCTGCAACTCCACTTCCACCTGGAATTGGAATATATTTTGTTGCCAATTCAACCAAAATAAATTTGCTAAAAATGTCAATCATAATTGCACTTGAAATAGTTTCGTTAAATGCCCAATAAAGCATAAATGGAATAAATGCTTTAATTAACACAATAATTCCGGAACACAAAATGGAAGAAATTGTTACCCAAAAATTTGTGATGTAATATTTAGAACTTTTTTGATATTCTAAAATGGTTCTCATACATTTGTTAAATGACACATGATAATCTTTAATTAAATGCATTTTATGCCCCAACTTTAAAAAGAACATTAAAATTTTTGGCATAATTTTTTTACTAACTGCAAACAGAACTAAAATAACAAGAAGCAAACATGAAATTGCTAAGCTTATTATTCCCCAAGTTACAATAATTTTTTGTTCTGTGCCAAATATATCATTTGCAAAAATTAAAACAAAAACAGAAATTATTGTGAAAGCAAGATTATTAAAAATTGCTTTTGTTAATGGAATTGATGTTGCAATTCCACCATGAACACCACGGCTGTTTAAATAAAATATTTCAAATGGCTGACCACCTGTTGCAAATGGTGTTATACAGTCGTAATATCTGCAAATTGCAGATGCTTTGTATGCTAATATTGGTCTAATTTGCTTTGTTGATTTATATAACAAAATAAATGTTCTAAGTGTTTCAAAAAGCATTATTACACCAAATAAAAGAAAAGCATAAATTATAATACTAAACCTTGCATTTTCTTTTAATGTTTCCAAGGAAACCACACCTAGTGTGTTGCTTTGGTACAACAAAATGGCAACTAAAATTATTATGTTTATTACAAAAAATGAAATGTTAAACCATTTTGCCTTATTACTTTTTTGCTCTTTAACTTTTTCTTTTGCTTCTTTTAAAGTTGCAATGGTAATATTACCTTTTGGAAGTTCAATATCTTCATCAGTAACCTTTAAATTTTCTTTGTTAACCATAAAAACAGTTGAATACTTAATTGGTTTACTGCTTTTTAAATGTTTCGATGTTTCTAAATTGGAAACGTGAATTTGTTTATTTCTATCAAGGAAAAAATAAACACGTTTTTTTGTGCTTACAATACCTTCATTAAGTTTTTCATCTTTATTTTTTAAAGGCATAAATTCATTTCCAATTAAAAATTTAATTTAATCATAAATACTAATTTAATATATCATTTACAAAATTAATAGTCAAACATTTAAAATTGATTGAGTGTTTTGAAACAAAAAAACAAGCAATTTGCTTGTTTTTTTGTGTTTTAATTATTATTTTTCTTCAAGCAAAGTTAAATATCTTTTTTCCCAATATTTAATTGCTTCAACTTGCGCTTGTAAATCGGCAATTTTACTATCTAAAATTGCAGTTACTTTGCTTGAATCTGAATTTAATGCATCATACTCAACATGGAACAAAGTTTTATTTGATGATGGTTGTGTTTTAACATTATATAATGCTTCCCAAGTTAAGTTATCAATGTTTTCATATTCAACAACATTGGTAACAGGACCTAAGTTAAGAAGAACATGGTAACCATAATCGGTTAAAATTGGTTCGCTCATTGCACCAACACCTTCTTCTTTTTGAAGACGTCTTGCTTCATCTGCAAATTCTTTAACCATTTTGTCTTCAACATTAGTGTCAAGATTTACAACATAAGCAAAATCTTTGTTCATAATTCCTTCATCATCATTATATTTATAAATGAATTTATTAAACTCTTTTGCTCTTAATTCAAAATTAACATCTTTATCATATTTTGAAACATTGTTTAAAATGTCTTGATATGCTAGTGAAGCAGTTGTTGTTTTAATTTCTCCATTTTCTTCATATTTAACAACTAAGTTATCAATGTTTTGAATTTCTTTTAATCTTGCTTCGTAAACACTTTTTTCAATAGAATTTGATTCATATAATTTTTTCAAATTTTCAATTTCGGCACTTTGTTCATCTGAAAACTTAAACAAAATGTGTGTTACATAAACATATTCTTGCCCACTGTTTGGGTGGTAATAAACTGTTGAAGCATCATTTGCCATTGCAGTGTGATATGCGCTTTCATTATTTGAATATAGTTCGTAATCTCGTTTATATTTTTCTTTATAACTTTCAACAACACTATTTGTGTCAATTTCTAAATTTTTAGTTAATTCTTCTTGATATTTTGTTATATACTCATTTTCTTCCAAAATACCATAAATTCTTTGAATTTCTTGTTCAAAAGCCTCAGTGTCGCTTAATTTTCTTCCTAATCCTTCATTATTTTTTTGAAGTTGTTTAATATAACGTTTCCATGCTTCGGCACTAACATCTTCATCTGTTATGTTTTGAACAAATTCCCCAGGGTCACTTTCGTCAACTGGTTCTTTTTCTTCTTCCACTCTAACAAGTTTATATTTATATTTTTTTACTCCACCAACAACTTCTTCGTAATATTCTTTAACAACTGTTGGCTCATATTCTTGATATTCTGCTCTTAAAGATTCTTCTTCTGATTCAGCAGTTTCTTCTTCGTCAACTTTTATATCCCATTCAACTCTAATTTCATCTTCAAATGATGCTAATGTTGAATTAATATGGTCATATGTTTCACGCATTAAAACATTTTTTTCGCCTTGTGTTAGTTCACCAATTTCTTTTTTAATGTCTTCAACTAATAAATATCTTTGAACCATCATTTCTGCTGTTTGTTTTAATGCAGCATCAGCTGTTAAACTTGAATCATTTTCCATTAATTGATAGCCATAGTTATTATAAGCTTCTAACAAATTTTGCATTGTAAAGGTTTTAACATGGTCATCATCATAAACAACTTGTGCAACTGTTTGGCTATAATATTTTTTTGCATTTAAATCAAACAAACTACAACCAGCAAACAGAGTTACACAAAACATAAGCGATAATACATAAGTAATAATTTTTTTCATTTTTGCTCCATTTTATATAATAATAAATAATTAATAACTAAATAAATTCTTAGTATTGTAACAAATTTATGTTTTAATTGCAAATATTTAATTTATTTATTTATGTTTTCATTAAGTAATTTTAAAACGCTAATTAAATTATTCAAAGTATTTAACAATTTAACATCATTTTTTATTGTAATTATTGGCAAAATTTCTAAATTTAAAACAATTTCTTGTTTTATGTTTGCAATAACTTTGCTTATTCCTTCTAAAATTTTTTGATTAGAATCTGCAAAATAAATTTTTGTTGAATTTAATAAAACACTAATTCTTTTAATTTTTAAATTAGCACACAAATTTTTAATTTTTGCAACAAAAATTAAATTTTTAACTTCATTTGGAACTTCGCCAAAATTAAATTCTAACTTCTTTATTAATTCTTGTTCTTCATGCTCTGTTTTTATTTTAGAAATTTCATTATAAATTTCCATTCTGTTTGCCGTGTTTTCAACATAATAATTTGGTAAATTAGCATCAAAATAACAATCAATTTTAACATCACTAACACTGTTAACTTTTTCACCTTTAATTTCCTTTATTGCTTCATTTAACAGTGTTACATACATACTATAACCAACACTTTCAATGTGTCCACTTTGTTCGGCACCAAACAAACTTCCGGCACCCCTAATTTCTAAATCACGCATTGCAATTTTAAACCCGTTGCCCAGTCCACTATATTCAACAATGGCACCTAAACGCTTGTATGCTTCTTCTGTTAAAATTTTTGATTTATCATAGCAAAAAATAGCATATGCTTGTTTATCACTTCTGCCAATTCTTCCCTTTAATTGATATAACTGACTAAGCCCAAGCATATCGGCATTTGTAACAATTAATGTGTTTGCACGTGGCAAATCAATTCCATTTTCAATTAGTGTTGTGCTAATTAAAATTTGTGTTTTTCCATTGTACAAATTTAAAATTGCATTTTCTAATGTTTTTTCGTCCATTTGGCCGTGTGCAACATCAACACTAATTTCTGTTCCAATTAAATTTTTAATATAAGAACAAAACTCATAAATTGTTTCCACTCTGTTATAAATTATTAAAACTTGTCCATCTCGGTTAAGTTCACGCATTATTGCGTTTGCAATAACGCCATCGCTTTGTTCTGTTACTGTTGTTATAACAGGAACACGTCCAAATGGTGGTGTTTCAATAATACTAATATCTTTAACCCCAATTAGTGCTGTGTGCATTGTTCTAGGAATTGGTGTGGCCGACAATGTTAACACATCAATATTTGATTTTAAACGTTTTATTTTTTCTTTATGTTCAACGCCAAATCGTTGTTCTTCATCTAATATTAACAACCCTAATTTTTTGGTTTTAACATCTGAACTTAACAACCTATGAGTGCCAACAATAACATCAATATCTCCCAAAACTAAATCATTCAAAATTTTTTTCGTTTCTTTTGCCGACTTAAATCTGTTTAACACTTCCACCCTAACGCCAAATGTTTTCATACGTGAAATAAACGTGTTGTAATGTTGTTCACTTAAAATTGTTGTTGGACAAAGCAACATAACCTGATAACCTGCCATAACTGCTTTAAATGCAGCACGTAAAGCCACTTCGGTTTTTCCAAAACCAACATCACCACAAATTAGCCTATCCATAACTTTTGCACTTTGCATATCGTTTTTAACATCTAGAACAGCTTTTTCTTGGTCTGGTGTTAAAGAAAATTGGCAACTTTTTTCAAATGCTTCTTGAATATCGTCGTCAGCAGGAAATTGAATACCTTTAATTTGCGAACGCTCTGCATAAAGTTTTTTTAAGTCAAATGTTAGTTTTTTAATGCTTTCTTTTACTTTTTGCTTAGTTTTGGTAAATTCTACTGAACCTAATTTGTTTAGTTTTGGTTTGTCACCACCAACATATTTTGAAATTGAATCCATATTTTCAACAGGTAAAAACAATTTGTCGCTGTTTTTATATTCAATTTCAATATAATCTTTTTTTGCATTGTTAACATTTAATTGTGTTATGCCAACACATTTTCCAATTCCATATGTGTTATGAACAACATAGTCGCCAACTTGTGGCAAAAAGTTGTTATAATCGCTTAATAACTTGTTTTTCTTTTGTTTTTGTTTTACTGATTTTAATCCAATTAAAACCAATTTTTCTTCGTTAAAACCACAAGATAACGAACTTGATTTTGTTAGCAAATTAATTGTGTTTTTTTGAACTTGACTAAGTGACGTAATAATGTTTGTAACAACATTTTTTGGCAAAAACATTTCAGCCATTTTTGTTGCTAGTTCTTTATTTTCTGCAAAAACCAAAACTGTGTTTCCAAGCACAATTTGTCTAGATAAATCATCATAAATTGTGGTTTTATTAAAACCATAATTAATTTGGGGTGTTGTTGCAATGTTAAAAACAGCATTAGGTTTAAAAATGTTGTTTGCATTGTTTAAATTTTGAAAGGCAATTAGTCCTGCATTGCAATTATTAAATTCAAAAAGTTGTATAGTGTCGAAGTAAAAATTTTTATGGTTGTTTGTTAATTCCCCTAACTCAATTTTTTCTTTTATTGTTGCTTTGTTTTCTTTACTTAACTCAATTAACGAATTAATTATTAACTTAGGGTTATCAAACACAACCAAATTATCATTAAAAAACTCAAAAAGTGAGTGATTAAAATTTTCACAGAAAGGAATTGCCCAAACTGGCAAAATTCCACTGTTTACAGTGTTGTTAACATCTTCTAAAATTTCATTAAATTTTTCTTCTGCTTCACGATTTTCAAATTTTTGTTTTGGAACAAGTAATGGTGTGTCACGCAAAAAATTAACACTAAAAATTAATATTTCATCTAAACTACTTTTTATTTGCTGTGTTTGAACATCAAAAGTTTTAATAAACTCAATTTCATCATCAAAAAACAAAATTCTAACAGGATTTTCCATATTAATTGGAAACAATGTTAAAATGTCACCTTTAATGCTAAATTGCAAACTATCGGTAACAACATCAGTTTTTTTGTAACCACGCACAACTAAATTTTTAATTAGTTGTTTTATGTTGTAACTTGTTCCAACTTTTAAATTTAATATCAAATTTTCAATTTCTTGTTTGCTTGGCAATTTGTTTATTATTGCATTTGGCGAAACAACAACATATTCAACCTCTTTTGAAACAATGTTTTGCAAAGTGGTGAGTAAATTAATTTGACTAAAAGAAGAAAATTTAGAAACATCAGTTTCTAAATTATTAATTAATAAATGAGCATTTTTGCCTTCATTTGTTAAAGTTTCATAAACATTAACTGCTTCATCATCACTTAAACAAACAAAAAGTTTTTGTTCATTAAACTCATTAAGTATTAAAATTTTTTCTGGCAATCCAACACCAAACACGCTAACAGGTGTGTGGTTTTCAATAACATTTAACAGTTTGTTTAAATTGCCATATGAGTTAATTAAACTTTTTAACATTAATTAATCCTTACTTTTTCAACATCACCTTTATTTTTTATGAATTGTTCAATAATGTTAACACTTTTTTCAAACGCAGGTTTTAAAAGTTCGAAATTTTCTGCACTAACTTTGCTTAAAACATAATCGGCCAAATTTAATCTTTCATCTCTACCAATTCCAATTCTTAATCTTGCAAATTCACTTGAACCAAGTTCTGCAATAATGTTTCGCATTCCATTATGTGTTCCTGCACTGCCATTTTTTCTAAGCCTAATTGATCCAACAGGCAAATCAATGTCATCATAAACAACCAAAATTTTGCTTAAATCTAGTTTTAACATTCTAACCATTTTAGAAACACTTTGCCCACTTAAATTCATAAAAGTTGAAGGTTTTAACAAAATAACTTTTTCTTGTTCAAACATTCCTTCTGCAATAGTTCCAGCAAATTTTGATTTATTAAATTTAAAACCCAATTTTTTTGCAAGTTCATCAACCACCATAAACCCCATATTATGATAGGTTTTTTCATAGTTTGAACCAATATTTCCTAAACCAACAATAGCAATCATATGTTCTCCTTAAAATTACACTATTAGTGTAACACTTTTTTGTTCTTTTGTTATTAAAACTTTTAATTTTTTTAGTTTATTATTGTTTAATTTCAAATTATTTTAAATAATTTTCTTTATTAACCTGCCTAGCACGAGCAATTGCCAAACATTTTGATGGCACTTTTTGTGTTATGGTGCTACCTGCCGCAATAAAACTGTTATCTTCAACAACAAGTGGAGCAACCAAGTTTGAATTAGAACCAATAAAAACATTATTTCCAACAACAGTTTTTTGTTTTATTTTGCCGTTATAATTACAAAACACTGTGCCACACCCAACATTAACATTTTCGCCAATTTCTGCATCGCCAACATAGGTTAAATGCGAAACTTTACTTCCATTTTTTATATCACTTTTTTTGGTTTCAACAAAGTTTCCAATTCTAACATTTTCGCCAATGTTTGAACCTTCTCGCAAATGGCTAAACACTCCAATTTTTGCTCCACTTTCCACATTAGAACCAAACAAATAACTATATAAAACCGAAGCATTTTTGCCAATTTTTGAATTTGTTATGTTAGAACTATTAATTTCTGCACCATCAATTATGCAATTATTTAAAACGTTGTAACTTTTAATAATGGAATTTGCTTTAATATAAACCGAATAGTTATCTTTTGTGTGAAAATTTAAATTTGTCATTTTCACTCCTTTCAAACTAATTTCCAATTTCATTAAAACTTTCAATTTTTGTGTTTTCTTGAATAAAAGCATTATTAATTTTATTATAACTTTTAATTACACAATTTGCACCAACAAATGTGTTATTTTCAATTGTGTTAAATGGAAATATAAAACAATCTGAACAAATTGTGGAATTTGAAATAATGCTATTAGCCACAACACAATTTGAACCAATTTCGCTATTAGTTATTGTGTTGCCTTCTTTTAAAACTGTGTTTTTCTTAATAATCGTGTTGCCACATAAATTATTGAACGGAAAAATTGTTACATCACTTTCCACGCAAACATTTGCATTAATAACCACGTTTGCAGGATTTACTATTTTAACCCCTTTTTGAGTTAGGTTTTTTATAATTCTACGCTGTAAAACTTCGGT
>CALWDV010000003.1 GCA_944376785.1 uncultured Clostridia bacterium | reverse complement strand
GTGACTGCAAAAATGAATTAAAAGAAGAAATTATTGAAAACTTGCAACTTTTAAAACAAGAAGTTAAAAAAGAAAACATTGTAAACACAAAAAAAGATATTGATTTAGACGAAATGTTTGATGTTTCAAATGAAGAAATTGAAGAGTTAATAAACCAAGAACTTTCACCCAACTCGTTTAGTGAAGATGTTGATTTTAATGAAATTGCAAAAAAAGATGTTAACGAAAATGTTTTATTAAAACAAAAAAATGATAGCATTTCTCAGGTTTTAACCAACAAAAGCATTATTGAAGAAGAAATGGAAAATATTAATTTAAAAGATAATGAAACCTTCTATGAAGCAATTTCAAATCAAATTGAAGATTTGTTTAACAAATATCCAGCAGAAAACAACTTAGAACAATTAATTCCTAACAGCAAATGGGTTAAAATAGATTACGAAAATGATGGCAATTTTTATGTTTTAGGATTAATTTATGAAGACATAACTTTAAAATATATTTGTTATGGTGTTCCCGGAACATACAGTGAAGTTGCTCCAAATGGGCTAGATAGTTACAGCCAATGGTTGCCAACAAATTTAGATAGTCCCACCGAAAATGGCTATTGGGTTATGTACCAAGATGCAATTAGTGGCGAAAGTGTTTTAGTTGATGCAATTTAATTTTTTTAAGAGAAGCAAATAATACTGCTTCCCTTTTTGTTTTAATAATGTTTATTAATAAATTATTTTGTTAATAATTAAAAAATAATTAAAAATATTTTAATTTTATATTATAATATACTAATGTTGTTTAATTATATAATTGACTATATTATGTAATTTTGATAATATTTAATGTAGCAGAATTTTAATTTTTTTGGAGTAGAAATGAAAAAGTTTTTATTATTAGTTATTGCTCTTTTTATGTCAACAACCTTAATTTTAACCGGTTGTGGAAATAAAGGTTTAAAAGATAATCCAGAAACAAATGCACCAGTTACATCAAATGGTGGAATGGCTGTTTTAAAAGGTGATTATTTATATTACGTTAACGGCTTTAAATCATATGAAGGTTTGGTTAAAGACCAAGATAATGTTTGGGGAAAACAAGTTATTGGTTCAATTTACAGAGTTAAAGTTGAAAACAATGTTATTTCTCACACAGAAGATGGTTTCCTAACAAAATCAGAAGTGGTTGTTCCTCAAATTGTTGGAACTGAAAATGCTTGTTTCTATATTTTTGGTGATTATATTTATTATGCAACTCCAAACATGCAAAAAGATAAAAACGGAAATTTGCTTAATGCAAGAAGCAATATGTGCAGAGTTAACATTAATGGCACCGACAACAAAGTGTTATACACAACAGAAACAACTTTAACTTCAACAAACTGGACAATGTATGAAGTTGATGGAACTGTTTATATGATTATTTTTGATGGTTCAAAAATTGTTAGCATTAATGCTAATGCTAAAAAACCAAGTGCAACAACTTTAACTTCAAGTGCAACATCTGCCGGACTTATTAAAACCGATAAATATTTACCAACCGACACATATTACAATTCAACTGCCCTAATTGATGGCGTTAATAACTATGTTTATTACACTCGTGATTTAACAGAAGATGATTCAACATACAAACTTGGTGGAAACATTTTAGCAAGAGTTAAATTAGGTTCACAAGAAGAAGAAATTGTTTGTTCAAATGGTGACACATTCTCAATTGTTGATGCTAAAAATGGTTGTTTATATTACAACAGAACAAACGCAAATTCTTCAAACACAAAACTTTGCAAATACACACTAAGTGCAGACAAAGCATTTAATCAAGTTAAAGAAGCAACATTAAGTTATGCAACATATCAAAACACATATATTTTAAATGCAAACAACGAAAACTATGTTGGAAATGCAATTGTAACTGTTGATTCTTCAAATAATATTACTTTAATTACAACAACAAACAAAACTGTTGATTCAAAAATAATTTACACTGGCACAGAAACTGTAACACCAATTGGTTTATATGGTAGCACACTTTTCTTTATGGAAAGTTCACAAATTTGCTATATTGACGTTACAAGTTCTAACCCAACAGTTAACTATGTTGAAACAAACGACAAAACACTTAAAACAGACGTTGCAACATTCTTTGATTTTGATGGAAGAAATGTTTACTTCTATTCAGCATACACACCAGATGGTGGCACAGAATCTAACTATTATTTAAACAGAACCGACTTACAATCAAGTGATTCTAAATCTGAATTTGTTGGAGTTTTTGCAGAAGGCCACACACCAGCTGAACCAGATGAAGATGATGAAGATGCCGTTTGGATTAGTTAATTTAAATAGTTAATAAGTAAAAAAAAGAGAACAAAAGGTTCTCTTTTTTTATTTAAATTAATAATAAGTTAATCAAATAGTAAGTTGCTAAGTTTAACAAATTGTTCTGGGCTTAGTGCTTCACCCCTAACATTTGAATTTAAATTTAAAACTTTAAAAGCATTTTCAATTTTATCTTTACTTAAATTTAAATTTTTTAAATTATTTATAAGTGTTTTTCTTCTCATGTGAAAAGCACATTTTATTAATTTGCTTAAATTTTCAAAACTTTTAATATCATATTTATTTTTATCAAAATCAATTCTAACAACAGCACTATCAACATTTGGAGCAGGAATAAACATATTCCTTTTAACAATTCTTGTTATTTTTGTGTTAGCAACAGCATTAATAACGGCTGTTATTGCCCCATAATCGGCTGTGTTTTCTTTTGCACATAATCTTTCAGCAACTTCTTTTTGAACCATTATAACCATAGTTTTTAAGTTTTTGGCTGTTTCTAAAAATTTAAAAATGATTGGCGTTGTTATGTAATATGGTAAATTTGCAACCATAACATATTGCCCTTCAAAATTGCTTTCAATAACCGATGTTTCTTCTTTCATAACATCTTTAAAAACAACATTAACGTTATGTAATTCACACAAGTTCTGTTGAATGGTTGGTTTTAAGTTCTGGTCAATTTCGTAGCTTACAACTTTGTTTGCTTTAAGTGCAATTTCTTTTGTTAAAGTTCCTGCCCCTGTGCCAATTTCTAGCACATTTGTGTTTGAGTCAACACCTGCATCGTTAACAATGGCTTTTAACAAATTAGTGTCAAAAATAAAGTTTTGCCCTAAACTTTTATTAAATTTTATGTTTAATTTTTCTTCCATTATTTTCACTTTATTTTTTTAAATACTTTTTTAACATTTTCATTAGAAACATCAATTAAAACATTTTTATCAATATTTTTTAACCCTGCAATTTTTTTAATAACATAACAAATATTTTTTGGTTGATTAATTTCCTTTCCCCTTAATGGCTCTGGCGTTAAATATGGCGAATCTGTTTCAAACATAATATCACTAACATCAACATTTTTTATTAATTCTTGAACTTTTACAGCATTTTTAAAAGTAACCACACCACCAAAAGAAAATTTAAATCCTAAATTTTTTAAAATTTTATAACTTTCAACACTTTCACTAAAACAATGAATTATTCCACCACAAGTTAACAAATGTTTGTTTTGCTTTAACACTTCAATTAAATCGCCAATAGCATCTCTAACATGAATAACAACAGGCAACTTAAAATTTTTAGCAATTTCTAATTGTTTAACAAAAACTTGTTTTTGTTTTTCTTTGTTTGTGTTTTCGTAATGATAATCTAGCCCAATTTCACCCACAGCAACAACTTTTTCATTATTTAAATTATTAATTAAAAATTGCTCAAATTCTTCATTCCAACCATCACTATCGTTTGGATGCAAACCAATGGTGGCATAAACATTTTCATATGAATTTGCAAAATTAATTGCTTTTTTGCAAGAAGGTAAATCGTACCCAGCAATTATTGCACTTTTAACATCGTTTTTGCTAAATGAGTTAATAATTTCATCTGCATTATTTTCAAACATTTCATCATTTAAGTGACAATGCACATCAACAAAACTTTTCATATTAACTAACTTCGCAACCATCTTTAAATTTTGCTATTGGACTAATTAAAGATAAATCTTCTGTTTCTTCATCAAAAGCACACAAAATCATACCTTCACTTAAAATGCCTTTTAATTTTCTTGGTGCAAGATTAGTTACAACAACAACTTGTTTTCCAATAATATCTGCTGGCTTATATGTTTTTGCAATGCCACTAACAATGGTTCTGGTTTCTTCACCAATTTTAACAGTGTTTTTTAAAAGTTTAACACTGCCTTCAACTGCTTCGCTGTTAATTATTGTTCCAACTTTTAATTCAACTTTACTAAAAGTTTCAAAATCTATAATATCTTTTTTCACAGGTTCTTCCTTTTTGTTTGTTACTTCTGTTTTAACTTCTTGTTTGTTTTCTTTTAAAAATTCTGCAATTTGTTTTTGTTTTATTTCATCAGCAGTTTTTAAAACTTCTTTAACATCAAGTCGTGGGAACAAAACTTCTGCATTAGAAACAACACTAAATTGTTTTGTTTCTCCAAAATTTTTAATGTTTGTGCTAGGTCTTAAATCAACATTAAACATTTTCAAAACTTTTAATGTTGTTGAAGGCATAAACACATTTAACAAACTTGTGCCAATGGTTATTGCTTCGCATAAATTATAAAGAACTGTTTGCAACCTATCAGCATTGTTTTCATCTTTTGCTAACACCCAAGGGCAAGTTTCATCAATATATTTATTTGCACGTTTAAAAATTGCAAACACTTCGGAAAGTGCATCAGAAATTTTTAATTCATCAAATTTTTTTGCAACTTTATCATAAGCATTAACAACAACTTCTTTTAATGAATTATCAACATCTTCAACTTTGTTTTTATTTTCAACTTTTCCACCAAAATATTTGTTTGTCATTGCAATGGTTCTGCTAACTAAATTACCATAAATGTTAGCAAGGTCAGAATTTATTTTTTCAGTCATTAACTCCCAACCAACAAGTCCATCATCTTCAAAGCCCATTTCGTTTAAAACATAATATCTAACAGCGTCGGCACCAAAAACGTTTGCTAAATCGTCAAAATATAAAACATTACCTTTTGACTTACTCATTTTTTCGCCATCTTGCAAAAGCCAACCATGACCATAAACTTGTTTTGGAAGTGGCAAGTTTAGTGCCATTAAGAAAATTGGCCAATAAATAACGTGAAACCTAACAATATCTTTTCCAATAACGTGCAAAACTGCAGGCCAGAAATTTTTAAACTTTTCATCACTATTTGCACTTTCGTCATATCCTAAACCTGTTATATAGTTTGTTAAAGCATCAAGCCAAACATAAACCACGTGTTTACTATCAAAATCAACAGTAATGCCCCATTTAAAACTTGTTCTGGAAACACATAAATCTTGTAAACCTTTGTTAATAAAGTTGTTTAACATTTCGTTTTTTCTGGAAATTGGCAAAATAAAATCGGGGTGAGAATTATAATACTCAACCAATTTATCGGCATATTTGCTCATTTTGAAAAAATATGCTTCTTCTTTTGCTTTTTTAACTTCCCTGCCACAATCTGGACATTTACCATCAACTAACTGTGATTCTGTCCAAAAAGATTCACAAGGTGTGCAATACCAACCTTCATAATGACCTTTATAAATATCACCTTGCTTGAAAAGTTTTTTAAATATTTTTTGCACTTGTTTTTCGTGATAGTCATCGGTTGTTCTAATGAATTTATCATAAGAAATGTTTGCTTTGTCCCACAAACCTTTAATCACAGATGCAACTTCATCAACAAATTGTTTTGGTGTTTGACCTTTGTTGGTTGCTTTTTCTTCAATTTTTTGACCGTGTTCATCTGTTCCGGTTTGAAAAATAACGTTATAACCTTGATAACGTTTAAATCTTGCAATACTATCGCTTAAAATAATTTCATAAATGTTTCCAATATGTGGTTTTCCTGATGTGTATGCTATTGCTGTTGTAATATAATAATTTTTCATATTCTTGCCTTTATTTAGTTTATTATTGAACTATTTTAACACGAAATTATTTTAATGTAAATTCATTTATTATTTGAAAACCAGTTTAAACATAATAAAGCATAAAAAAATAATAATTATCATATTATTTATAAAAAAAATTAAGGACATACTATGAATTTTGTTTGGATTAGTTTTGTAATGGTTGGGCTTGGAATTTTGCTTTTTAAAAATGTTGACATTGCGTTTTCAACCTTGCTTAATGGCTCAGAAAAAGCCATTGCATTAACTTTAAAATTATGGGCAATTTATGCTGTTTGGTTAGGAATTTTAAAGATTGTGGAAGACACAGGATTAAACCAAAAAATTGGGAAACTACTTAATCCCATAATAAATAAATTATTTGGGAAAACCGACCCTGAAACACACAATCAAATTGCAATTAACATAACATCTAACTTGTTAGGAATGGGAAATGCATGCACACCAAGTGGAATAAAAGCAATGAAAGGACTTGATAAAGGAAGTGATATTGCAACAAGCAGTATGATTATGTTAATGATTTTAAACACTTCAAGTTTACAAATTTTACCAACAACCGTTATTGGTCTTAGGGTTGCAGCAGGAAGTGTTGACCCAAACAACATTATTTTACCAACTTTAATTGCAACCACAGTTAGCACCCTTTCTGGAATTTTGCTTTGCAAACTTTTTGAAAAAATTAAAAACAAAAAACTAAAACGCAACAAAAAGTTAAATAACAATCAAGCCAACCTTCCACCAGCCACCACTAATGTTTTTAAATAAAAGGAATTACTATGAAATTTAGTTCTTATTTAATTCCAATTTTAATAATTTCTTTAATTGCTTATTCAATTTATAAAAAAAACAATGCTTATAGCAGTTTTGTTTATGGAGCAAAAACAAGTTTTGATTTAGTGTTAACTAGTTTCCCATATTTAGTGGCAATTTTTATTGCTGTTGAACTTTTTAGCGTTAGTGGGCTAAGCAAACTTTTAAGCACAGCACTTTCACCCCTTTTCAAAATTTTAGGCATACCACTTGAACTAAGTGAGTTAATACTTTTAAAACCCTTTACTGGTTGTGGCAGTTTGGCAGTGCTTGAAAACATTTTTTTAAACTATGGAGTTGATAGTTATATTGCACGTGCTGGTTGTGCCATTGTTGGAAGCAGTGAAGCAATTTTTTATGTTACAGCAGTTTATTTCTCTCAAACAAAAGTAAAAAAGTTTTCTTATGGAATATTTGTTGCAATAATAAGTAGTTTATTGGGTGTAATAACATCTTGTTTAATCTGTAAAATAATTTAAAAAAAGGAAAACGCATATTCCTTTTTTTTATTTTGTGTGATAAACTATTAATATGAAAATTGCAATTGATATTGACAACACAATGTTCACATCAAAATCGGTAATATATCAGGTTTTAAATAAAATTCAAAAATTGGGTTCACCAAAAGCAAAAAAACTAAAATTTAAAACCGTTCAAAAAAATGAAAGCAAAGAAAATTTGGGTTTCATTAATTTTATCTTGCCAATTTTTCATCCAAAAAGTTATGTTGCTTTTAAAGATGCAGTTGAAACGATTAACGAATGGTTAATGGAAGGCAATGAAATTATTTTACTTTCAAATCGTCCTTCAAAAATTAAAGCATTAAAAACTGCAACATTAAAACTTTTAGAAAAATTTAATGTTAAGTATTCAAAACTAGTGTTAGGTTGCAAAAACAAACATTTATATTGTAAAGAATTTGGCGTTGATTTGTTAATTGATGATAAGTTACAAACCTGTTTAAATTGTGCAAAAAATGATATATTTTCAATATGTATTAACGAACAAAAAAAATGTGAACCAACAAAAAATTTGTTTTTTGCTGAAAATTGGAAAAGTGTTAATTCATTATTCAGACTAATTGAATATTTCAATCAAAGAAAAAAATCTACTGTTTTAAACGTTGATTATAATAAATATAATTTTTCAGCATCACATTATAAACCAACTCACGACATGCACGTAAAAAAACTTTTTGATGAAGAAATACCATATAGCAAAGCCAAATCAAAACATTCACAAAATGTTTCACAAATATATTGGAAAGTTAATGCAAATGGTGAAGAACTATCAACAAAAAAACCAGAAAATGATTATGAACAAAAAAAATAAAAGCAAAATTGCTTTTATTTTTTTATTATAAATTTATTGATTCTTTATAAACTTCCGATTTTTTTATTTTTCTATCGGCACAAACAAATTTTATTGCATCTTGCTTTGAAAAACCTAAATTCAAATAATGAAGCAAATGTTCTTTAATTGTTAAACTGTTTAGTTCGTTTTGTTCTTCTAAATTATTAACAATTAAAACAAACTCGCCTCTTGTGTCACCATTATAACCTTTAAGTAAAGTTGTGAAAGTTTTTTGTTCGTGCAACTTTGAAATTTCTTTAACCACACACGCTGGTTTATCACCTAAAATTTCATAAAGTGTTTTAAAATCTTTTTCAATGTTATGGCATGAAACATAAAATATTAAACAACCTTTAATGTTTTTAAACTGCATAAGTAGTTCTTTTTTTTCGCTAACCTTTTCTGGTAAAAAACCAATAAAAGTAAATGGTGGTTGAAATCCACTTAAAATAAAAGCATTAACAAGTGCACAAGGCCCTGAAACCACTGTGTATTCCACATCATTTTTTATTGCTTCGTTTACCAAAATGTTTCCCGGGTCAGAAATTCCGGGCATTCCTGCATCGGAAATAAGTGCAACGTTTTTCCCATTTTTTAAATCATCAATAATTTTTTCGCTGGTTTCTTTTTCGTTAAATTTATGATAACTTTTTAATGGCTTTTTTATGTTGTAATGGTTTAACAACACCAAACTTGTTCGAGTGTCTTCACACAAAATATAATCAACTTTGTTAAGCACTTCTATTGCATAGTTATTAAATTCTTTTAAATTTCCAATAGGTGTTCCAACTAAATATAGCATATTAAACCTGGATTGTTAATCCAACCTTTCCTCCTTTTTTGCCTTCCACTAAAACCACATTTGCACCCTTTGTGCTTTTTCTTATTTTTAATGTTTTTGGTTCTATGTTATACTTTCGCATTAAACAAAATATGTCTGCTAATCTTTCTTCTTTATTAACTGTGTAAAATCTGCCACCAAATTTTAGTAGTTTACTTGCTTCTTTAATAATTTCTTCCAAAGTTACTTTTATTTCGTGTTTGCAAATGGCAATTTCTTCTTTTTCAGAAACAACACCACCTTTTGATAGTTTATATGGTGGATTGCACACAACAACTTCAAAACCTGTTCCAATTTGTTTGTGAATGTTTTGAAGTGGAGCATTTATTACTTTAATGTTTTTTAACTTATTATATTCAATGCTTCTTTCACTCATTTCGGCAAGTTGTTGTTGAATTTCAACCAAAACAACACTTTTTGCCTTTGTTTTGGCTTGTGCCAAAATTCCAATAACACCACAGCCACTGCACAAATCAACAATTCTATCTTTGCTTCCTGCCTTTACAAAATTACAAAGTTCTATGGCATCAGATGTAAAGCAATATAACTTTGGATTTTGAATTATAAATAAATTATTAAATTGTAAGTCATCTAAACGTTCGTTATTTTTTAGCATTATTCTTTTTAAAAAATCTTTTCTTTTTGTTCTTTTTAAATTTTTTGTTGTTTTCTTTTTCAGGTTGTTTTTCATTAACAATTTCATCAGTTTTATTTTCGTTTGTTAATTCCTGTTTATTTTGTTTTTCAAATTCTTGAACAAAATTAACATCATAAAAATTTTCTTCTGTTATTTCAACTTTACCTTCAAAGCTTAAATCTTTTAGTTCATATTGTTTAATTAACGCATTATCGCCATCTAATCTAACATCTGCAATTTTCTTTAATAAGTTGTTATAAACAACTGTTCCTGTTCCATCTGGTGTTTTAACCTTGCTGTTAACTTTTGGCATAATTTTTAACGCATCGGCATAAACCTCGTTTTCATAACTTAAACAACACATAAGTCGGCCACAAACTCCACTTATTTTGGTTGGATTTAACGATAGGTTTTGTGTTTTTGCCATTTTAATGCTAACTTTATCAAAATTGTTTAAGTACCTACTACAACAACAAATTTCACCACAACAACCAATGCCACCAATGGTTTTTGCCTGATCCCTAATTCCAATTTGTTTTAGTTCAATTCTGTTTTTTAACTTACTTGCAAGGTCCTTAACAAGTTCCCTAAAATCCACTCTATCTTCGCAAACATAGGTAATAACAATTTTTTGCCCGTCAAGTGGAAATTCACAATCAACTAGTTTCATTTCAAGTCCATGTTTTTCAATTAGTTCCCTTGTAACATTTAAAACTTCATCACGTTTGCTTTCAAGTTTTTCAATGGTTTTTAAATCTTCTTTTGTGGCAATTCGCAAAACATTGCTAAGTGGTGCAACTAAACTTTCTTCATTAACATCTTTGTTTTCAACACTTACCAATGCCAACGTATCACCATTTGGAGTTTCCACAACAACCTTATCGTTTAACTTCAAATGCAAACCATTAGGTGAAAAATAATAAGTTTTATTATTGTTTTTAAATTTAATTCCAACTACTTCCATTTATGTTTTACCTCCAACATAGTAACCAAAAAATTATCAACTACTACGTTAACATTACAATTATTTTTTAATTTGTTTTGAGAATTTAAAATTTCATCATAAACAATTTTTAATGCTTTCACACTAAAATTAGAATTTAAATAATTTTGCAAATTATCTTTATTTAAAACATTTTCAGTTAGTCCCATTTTTGTATAAAGAACATCTAAAACAATTAAGGCAATTTCATCAAAAATTTCATTCACTCTGCCTTTATAACTTAAAATTTTGTTTGCATAACGCAAAATTTCTCCACTTTCTTTTAACTTTAAAACAACACTTAAACTTAAATCTTTAATGCTAATAAAATCTGCATCTGCAATAATTTTTATGGCTTTTGTTAAATTTCCTTGTGCCGATGAAACATATGGTGCAACTTCACGCAATTTTAAAGTGCTGTTTTTTAAAATGAAATCTTGAACAGCATCATTTTTTAAAAGTGGAATGTTAATTGTTTTTGCTCTGCTTTTTATTGTGTTTAAAATGTTTGACGGATTAGTTGATGTTAAAATAAACATTGATGAAGTTGGAGGTTCTTCCAAAGTTTTTAAAAGTTTATTTTGTGCTTGAATGGTTGCCAAGTCAAAATTATTTAATATAAATATTTTTTTGTTTGCTTCCAAAGGAAAAACATATGCCTTTTCAACAATGTTATTAACATCTTCAACAACAATGCCCTTACTTTCATCTTGTGGGTATGTTAAAACATCACTATGAATTCCCTTTTCAATTTTATTACAAACCAAACAACTATTACACAAATTGTTTTCACACAAAATATTTTTGGCAAATTGTTTTGCCAAATATTTTAACAACACTTCATCTTGCCCACACAACAAATATGCGTGGTTTAACATATTGTTTTTAATGTCATTATTAACAATGTTTTTTAATTCGCTATTATTATATAAATTATTAAATTCCATCTTAATTATTTTAACACAATAATTTTTATTCGCCAAATAATAAGATGTTTTAACCCTTTAAATATATTGTGATATTTTACACAAAAACACCTAAATTTAATTTTTCTTTTGCTTTTGTTTTGATTGTTTTATTAAATTTGATAAAATTATTTTGTAATTAAAATGCTTGGGGGAAATATGTTAAAATTAAACACAAAACGAACATTTTACATTGGTTTTTCATTTTTCACAATTTTAATGTTGTGGCAAGTTTACAACTACTATTGCCCAATGTTTTTAGAAGAGCTTTTAAACTCAACTTTTGGTGCTGGTGATTATAATTATTTAATTGGTATTATTATGGCACTAGATAACATTTTGGCTTTGTTTATGTTGCCACTTTTTGGTGCTTTATCTGACAAAACAAAAACTAAACTTGGAAAACGTATGCCCTACATAATTGTTGGAACAATTATTTCTTTACTAGCTTTTCCTTTTATTCCATTTTTATATATTAAAAATAGTTTAGTTGGTGTTGCTTTAATGATGGGCTTAATATTAATTGCAATGAACATTTATAGAAGCCCAAGTGTAGCATTAATGCCCGATGTTACACCAAAGCCACTTAGAGCACAAGCAAATGCAATTATTAACTTTGTTGGTTATATTGGTGCAATTATTGGTGCACTGCTTACAATGGTTTTCACAAAAAAACAAGCAGATGGTGTTTCACTTGTTCGTGACATAACATTTTGGCCATTTTTAATTGTTAGTTTTTTATTGATTGTTGCACTAGTTGTTTTGGTTTTAAAAATAAGAGAAAACAAAATTGTTGCCGAAATGCAAAATGAAATGGCAGAAGGTGAAAAATTAAGTGAAACAGAAGAAACAATTTTAGATGATAAACCATTAGGCAAAACCGATAAAACAAATTTATGGCTTTTAATTTTTAGTGTGTTTTTGTGGTATTTTGCATTTAACGCAGTTGAAACATTTGGCAGTTTATATGCTAAAAACATTTTAAAAACAAACAGTTGGGGACTAGCAACAAGTGTTTTAGCAGTTGCAAGTTTAATTGCTTTTTTACCTTCTGGTTGGCTATCTAAAAAAATTGGCAGAAAAAACAGCATAATTTTAGGTTTGGGCTTAATGATTTTTAGTTTAACCTGTGCATTTTTTGTTAAAACCTTTGGCATTATTTTAATTTTATTATTTGCCATTGCAGGTGTTGGTTGGGCAATAATTAATGTTAACTCTTACCCAATGTTTGTTGAACTTAGCAGTAACAAAAACTTGGGCAAATTCACAGGATATTACTACACTGCAAGTCAAATTGCTCAAAGCATAACTCCAATTATTATTGGTTTTGTTATGGACTGGCTAGGATACAGAGCATATTTCCCATATGCAACAATATTTATGATTATTGCATTAATTGTTTTTGTGTTTGTTAAAATTCCACATAAAAAAGCAAATAATCCAGATAACATTAAAAATGAAAATAGCATTTCAAAAGAAAAATAAAAAAGCACTTTAAAAGTGCTTTTTTTGTTATGCTTTAATTGCTTTTACTTTATATTTTGTTGTTGCATTTGGTGTAACAACTTCAACAATGTCACCCTTTTTTGAACCTAATAATGCTTTGCCTAATGGGCTTTCATTTGAAATTAAACCTTTTGTTGGGTCAGATTCAAAACTTCCCATAATTTTGAATGTTAATTCGTCATTAAATTCTAAATCTTCAACAACAACTGTGCTTCCAACACTAACTTTTGTTGTGTCAACTTTTGCTTTGTTAATAATTTGGGCATTACGAAGTGTATTTTGAATTTGTTGAATTTCTTGTTCAACCAATGCTTCTTCTTCTCTTGCAGCATCATATTCAGAATTTTCACTTATATCACCAAAACTACGAGCAACTTCAATTTTATTAGCAACATCAACTCTTGCAGTTGTTTTTAAATATTCAAGTCGTTGTTCTAATTCCTTATATCCTTCTTTGGTTAAAAAAACTTCGTTTGCCATAATTTTATCCTCCTAAAAAAATCTAGCTGTTTTAAAGTTTGAATTATAATGCAATAAAAAAATTATGTCAACATAATTTTAAACTATTTTCAAACTTAAAATTTAATTTGCTATAACTTTAACTTATTTAATATATTCTTTAAATATAATTTTATGCTAAAAAATTATAAATTGTTATAACAAATTAAAAAGGTTGAACCAAACGGCTCAAACCTTTAAAGCTCTGCATAATTATATATAATTAATTCCTAATTGTCAAACACTTGATTAAAATATTTTTTTGTTGTATATTTTAATTATTCTTATTTAAAAGGACTATTTATGATTAGAATTTGGGCTAAAATTATTGATGACTCTAAAATTATTAAAAGTTGTGAAATAACTGTTATGAATTATGATTATCACATATTTGAAGAATATGTTAGAGAAATTGCATATAAATTAGACATTCCAACCCCTGTGGTTTTAGATAAACACATAATTGATTTCACTGTTTACAAAAGCACACGCTTTTTTAAAGAAGATTTTGTTGAAAGTGTTAATTTTGACAAATTAGTGCTAGAAAATATTGGTTAACAGCATAATAAAACTATGCTGTTTTTTTATGAATAAAATTAGTAAAATTATAGATACTAATAAAAAAAGGAAGTATTACTATGATTTCATTAATTTGTTTCATTTTAACTTTGTTAGGTTCAATTAATTGGTTTTGTATTGGTGTTTTGCAATATGACTTTGTTGCAGGAATTTTTGGTTCACAAGCAAACATTTTTTCAAGAATTATTTATGCTTTAATTGGCATTAGTTCAGTTTGGTTGGTTTTTGCTTTAATTAAAGGAAAAGGCAAAATTAAAATTGATGGAAAAACATCAACAGATAAAGCACTAATAGCTAAAAAGAAAAAAGCATTATCAACCGAAGCAAGTGATGAATATAACCATTTTAATGGTATTAATAACGATTTATATAACAACTATAACCATAGGTCAAATACTAACCAAAACCATTATGATTCATATAACAATAATCATAATCACTATAAAAATAATTATGAACGACCTAGCTCAAATTTTGATGATTTTGATGATTACAGATAAAAAAAATATTGCAGAAAACTGCAATATTTTTTTATTTTAAAGTTATGTTTTTATTTTAAGTTATGCAAATTTCTTAATTGTCTGTAAAGTAATTTGTCAAACTCATCTTTTAAATTATAAACATCTTCAAGTTTCATATAAAAAACATTACGGTTTCTAATTCCCAAAGCAATGTTTGAAACACCTTTTAAAATAAGTTCAATGGCATTAATTCCAAGTTGAATTGCAAAAACTCTATCAAACACGCTTGGAGCACCACCACGTTGCAAATACCCAATAACACTTGTTCTGCACTCAATTCCACATTCTTGTTCAACAGCACGTCTTACATCGTCAACAGAATAATCAACGGCTTCACTAATAACAACCACTGGGCTTGTTATTCCTTTGTTTAAACATTGTTTAACATCTGAAACAATGTCGCTAATTGTTGTGTTAACTTCTTTAACTGCAACAGAATGAGCACAAACTGCCACAGCAACATTAAGTGCAATGTGACCACATTCACGCCCCATAACTTCAACAATTAAACCACGGTTGTTTGCTTCCATTGTTTGACGAATGTTATCAATGGCAGAAACAGCATTGTTAACAGCAGTGTCAAACCCCAAAGTTCTGTCGGTATAAAACAAGTCGTTATCAATGGTTCCAGGCATGGTTATAACTTTTGCACCTAACCTGCTAAGTTCAATAGCTCCTCTAAAACTGCCATCACCACCAATAACAATTAAATAATCAATTCGGTTTTTAAGCAGTGTTTCATAACCTTTTTTAACACCTTCTGCTGTTTTAAATTCTGGGCAACGAGAAACTTTTAAAACACAACCACCCAAGTTTCCAATGTTTGCAACACTTTCACGTGTTAGTTCAATCATATCATCTTCAATTAAACCTTGGTAGCCACGACGAACCCCCATAACCATAATTCCATGAACAGAAGCCATATTAACAATGGTTTGAATGCAAGCATTCATACCTTGGCTATCACCACCACTACACAAAACAGCAATTTTAATCATATTTTTTCCTTTTAATTTTAATTTGTATTACTATAATAATAAAATTTTAAAATTTAAACAAATAATTTTTTATTATTTTAACTTAATAAATTCATCTGGAATAAAGGCGTGTAATTCATTAATTAAAAAACTATTTGGATTAATTCTAACATTTAGTTTGAATGGTTTATTGTTTAAATCAACAACAATAACCGAACTTTCTCCTGGGTAGTTTGTTAATGTTTTATAAATATCATCGTGCAATGCAATGTTGCTAACATCATATTTTAAATATAATGTTGCAATTTTAACTTCTTCTTTTTTATTGTCATTTAATTCCCAAGGAATAACATTATCAACCATAACAACTGGTTTTTCGCCACTTCTTATGCTTAGTTTTCCATGAATGGTTACAAGTGCATCGTTAACTAATTTTCCTTTAAATTTTGCATATGCTTGTGGGAAAAGCATTAATTCAATAACACCATACAAATCTTCCACTTTAACAAATGCCATTTCTTTTTTGTCACGTTTTGAAAGCAGTTTTTTAACTTCAACAACAATACCACCACATGTTACTTCCATTCCATCGGTTAAACCTTCATAAACAACATCTGACTCGTCTTGTTCTTCAACTTGTTCAACATCATCTTCTTCGGTTTGTAACATATCGGCAGTTAAATTATACTCAGTAAATTTTTTGGTATAGTTGCTTAGTGGGTGCCCCGAAATGTAAACTCCAACCACTTCTTTTTCAAGTTTTAATCTGGTTTGTTCATCAAATTCTGCAATGTTAGGATAAGTTATATCGTTAACAACATCGGTTTTTAAAACCGTGTCAAACAAACTAAATTGCCCAGAGGCTCTGTTTTTTCTGTCAAAACTTGCTCTGTCTAACAGTGTTGCATAAACTTGCATTAGTTGCGAACGTTTAACCTTAAAGCAATCAAAAGCACCACTTAAAATTAAACTTTCCATACAACGTTTATTTAAAATATTGTTATCAAACCTGTTAACAAAATCAACAATATTTTTAAATTCACCATTATTGTTTCTTTCTTCAATAATTGTATCAATAACGTTAATTCCAACACCTTTAAGTGCTGCAAGTCCAAAACGAATTTTGCCAGTGCTATCACAACTAAACATTGTTTGTGATTTGTTTATGTCTGGTGGTAAAATTTCAATTTTTTCTTCTTTTGCATAAGTAACATAATTTTTAATTTCATCAATATTGGTAATTCTGTTGTTTAAAACAGCAGTTAAAAATTCTGGTTCATAATAGGTTTTTAAATATGCAGTTTGATAGGTAACATGGGCATATGCCGCAGCATGAGATTTGTTAAACGCATAAGAACCAAACTTTTCCATTTCGTCCCAAAGTTTATTTGCAACATCGGCATCAAGTCCACGTTTTAACACACCATCAACAGCAGGTTTACCATTAATTGATGGGCAACCATTTAAGAACACTTCTCTTTCTTTTTGAAGGTCTTTTAATTTTTTCTTACCCATCATTTTTCTAACACTATCTGCTCGGCCAAGTGTATAACCAGCAAGTTCTTGAACAATTTTCATAACTTGTTCTTGGTAAACAATGCAACCATATGTAACATTTAAAATTGGTTCCATAATTGGACTAACATATTTAATTCCACTTGGATTGTGTTTGTTTTTAACAAATGTTGGAATACTATCCATTGGACCCGGACGGTAAAGCGACACACCTGCAATAATATCTTCTAGGCAGGTTGGTTGCAATTCTCTCATAAACTTTTGGAACCCACTACTTTCAATTTGGAAAATTGCTTTTGTGTTTCCTGTTGAAATTAGTTTATAAACATTTTCATCGTCTGTTCCTAACTCATCAAAGTTTATTGTTACACCATGATTTTGTTTAATTAATTCAATGGCTTGTTTAATATCGGTTAAGTTTCTAAGACCCAAAAAGTCCATTTTAAGCAGTCCCAAATGTTCAAGTTCGCCACCAACATATTGGCTTGTTATTATGTCACCGTTTTTTGCAAGTGGAATGTGCTTGTCTAATATGTCACCACCAATAATAACTCCACAGGCGTGAATTCCAGTTTGACGTGGGTTGTCTTCAACTTTGTATGCAATGTCAACAACCTTTTTAATGTCTGGATTTGTGTTGTACATTTCAACAAGTTCTGGCACACTTTCGTCTGGTTCGCCTTCTTTTCTGCCAATTCCAAAACATTTTTGAATAATGTTTGGTCGTTTAATGCTGTTTGGAATTGCTTTTGTAACTTTATCTATTTCGTTATAAGGAACTCGAAGAACTCTGGCAACATCTTTTAATGCGTTTTTTGCCGCCATTGTTCCAAATGTTATTATTTTACAAACCCTATCTTCGCCATATTTTTCTTTAACATATTCAAACACTTCACCACGGCGAGAATCTTCAAAGTCAATATCAAAATCGGGTGCACTAACCCTTTCTGGATTTAAAAATCTTTCAAAGAACAGCCCATATCTAATTGGGTCAACATCGGTTATTCCCATTAAATATGCAACAATACTACCAACACCACTACCACGACCAGGACCAACCGAAATTCCTTTTTTTCGTGCAGCATTAATATAATCCCAAACAATTAAATAATATTCAACATAGCCCAATCTTGAAATTGTGTCAATTTCATAGTTAATTCTGTCAGTTATTTCTTGTGTTACCACTTTATATTTTTTCTTTAACCCTTCAAAAATTAAATCTTTAAAATAATCAATAGGTTCTTGCCCTGTAACAGGTGTGTATTTAGGGTACATATAATGACCATAAGTTAATTTAAAGTTGCACTTATCTGCAATTTCCAAAGTTGTTTCAAGGGCATCTAAATCGTTAGGAAATGCTTTTTCCATTTCTTCGGCAGTTTTAAAATAAAATTCGCTGTTAGGAAATTTTAATCTGTCAGGGTCGTCCAATGTTTTTTGCATTGCAACACACATTAAAACATCTTGCATTTCTGCATCGTCTTTATAAATGTAGTGTGCATCATTTGTTGCAACTGTTTTAATGTTATATTTTTTAGAATATTCACGAAGTTTTTCATTAACAAAAAGTTGTTCTTCTAAACCATGATTTTGAAGTTCTAAATAAAAATCTTCTTTAAACAAATTTTTAAACCACAAAACCAACTGCTCTGCTTCATCAAATCGACGTTGCAAAATTAATTGTGGAATATCTCCTGCCAAACACGCACTTAAACAAATTAAACCTTCGCTGTGTTTTTCAAGTGTTTTTAAATCAATTCTTGGTTTGTAATAATAACCTTGTTCAAATGCAATAGAGTTAAGTTTGCACAAATTATGATATCCAACATCGTCTTTTGCAAGTAAAATTAAATGGTTTAGTTTTGATTTTCCTTGTTTAACAGTTAGGTCATCACAAACATAAAACTCGCAACCAAAAATGGCTTTAATTCCATTTTCTTCACAGGCATCAAAAAAAGCAACTGCACCATACATATTTCCGTGATCAGTTATTGCAACAGCTGGCATATTATATTCTTTGCAAACTTTTGCAAGTTTTTTAATTCTTGCCGCACCATCTAACAAACTATATTCAGTGTGAACATGTAAATGTACAAAATTGCTCATTTAAACCTCGTTATTTATTATTTTTTATTTCATCTGCTATTTTTAAAATTTTGCTAAATCTATGATTAATTCCGCTTTTAGAAACAGGTTGAGAATAAAGTTGACGCAACTTTTCAAGTGGTTCTTCTGGGTTTGCAAGCCTAATTAAACAAAGTTCTTGCAAACTTTCATCTAAACTTTCAAGCCCAATGGTTTCTTTAATTAAATTAATTGCATTAAGTTGCTTAACACTTGCTTGAACCATTTTGTTTAAGTTAGCATTTAGGCAATTTGTTTGCCTGTTAACATTGTTTCTTAAATCTCTTATTGCTGCTTCGTTTTGAAGTTCCAAAACAGCTTTATTAGCACCAACCAATGCCAAAATATCACAAATAACTTGATATTCTTTAATATAAACCAATGGGTTATTTTTTCTAACTGTTGTTTTTGCGTGAATGTTAAAACTTTCTAAAAGTTTACAAAAATCTTGTGCTGTTTCTTCAAAATTAAAAACAAATTCCAAGTGATATCCACTGTTACTTTTTGTGTCGTTATCGTAATGTTTAATAACAATGTTTGAAGTTGCACAACTCAAAAATGCTCCACGAATGTAACTTATTTTGCAACATTCTTCTTGAATAATTAATGGGTTAATTCCATTAACAAAATTAACATTGTTTTGCTCGTCCCTTTCTAAAATGCCACAATCAAAAAGAATTTGTTCTGAAACAGAACTAGGAATTGTTATTTTATATTTAATAATTTTAAATCCTAAATTTTCTTCTGCTAAACAAAGTGTGCATTCTTCGCCATAGTATTGTTTAACAATTCTGTTAACAACATCAAAAAGTTCTGGTGTGTCGGTGTGAATGTTAATAATGTTTTTTCCAGCCGACAAAGAAAGTTGTCCTGCACCTTTAATTACAGCACTTAAATAAGCGATTGCACAACAATCGTTTTTTATTTCCACTTTTAACACTTCTTTTTTAGCATCAAGTGCAAATGACATTACTTTCTCCTTTAATAATTTTTATCTTTATTGTAGTTTTTAAATTTTGGAAAATCGTTTAAGTTAGCAATTTGACTGTGTGGAATGTTTAGCCTTTCAATAACAGCAAATGCACGATTATTTTTTGCTATATTTTTTGACCTATGGGCATCTGAATCAATAACAAACTTAACACCAGTTTCCACCATTTTTTTAAGTTGCTTGTCTGAAAACCCCAAATGTTTTGCATTAAGTTCAATGTAAACTTCTTTTTCTTTTGCCACTTCGGCAATTTTTACTGGGTCAACTTTAATTCCATAATTCAAATGTGCCAAAATATCAACTTGGTTTTTATTCATTGCGTTAATATATGCCATTGTGTTTTTCATAACACGTTTTTTTGTGCTTATGTGCAACACACTTGGCAACCAAAAATTAAAGAAATTTTTTAAACTTAATGGTTTATATGTGTAATGATATCCAACAACAACAATTTGAAAGTTATTGCGTTCTTCTGGTTTAACATCAATATCACCTTCCAAACTCATTAAATTGCTTTCAACACCATGCAAAATTTCTAAATTTGGATATTTAATTTTTAGTTCGTTAATTTTTTCTGTTTGCTTATTATAAACTTCTCTTGTTATGCCATGTGCCATATGAGAAAAAGAATGGTCTGTTAAAGCAAGTTGTTTAATGCCTTTATTAACAGCACTAACAACATTTTCTTCTAATGTGCTTTTGCCATCAGAATCCACAGTATGAGTGTGATAATCTCCCATTAATTTCATAAAAAAAGTATCCTTTTAAGTTAAACACTATATAAGTATTTTAACAAATTTTCTAAAAATAATTATAACACATTAAACCATTTTTTTAAATTGTTTTATTAATTGATACAACATTTTTTTTAAGTTAAATTAAACAAAATCAAAACTATTATAAAAACTTAATTTCTTCTTCAAGCTTAATTCCTTGCTTATCTTTAACTTCGTTTTTTATGCTAATAATTAAATTTTTAACATCATTTGCTGTCGCATCACCCACATTAACAATAAAACCTGCGTGTTTTTCGCTTACCATTGCCCCACCACATTTTTTACCTTTAAAACCCATTTGGTCAAGTAATTTACTAACAACAACACCATTAACACGTTTAAAAACACTTCCTGCACTAGGAAAATTTAATGGTTGAAATGTTTTTCTCATATTAAAAACATAATCCATTCTTTCACTTTCACAACCATTAAAAATTTTAAAATCAACACTTAAAACAATTGCATTTTCAAAATTACTTTTTCTGTAACCAAACCCACATTGTTCGTTGTTTAAATAATCAAACTTGTTATCTTTTAAAATTAAAACCCCTTTAACAACCTTTGAAATTTCAAAGTTATATGCACTTGCATTCATAACCACAGCACCACCAACTGTTCCCGGAATTCCAAAAGCGTCTTCAAACCCACCCAAATTGTGCTGTTTTAAAAACAAACAAACAGAATTTAAGTTTGCCCCACAAAAAACCTGCAAACAATCTTCATACAACCTAATTTCGTTTAATTTAGTTAATTTAATAACAACCCCATTAAACCCATCATCACTTGCCAAAACATTGCTTCCATTTCCTAACACATAATATTGAATATTATTATTTTTTAAAAATTCAATTAAATTTTTTAATTCTAAAAAATCATTTGGCATAACCAAAAAAGAAGCATTTCCACCAATATGAAATGTTGTGTGATTTTTTAATGGCTCGTTTATTAATATATTGCCTTTTTTTATTATTTTTTTTAGTTTTTTTAACATAATTAACCCTTTTAATTTAATTATTCAAACTAAAAAAAAGTTGTTAAAAAAAAGATAATTATTCATTATCTTTTTTATCGTGAAAATAATTATATATGTTATTTGCAAGTTTTTCGCTTATTCCTTTAACTTCCATAAGTTCCTTAACACTTGCATTTTTTATTTTATTAATGTCTTTAAAATATTCAAGCAGTGCAATTTCTTTATTTTTTCCAATAAGTTTAATTTTGCTTAATTCACTAACCAAAGCATTTTTATTTCTTAAACTACGGTGAAAAGTTATTGCATAACGATGGCTTTCATCTCTAACACGTTGTAAAAGTTTTAAAGCATAGTCATCTTTGCTAAGTTTAATTGATTCACTTTCATGTGGCATAAAAATTTCTTCCTCTTTTTTTGCTAGTGAAATCATTGGAATGTTAACACCAGTGCTGGTTAAAACAGAATATGCAAAACTTAGTTGACCTTTTCCGCCATCAATTAAAATTAAATTTGGTCTGGTTGAAAAACTAACATCATCATTTTTAAGCTCGGCAATTCTTCTTGTTAAAACTTCTTTCATACAAGCAAAATCGTTGTTCTTATCAAACACAGTTTTAATTTTAAATTTTCTGTAATGTGAATAGTTTGGGGCTCCATTAGTAAAAACAACCATACTAGCAACCATATTTGTTCCACTTATGTTTGAAATATCAAACCCTTCAATTCTAATTGGTAACTCTGGCAAATTTAATCTGTCTTTTAAAAGTTTAACTGCACCAACAGTTTTAAGTTCGGCAAGTTTTTCTTTTTCAATGTTTTTCTCTAAATATTCCTTAGCATTTATTTCTGCCATATTTAACAATTTTTTTCTAATGCCAATTTTAGGCACAACAATTTTAACTTTGTTTTTCGAAAATTGATTTAAGTAATTTTCAACCACTTCACCAAGTTCACACGGAAACACAATTTCGGCAGGTACAGTTGATGAGTTTGGATAATACTGAGTAACAAAACTTGTTAAAACTTCTTCCTTTGTAATGCTTAAATCAACCACGTTAAAGTTGTTTAAACCCATAATTTTTCCTGCTCTAACAACAAGCACCGAAACAACTGTTGCAACACCATTTGTAAAATATCCCACAACATCAATATCGCTATAACTTGTTAGTTCGGTAATTAATTTTGAGTTTAACGACTCAATCATATTCAAATTATTTCTATAAACAATGGCTTTTTCAAAGTTTTCTGTTTGTGCACAAGCAATCATTTTTTCATTTAATATTGTTTTTGCATAACTAACATCACCATTTAAAAATGATATTACTTTGTCAATTTCTTTTCTGTAATCTTCCTTGCTAATTTTTCCAACACAAGGAGCATGGCAAAGCCCTAAATGATAGTTTAAACATTCTCGTTTTGCACGTTTTCCATTATTCAAATTTAACTTGCAAGTTTTTAGTGAAAATGTTGTGTTAATTAACTGCAACAAATCTCTGGCATTAACACTTCCAAAATAAGGACCAAAATATTTCGCACCATCTCTTTTTAACTTCCTTGTTATTTCCACAACAGGAAAATCTTGTTTTAAATCAATTCTAAAAAATGGATGTGCCTTTCCGTCTTTTAACAATATGTTATAAAACGGTTGATGTTTTTTAATTAAATTTGCTTCTAGGTTTAATGCTTCAAGTTCTGAGCCACAAATAATATAATCAAAAGTTTTAACACTATCTGCCATTAATTGAACTTTTGGTTGCTTAACAGTGTTTAAAAAATATTGGCTAACTCTGTTTTTTAAATGTTTAGCCTTGCCAATATAAATTATTGTTCCAGTTTCATCTCGCATAATATAAACGCCAGGTGAAAGTGGTAAGTTTTTTACACGTTGTTTAATGCTTTCAATATATTTATTCATCAAAAATATTATAGCACAAAACAAAAAATCAATACAAGTTTATGCTTGCAACAAATAATTAACTCCATTTAACATAACATCATTTATTGTGTTATTTTTTATTGAATAATAAATAATTTTTCCATCTCTTTCACAACTAACAGCACCAAATGTTTTTAAAAATTTTAGTTGATGACTAACTGTTGTTTGATTTATGTTTAACGAAACAGACAAATCGTTAACACACATTTTGCCAAGGCAAAGTGCTGTTATAATTTTCACACGTGTTGAATCGGAAAACATACTAAAAAAATCGGCAAGTTTTTTTAAAGTTGCATCGTTGGGCATATATTCACTTAACGCATCTTTTTGCTGACTTGGTAAAACAATTAAATCTTTCATAAATTCTCTCCTAGCCAAAATAATAAGAAAAATAACAATAAAATTTTATAATAAAAATTTTTGATTAACAAAAAAAAATTGTGAAACATATTAGTTAATAATATCAAATTTTGTAAAATGGAGGGAAATAATGAATTTTTCAAATAATGTTTTGCTGGTTTTGCTTCTTTCAATTTTTACTTCTGCAACAAACACCGACCTTAACAACAACACAAACTTTTTATTATTACTGCTTTTAACTTTATCTAACGAAAACAATTCAAGTGGTTGTTCTTCTTGTGGCTGCTCTTCTTGTGGCTGTTCTTCGTGTGGTTGCTCTCGTTGTAGCAGTTGTGGTAACAGATAAAACAAAAAAATACTATGATTATCATAGTATTTTTTTTTATAATTATTGTTTTAAAATGTCACGATAATTAATCCCCATTGCTTTTTTAACTTTATCAAGTGTTTGTTGTGCAACTTGTTTTGCCTTATCACTGCCCTTAAACAAAATGTCATACACTTCGTTTTTATGTGCTTCGTAATATGCACGTTTTTCTCTTATTGGTGTTAAAACTTCGTTTAAAACATTTGCAAGTAACTTTTTAACTTTAACATCACCTAACCCACCACGTTTATAGTGTTCTTTTATTTCTTCTAAGTTATTATATTCAGGTGCATATTTTTTAATTTGTTCGTTAGTTGCAAAAGCATCTAGATAAGTGAAAACAACATTTCCTTCCACTTTGCCAGGGTCTGAAACTTTAATATGATTTGGGTCGGTGTACATTCCCATAACTTTTTGATTAACTGTTTTTTCATCATCAGCTAAATATATGCAATTACCCAAACTTTTTCCCATTTTTGCATTACCATCTGTTCCTGGCAATCTTCTGCAAACTTCGTTTTTAGGAAGAACTGCTTTTGGTTCAACTAATGTTTCTCCATAAAGAGAGTTAAATGCTCTAACAATTTCACGAGTTTGTTCAATCATTGGAAGTTGGTCGTCACCAACAGGAACTAAGTTTGCATTAAATGCAGTTATATCGGCTGCTTGACTTATTGGATAAGTTACAAAACCAACTGGCAAACTGGTTTCAAAATTTCTAAGTTTAATTTCTTCTTTAACAGTTGGGTTTCTTGTTAGCCTACTAAGAGTTACTAAATTCATATAGTAAAATGTTAATTCGGTTAACTGTGGAATTTCACTTTGAATAAACAAAGTTATTTTGTTTGGATCTAAACCACAAGACAAATAGTCAATGGCAACTTCAATTATGTTATTTCTAATTTTTTGAATGTTATCATGGTTATCGCCCAATGCTTGTGCATCTGCAATCATAACATACATTGTGTCAAAATTTCCTTCATTTTGCATTTCAACACGATTTTTTAAACTACCAACATAATGGCCAATATGCAATCTGCCTGTTGGACGATCACCTGTTAAAATTATGTTTTTCATATTATTCTCCTAATTGTTTCATTTTCACATCATATAACAAAATACTTGTTGCAACGCCCACATTTAAACTGTCGCACTGCCCAAGCATTTTTAATTTTAATAATTTTGGATTGTTTTCATACCAATCTTTGCTAATACCATAACGCTCACTACCCATAACTAATGCAGTTTTGTTTGCATATTTAAAGTTAAAATAATCGGTTTCTGCACGAGTATCAGCTAAGTAAATTTCAAATCCATTATTTTTTAAATCTTGCCAACAATCTTTTATAGTTGCATACGTTTTAATTGGAACATTAAATATTGCACCCATACTGCCTTTAACACACAATGTGTTGGTAACTTTTGCCCTTCTGTTAACCACCATAACTAAATCAATGTTTGTTGCATCACAAGTTCTTAAAATTGTTCCAATATTTCCAGGTTTTTCAATTCCATCTAGCACACAAACAATGCTTTTTTGTTTGCTTAAAATTGGCGCAACATCATATTCTGGCATTTTAACAATGCAATATATTCCATTATCATCATTTCGTTTTGTTAATCTGTTTAACACTTTTTCACTAATAACATAAACATTGGTTTTGCCAATAAAGTGTTTAACTGCATTAAAACCATCTTCGCTTTTAATACTTTCTGGGCAAAAAATAAAAGCAACAACTTCACTTTTGTTATAAATTATTTTTGGAATTGCCCACATGCCTTCGGTTATAAACAAATTTGTTTTAGAACTTTTATCGTTTAAAAGTTCATGAGCAAGTGAAATTGTTTCATCTGAAAAAGAAGCAAATTTAATTTTTGCTTTGTTTTGTTGTATTAAATTTTCTAATTTTAATGAAATATCCATTTAAACCAACTTTTTTAATAGTGTATATTATTTAATTTTTTTTTGCAACTTAAACATTATAAAATAAAAGCCACAACAAGTTAAACAAAACTTGTTGTGGTTTTTAATTATGCCTCAGCTTGTTCTAATTTTGCTTTTTGGTCAGCAATAATTAAGTTATCAATTAAATCTTCAATATCGCCATCTAAAAAAGCTTCTAAATTATAAACTGTGTAGTTAATTCTGTGATCAGTAAGTCTTCCTTGTGGATAGTTATATGTTCTAATTCTTTCACTTCTATCGCCTGTTCCAACTTGTGTGCGACGATTTTTTGCATATTCTTCATCGGCTTGTGTTTGATAAAAATCATAAAGTTTGCTTTTTAAAACACTCATTGCTCTTTCTCTGTTTTTAATTTGGCTTCTTTCATCTTGACAAGAAACAACAATTCCTGTTGGCAAATGAGTTATTCTTATTGCACTTTCAGTTTTATTAACGTGTTGTCCACCAGCACCTGAACTGCGATAAGTGTCAATTTTTAAATCCTTTTCATCAATTTCAATGTCAACATCTTCTTGCTCTGGCAAAACTGCAACTGTTGCTGTTGAAGTGTGAATTCTACCCTGACTTTCTGTTTCAGGAACACGTTGAACCCTGTGAACTCCACTTTCAAATTTTAGTTTTCTATATGCTCCATTTCCTTTAATTAAAAAACTTACTTCTTTAATTCCACCAAGTTCTGTTTCATTCATATCAATAACTTCAACACGCCAACGATTTCTTTCGGCAAATCTGGTGTACATTCTAAATAGAACCATTCCAAACAAACTTGCTTCTTCGCCACCAGCACCTGCTCTAATTTCCATAATAACGTTTTTGTCATCATTTTCATCAACAGGTAAAAGCAAAATTTTTGCTTCTTCGTTTAACTTTTCAAGCTTTGCTTTGTTTTCATAAATTTCTTCATGCAAAAGCCTAACCATTTCTGCATCGCTTTCAGTTTTAACAAGTTCTTCTGCCAAAGCAATGTCGTTAACGGTTTTATTATAAACTTCATATAATTCAACAATAGGTTGAATGTTTGTGTATTCTTGACTTAATTTTTTATATTTTTTGTTATCAGCAATAACTTCCGGCTTAACAAGTTCTTGTTGCAGTTCGTCATATCTAATTTTATACGCCTTTAATTTATCTAACATAATCTATCCTTTAATTTTGCATATATAAATCGGTTTTTATTATAATAATCTTTAAATATTTTAATACACTCAAAATCTTTTGACAATAGTTTTTTTATGCTTTGTTCTTGTCCTAAACCAAACTCAAAATAAATTTCACCAAAATCATTTAAAAATTTTGGTGCTTCTTCAATAATTTTTTTGTAAAAGAACAAACCATCATCTTTTCCGTCAAGGGCAACCATTGGTTCAAACTTAACTTCTGGTTGCAAATTAATTAAATCACAAGTTTTAATGTATGGTGGGTTTGAAACAATAATATCAAACTTTTGGTTAATGCTTTCAAACAAATTGCTTTTAATAAATTTAACATTTAATTTATTTTGTTTTGCATTTTTTTTGGCAACTTTTAATGCACCACTTGATATGTCACTTAAAGTTACATCTGCACTAGAATTTAACTTAATTCCAAGCCCAATGCAACCACTGCCTGAACACAAATCTAAAACTTTTTTGTTATTAGAATTTTTTGCAACCATTTCACATAATTGTTCTGTTTCATTTCTTGGAATTAAAACATTTTTGTTAACAATAATTTTGTTACCAAAAAATTCAACACTTTTAATTAAATATTGCAATGGATAATGTTTTGCACGTTTCAAAACCAGTTGTTTTAATTTTTTATATTCTTTATTGCTTATTTGTTGTTTTAACAATAATTCTACTTTGTTAACTTTTAAAACCCACAAAAAAAGTTGTGTAGTATTATTTTCATAATCTACAACACCATTATCCTTTAAAATTTTGTTAAATTCTTGCTTTGCTTTGTTTAATTCCATATAAGCATAAAAAATATAGGCAAAAGCCTATATTTTTCTCCTAAGATTAATCTAAGTTGTAACGTTTTTTGAATTTTTCTACTCTACCAGCGGTGTCAACTACTTTTGATTTTCCTGTGTAATATGGATGGCATTTGCTGCAAATATCAACTTTAACAACATTACCATTGTAAGTAGATCTAGTTTTGAATTTTTCACCACAAGCACATACAACTTCTACTTCATGATAATTTGGATGTGTATTTTCTTTCATGACTTTCTTACCTCTAAATTTATTCGCTTTATTATTATATATATAAATACTAATTGTGTCAACACAAATTTCTAAATTTTTATTGGTTGAAAGCAAAAGAATTTGTTTTTATTAAATTATTAATTTTTAAAATCTATTCCATTTTTAACAATATCATACACATCTCCTGCACCTAGCACTAAAATGCAATCATAACTATTACAATCTTTTATTAAACATTCCAAAAGTTCTTTTTCTTGCATAATTAATTGTTTGTTTCTGTTTTTAACTTCTTTAAATAATTTTGTTTCACTTCCCTCTTTTAAATAGGGTTCTCGTGCAGGATAAGTTTTAAAAACAATTAATTTTTTCACACCTAAAAAACTTGATTTAAATTCGTTTAACAATGTTTTTGTGCGTGTGTATGTGTGAGGTTGAAACACACATAAAACTTTTTTAAACATAGAACAAAATGTTTTTATTGAGTTTTGAATTTCTGTTGGATGATGTCCATAATCGGCATAGAAAACACAGTGGTTTTTAAAACCTAACAATTCATTACGCCTTACAACACCTTTAAAATTATTAAGTGCTGAATAAATTT
>CALWDV010000002.1 GCA_944376785.1 uncultured Clostridia bacterium | reverse complement strand
TGCATTCAGCTGCAAGTTTTGTTAAATACCAATATTTACTGTTTTCGTGAATGTTATCTTCTTCTAAAACATACAAAAGTTTTGGGAAAGCAGGGGTGATGTAAACACCTTTTTCATTTTTCATACCCAAAATTCTTTGATGAAGAATTTCTTCAATAATCATGGCTAATTCTTCTTTGTATTCTTCTGTTTCACCCAAATACAAACAAACACTTAAAAAAGGAGATTGTCCATTAGTGGTTGTCATTGAATTAACTTGATATTGGAAGGTTTGAACACCATCTTTAACTTCTTTTGCAACATCTTCTTTTGCAAATTTAACACATTGTTCCTCAGATAGTCCTCTGGTTCTGTATTTTTCTAAATATTTGTTGTAGCTATCTCTAACAAAAGGTGCAAGGTGAGTCATTGTTACGGTTGCTCCACCATATTGGCTAGAAGTTACGGCTGTTATAATTTGTGTTGCAATGGTCATTGCTGTTAAGAATTTATGTGGTTTTTCAATCATAACACCATTAATGTTGGTTCCATTTTGCAACATATCTTCAAGGTTAATTAAGTCGCAGTTATGAAGAGCATTTTGTGCAAAATAGTCGGCATCATGGAAATGAATTATTCCTTCATCATGAGCTTTAACAACATCCTCAGGAAGTAAAAATCTTCTGGTTATGTCGGTGCTGGTTATTCCTGCTAAATAATCTCTTTGAGTGGTTACAATTTTAGCGTTTTTGTTAGAATTTTCTGTGTTCCAATATTCACTTTCACCATCAATTAATTCTTTAATTGATTGGTCGGTTGTGTTTGCTTTTCTAACCAATTCACGTGTGTAACGATAAATAATATATTTTTTTGCAAGTTCATAATGACCAAAAGACATTAATTTTTCTTCAATAATGTCTTGAATATCTTCAACTAGCAATCTTTTTTTGTTTAAACCTTCAATGTAGTTTAAAATTTCTTTAATTTCTTTTTCTGTGGCTTGTTCTTTTTTTGACACTTCATTGTTTGCTTTTCCAATAGCAATTTTAATTTTTGACATGTCATAATCAACAATTTGGCCATTTCTTTTAACAACTTGCATAACTATTTTTTCCTCCGTGTGCTAAGTATTTTCAAAAGTGATTTTAAACATATATAGTGTTAATGTCAATTCAAAAACACAATATATTGTTTTTTTTGTATGATTTTACAAACTTTTTAAATATTGAAATAAAACTAACAATTGTATGTGAATTTTGCTTGATTTAAAAATTATGTATAGTTTTATAACTAATTATTTTTTTAAAAAAAACAAGCAATTTATGTTTTAAATGCTTAATTTTTTGTTAAATAGAATAAAATAAACAAATAAAATTAAAAATGTTGTTTTATTTATGTTATAAAAAACTTGATAACATAATTAAATTATGATATATTTATAAAGCAAATTTCAAAAAATGTGCAAATTTTAAAAATATTTATGCTGATGTGGCACAGTCGGTAGCGCACCGCCTTGGTAAGGCGGAGGCCACGGGTTCAAGTCCCGTCATCAGCTCCAATAAAAAAATCCCTTTTAAAAGGGATTTTTTGTTTTATTATTAATTAAAAATGTTTTTTTAAAATTATTAAGTGTTTAAATTTTTATGTTAATACATTATTATACTTTTTTTATTTTATTATTTTTCTTTTCTTTAAAAAATTTTATAATTGTTGGTATGTAAAATATTAAATTAATTAAAATTACAATTGAAACCATTAAAACAATTATATAAATAGGTTTTGGCATTAAACTTGAAATTTTTTCAAATGGTGTTCCTGCACCACCATTTAAAAACATATAGTCGGCATTAAGTGAAAAATTAACAATACAAGCAGGAATAAACAATATTAATGCTGGAATAAAAAATGTTATTGTGTGCCAAATGTTGGGTTTATATATTTTACTAAACCAAATTATGGAAGAAATGGTTATCATTGATATGTGATAAAACATACTTCTTAATGCAACAAAACTTAGCATTGGATATTCATTTAAGTGTGTGTTAAAAATTAGTCCCATAAGACCAGCAATTAAATTCATGGTTGCCAAATATGCTAAACTTGATTGTTGCACTTTTTCGTTTTTTGAAAATGCAGCAAAAGGCAAAACCAAATAAACTAATGAACAAAAATAAAGAGGTAATGATGTTTTAAAATCAAAAGTGTTGGTTACAATTTTTTCCCAAGTCCAATACACAATATCGTAAAATGGCATTAGTATTGCTAAAATTTTTAAAATTGTTTTAATTTTTTCTTCTTTTAAATTTTTAACAAAAATACCCACAAGAATTGCAAACAAAATACCAAAAATAATAAAACAAATATGTTCTATTGAAAAATAGGTAAAATTTCCTTCTGGTTTATACTCAAAAAATCTGGCTAATAACATAAAACACCTTTTTTTTTAATATTATCAAAATATGTTAAGATTTGCAATTTAATTAACAATAAAAAAACAAGGCAATTTGCCTTGCTTTTATTTGCTCTTTCTTTTAAGTTTAGAAACCAAAAATAAAATGATGAAAAATATTGTTATTGAGCCAATTAAAACTAAAAACATTGTGGCAGTTGAAACTGAATTACCAAAAAATTTAAAACTACAATCAAAACTTTTAGCAATTTCTTCAACCATTTCATTTGGTAAAGTTTTTCCCATTTCATTTAAAGTTCCATTTAAAAATCCTTTTCTAAACAAAAGGGTGGCATAAGTTCCAGGGAAAAATACTGTAACATTTTTTATTGTTTCACCCATTGTGTTAATAGGCATATATGCACCACAAATAAATCCATACATGGCAGAAATTAGTGTGCAAACACTGCTAACAACACCTTGTGAACTAGCAAATGTCCAAATAATGTTGGCTATTAAACAGCCTAAAAGTGATGTTAAAATCATATTAAAAACAATTAAAATAATATCACTAAACGATAAATAAAAACCAATAAATGTCAAATAAAGTAACCCAATAAAAAACAAAATTGAACAAACAATTAAAGTTGTTATTAAGTTTGCAACAACATAACTAATTTGTAGTGTTGAATTCTTAACTGGTGAAACACAAAAATCGATGTTTGCTTTGGTAATTTTGTCTAAAACCATCATTCCCGAGCAAAAAGCAACTGTTATGCAAGAAGTGGATAGTACGGAAGAAAAAAGCCAACCACCAGTGAACGCATTAATTATTTTTTTATTTACAGAATAGTTTTGAATTATGGCTTCTAAATTGTTTTCATAGGTTGTTTTTAAAAAGGTTACAAATAGAATAAACAAAATAAAAGGAGTGATTAACGAAACAAAAAAAGTAAACTTGTCTTTAAAATATAGTTTTATATTTCTTGAAATTAAATATTTCATTTTTTTTAATTCACTTTTCATAAGTTCTCCTTTAAATTTTTTCCAGTCACATTTAAAAACACATCATCCATTTTACCTTTTAAAATTTCTAAATCAAAAATTAAATGTTTGTTTTCTACCACAAAATTTTTGGCAAGCATAGTGTTTTTAAATTCTATTAGTAAAAATTCTTTATTTTTTTGAAAAGTGATTTTTTCTTTTTCTAGAATTTTAAGAATTTTTTTGTCGTAGTTAAACAATTTAACATAATCGTTTGCATATTTGTTTTTTAATTGGTTTGGAGTTCCTGTGGCAACAATTTTTCCGTTATCCATAATAACAACAAAGTCAGATTCAACAGCTTCTTCCATATAGTGTGTTGTTAATAAAACTGAAAGATTTTCTTTTTTTCTTAAATTATTAACAAGTTGCCAAACTAAACTTCTAGTTTTTGGGTCTAAACCTGTGGTTGGTTCATCTAAAATTAAAATACTGGGTTTATGAATTAAAGCACGAGCAATGTCAACTTTTCTTTTTTGACCACCACTTAATTTATCTAGTGGTTTGGTTAATATATCTTTCATTTCCAAATTTTCAACAAAAAAAGTTAAATTCTTTTCAAATTGTTCATTTGTTAAATCGTACATCATTGCTCTGTATTTTAAATTTTCATAAACTGAAAGATTTTTATCTAAAATTGAAGATTGAAAAACAATTCCAATTTCTGGCAAAATTGCGTTTATATTTTCAATTGATTTATTGTTAATTAAACATTCGCCAGAATCTTTTTCTAAAATTCCAACTAAAATATTTATTGTTGTGCTTTTACCAGCACCATTTAATCCTAAAAATGCAAATAATTGACCTTTTTTAACATTTAATGAAATGTCGTCAACGGCTTTCACAGTTCCAAAATATTTTTTTAAATTTTTTATTTCTATTACATTTTCCACATTATAATTCCTCGCATTAGTTAATTATAACATATAGGGCATAAATAAAAAACTAAAAAAAATAATGTTTAAAATAAAAAAAACGAAATAATTTTCGTTTTATAGTTTATTGATTGTTTTTAATATTTTTTAATTTATCAAAAAATAAAGGTAAAGTAAAAAGCATTTAAAAAAAATAAAAAAGTGGAAATAATTTCACTTTTTTCACAATTAAAACATTTTATAAATATAATAATTTTAGGAGATTAATATGAATAATGTTATTGATAAAAAATTTTATGATTTAATTGATGAAATAAAAAGCAAAGATGAACAATCAATATTTGATTATATGGTGGAAAAGTTTAATGCTATTCCAGTTCAAACACAAAAAAATATTGAAATTTTTTTTAATCAATTTTCTTATTGGGGAGAATTAAATTTAGAAGAAAAAAATTATGGCTTTTTAAAGGAAAAAGCAAAAGTTTTTAAAAACAATTTAAATGATTATGTTTGGCTTTATGAAAACTTAAAAGATTATCGTTCAAAAGCATTGCTATATGCAATAACAAATAACTATTATAATTTTGATTTTGAAAATTTGAAAAAAACAACTGAATATGCATTTTCACATTATTTTGATTTGAATTTAATTCCAAAGTGTGAAAATGAAGTTTTTGTTGATGTTGGTGCTTACACAGGTGATAGCACATTAGATTTTATTAACTCTTACGGGAAAAATTGTTACACTAAAATATATTGTTATGAAATAACTAACAATAATTGCGCTTTAATGCAAAACAGTTTTTTAAATTTTGAAAATATTGAAATTAGAAACAGGGCAGTTTTTAATAAAAATTGCAAACTTTGTTTTAATGAAAATTCTGTTTCTTCTTCTGCTAATAGAGCAGTTGAAGGAAATGATTCAAATGTTTTAGCAGTTTGTTTAGATGATGATATAAATGAAAAAATCACCATGGTTAAAATGGATATTGAAGGTGGCGAAAAACAAGCACTTGAAGGAATGAAAAATCATATTAAAACTAACTGCCCAAAACTTTTAATTTCGGTGTATCATAACAATGTTGACTTATTTGAAATACCAAAACAAATTATTAGTTATAACAAAAATTATAATTTGTTTTTAAGATATTTTGGTGGCTGTGTTTTTCCAACAGAAATTGTTTTGTTAGCAATTCCCAAATAAAAAAAGCAAATGACATTCATTTGCTTTTTTATTTTTTATTTTTTATTTTTTTATTTGTCTATTTTTATTTAACAATTTCGGTGAATCCATTTGAATAAACAAATTCATATCCGTTTTCTAAAATTTTAATTGTGATTGTGTCGGTAATGGTTCCATTTTTATAATTAACCACAAACTCATTTGAATTGTTACCTTTAAACATTTTATATGTTATTTTGTTTTGGTTATTATTTTTAAATTCAAGTTCAACTTCGGTGTGGTTGTTTTTTTGTTCCACTTCAAATTCACTTTCAGAAATTTTAATTCCATTTTCAAAAATTTCATATTCAAATTCCACTTCGTTATTTTCAACTTCTTGTGAAATTTTAATGTAGTTTAATGGATTAGTTTTGCTTTTTGTTGTGAATTCAATGGAAGATTCGCTTTCGTTTCCTTCTTGTTCAAATTCGCGTTCGCCAATAACATCAAAAATTGTTCCGTCAACAACCATAATTCCTTCAAGTTTAGATGAAACTTCAACTTCTTCGGTTGCATCTTCAATTTCACGTTCGGTTTTTGTTTCTTTTTCGTTATAATACATTTTAAATTCATCAACCGAGCCATTTGCATTAGGAACAGACATTTTCATAACAAAGTTATATGTTCCATAGTATTCATCTGTTTCAGGTGTTTTAATTGTTGTTTGAGTTAATGAATCATCAAGTAACACTTGGTTAAACATTTTAAGACCGTTACTTAAATTGTTTGTGTCGGTTTCAGTGAAATGAGTTGGTCTGCTAGTTGCGTTTAGTTTAGAAATTTGTTGTGAATTTTGTTCCATTTCTTTTAAGTAGGTTGCACCAGAAACTGCACTTAATGCATAAACATCTTTTGCATTAATGTTTATGTTGTTTTTGTTATTGTTACAACCTGTTAACGCAAATGCCATTGGAACACACATTGCCCCAGCAACTGCCAAAGTTATAATTTTTTTATTCATTGTTCCACTCCTTTTTTCCCTTTTATATTATTAAGGTATCATAAATTTAACATTTTAAAAAGAAAATTTAATGGCATTTTTTGTTATTATTGGTTAGTTTTTCCATTTTTATTAATTTTACATAAAAAATAAATTTTTTCTCATAATACTAAAAAACAATTAGGAGGAAATATGAAACTTAAAGATAGTAAAACTTTTTTAAATTTAGCAAGAGCATATGCCGGTGAATGTCAGGCACGAACACGTTATGAATTTGTTGAGTATGGGTTTAGATATAATGGTTATGAAGCTATTGCACAAGTTATTGATAAAATTGTTTATCAGGAATTTAATCATGCAAGAATGCTTTACACATTTATTCAAGATGCCGAACTAAAACAAGTTGATAACATTGATATTTGTGCAGGATATCCTTTTAAAGAAAAATGGGAAATGGCAAACAATTTAAAACTTCTTGCCGAAGATGAACAAATTGAAGCAGATCTTTATGCAGAATTTATTGAAACTGCAAAAGAAGAAGGTTTTATGGAAATTGCAGAATTATTTAAAAACATTATGGATGTTGAAATTAGACACAAAGATGTTTTTTTAGAACTTTATAATCAATTTTCAAAAGGAACAATGTATAAAAAGAAAGTTGAAACTTTGTGGTATTGCCCAGCATGTGGTTATGTTGGTAAGGGCAGAGAAGCATGGGAAAAGTGCCCACTTTGTGAAGCAGAACAAGGCGTTTGCAATTTGGTTTTCCCAGATGGTTATATAATTTAACTTTAAAAAAAATTCGATTAATTTTTTAATCGAATTTTATTTTTTTGAACTTTTTATTTGTTTGGTGAAAAATAATTGTTGTGCTATACTATTTTTTAGGAAATTAATATGGAAAAAATGTTTACAAATTTAAAAAATTTAACAAAATTTGATGCAAAAAACTTAAATCCACAAGTTTTGGCTTTTGTTGGCGATAGTGTTTACACTTTGTTTATTAGAACAATGCTTACCGAAGAATTTGATGTTAAAAGTGGAAAACTGCACACTCTTGCAAATGAATATGTTAAAGCCACCGGTCAAAGCGAAGTTTTAAACAAAATTTTGCCCATTTTAACAGAAGAAGAAATGGACATTTTTAAACGAGCAAGAAATTATAAAACCCATTCAGTTGCAAAAAATGCCAGTGTGGTTGATTATAAACGTGCCACTGGGCTTGAAGGGTTAATTGGTTATTTATATTTAATTGGTGATTATTCTAGATTAAACGAAATTTTAAATATTTGTGTTAGTGTGGGAGATTAAAATGAAAGTTGAAGGAAGAAATGCTGTTAGAGAGTTAATTTTAAATGGTTCAACCATTGATAAAGTTTTAATTCAAAACAATTTGCATGATAATGTTATTGAAGAAATTATTGCATTATTAAAATCAAAAAAAATAAGATTTCAATTTGTTGCACAAAACATTTTAAATAACGAAAGTGTTACAAAACATCATCAAGGTGTTATTGCATTTACCAGCGATTTTAAATATTCAACAACCGAAGATATTTTAAATTTTGCAAAAGAAAAAAATGAAGATCCATTTATTTTAATTTTAGATGGAATTGAAGACCCACACAATTTAGGAAGCATAATTAGGGTGTGTGAATGTTTGGGTGTTCATGGAATTATTATTGAAAAAACCAGAGCGTGTCAAGTTAACGAAACTGTAATTAAAACAAGTGCAGGAGCAACCAGTTATGTTAAAGTGGCAAGAGTTGCCAACATTAACAACGAAATTGAAAAACTAAAAAAACAAAATGTTTGGGTTTATGCTTGTGAACTTGGTGGCGATGACTTAACAAAAACCAACCTAAAAGGTGCAGTTGCCATTGTTATTGGAAGTGAAGGAAGAGGCACAGGAAAATTAACACTAAAACTTTGTGATGGCATTGTTACAATTCCTCAATTTGGGAAAATTAATTCGTTAAATGCAAGTGTTGCAACAGGCATTGTTTTGTATGAAGTGAGAAAACAAAGAAGTTAAGGAAATTTAATGGATAAAATTGCAGAAGATAAATTAATAGAACTTGCCAAACAAGGAGATGAAAAGGCACAAGAACAACTGCTTAATAGTTATAAACAGTTGGTTAGTTTTGTTGCTAGGCATTATTTTTTGGTTGGTGGCGATCAAGACGATTTAATTCAAGAAGGTATGATTGGTTTATATAAAGCAATAAACACATATAATGCAGAAAAAAACACGTCTTTTGGTGCATATGCAAAAACATTAATTGAAAGGCAGGTTATTAATGCAATAAAAAGTGATAGTGCATTAAAAAACTCAATTTTAAATCAATCATTTACGTTAAACAATCAGGGTTTTGTTAGTTATGATGAAGATGACGAAAGTTCAATTTTTAGCATTCCATCAACAAAACATTCACCTGAAAATTTAATGATGTCAAGTGAGCACACAAAAAGCATTGCAAAAGAAATTAAAAAAGTTTTAAGTGATTATGAGTTAAAAGTTTTGAAACTTTACCTAAAAGGGTTAAACTATAATGACATTGCAAAGCAAATTTCTGCAACTCCTAAAAGTGTGGATAATGCTTTAAATCGCATAAAAAATAAATTACAATTTTTAAAAGTAAGGAGCTAGTATGTATTTAGCGTTATATAGAAAATATCGTCCAACAACATTTGATGGCGTTATTGGGCAAGAACACATAACAACAAGTTTAAAAAATCAAATAAAAAATAATGCTATTTCACATGCTTATTTGTTTTGTGGAACACGTGGAACTGGAAAAACCAGTGTGGCAAAAATTTTTGCAAAAAGCATAAATTGTGAAAACCCTGTTAACGGCAGTGCTTGTGGGAAATGTGCAACTTGTCAGGCACTAAACGACCCAAGCAATTTAGACATTTTAGAAATTGACGCAGCAAGTAACAACAGAGTTGATGAAATAAGGGAATTAAGAGAAAAAGTTAAATATCCACCTGTTAATGGAAAATATAAAGTTTACATTATTGATGAAGTGCACATGTTAACCGATTCAGCATTTAATGCTCTTTTAAAAACCTTAGAAGAGCCACCAAAACATGTTGTGTTCATTTTGGCAACAACCGAAGTTCAAAAACTTCCTGCAACAATTTTAAGCAGATGTTTAAGGTTTGATTTTAAATTAGTTGGAATTGGTGACTTAGAAAAACATTTAAAATATATTTTTAACGATTCAAACATAAAATATGAAGATAGTGCAGTAAGTTTAATTGCAAGGTTGGGTGAAGGCAGTGTGCGTGACACGTTGTCGGTGGCAGATATGTGTGTTGCCTACACTAATAAAAACATAACCTATGATGCAGTTTTAAATGCTGTTGGTGCTATTGATAAAACTGTTTTGGGAACACTTGCAGGGCACATTTTAAAAGGTGACGTTCACAATTTGTTAAACCAATTAAATATAATTATTGAAAAGGGAAAAAATATTTCTCAAATTGCAAAAGATTTAGCAAATTATTTTAGGGATTTAGCCGTTGTTAAAACTTGTGAAAATTTTAATGAAATTTTAAAATATCCTGAAACTTTTGTTGAAACTTTAAAAATCCAAGCAAACAATGTTTCCATTGACATAATTTTAAAGGCACTAAAAACATTTTCTGCACTAGATAATGAATTTAGGTTAACAACAAATCCACGAATTGTGCTAGAAGTTGCAAGTTTAAATTTGTGTGATGAAATAAAAAATTTTGTAAGTTTAGAAAATAGAGTGGAAGCATTAGAGCAAAAAAAGCCACAAACAATTAATGTTGGTGCAGTTAGTCAACCAGAAGTGATTATTAAAAATCCAACAATTCAACCAGATGAAAAAACATTGTTTGGTAAATTGCTTGTTTCGTTAAGAAAGAAAAACGAAGTTATGTTAATTGCTTTGCTTGGTGAAAACACAAATTTTGTTTTAAACAACAATGTTTTAACTTTGCATAGTTCAAACGAGCAAGAATTTAAAACATTAACAAAGCCAGACAATTTAAAAATTTTAAATGATACAATGAATGAAATTGAAAATGGTGTTAAAGTTAGTGTTGAATTTAAAGAAGAAAAAAAACAACCTTCAATTGAAGAAATGTTAAAAGAAAAATTTGGAAATGATTTAAAAATTGATTAAAGGAGATTTTATTTATGTTTAAAAATTTTGGTGGTATGGGTGGCGGAAATATGCAAAACCTAATGCGTCAAGCACAAAAAATGCAAGAGGAAATGTTAAGAAAACAACAAGAAGCCGATGAAAAACTTGAAAACACAGTTTTAACTGCATCAAGTGGTGGTGGAATGGTTACTGTTGAAATAACAGGAAACAAAAAAATTACTTCTGTTAAAATTAAACCAGAAGCAGTTGACCCTGACGATGTTGAAATGTTAGAAGATATGGTTCTTGCTTGTGTTAATGAAGCAATTTTAAAAGCAGACGAACTTGAAAAAGAATTAAAACCAAACTTGCTTGGTGGTATGTAAAATGAAAGATAACATTGAAAGTATGGAAAAACTTATTAATGCTTTCACATATTTGCCAGGGGTTGGCAGAAAAACTGCCGAACGTTATGCTTATTCAATAATTTCTTTGCCTAATGATGATGTTAATTTTTTTGCTGATAGTTTAAAAGAAGTTAAACAAAAGGTTAAATTTTGCAAAGTTTGTGGCAATTTTACCGATGATGAAGTGTGCGAAATTTGCAAAAATAGAAAAAGTGACATAATTTGTGTTGTTAAAGAGCCAAAAGATGTTTTGGCCATTGAAAAAGCAAAAAATTATAATGGACTATATCATGTGTTGCATGGCACAATTAATCCTTTGGAAGGAAAAGGTCCAAACGACATAAGAATTAAAGAATTAGTTGAACGTGTTTCTGGTGGAAAAATAAGGGAAGTTATAGTTGCAACTAACCCCGATGTTGAGGGTGAAGTTACTGCAAGTTATATTGCTCAAATTTTAAAACCACTTAACATTAAAGTTACCAGAATTGCACAAGGCATTAGCATGGGTAGTGCACTTCAATATGCCGATGAAGTAACATTAAGCAAAGCTATTGCCGACAGAAAAGAAATGTGAAAATATATTATATAAGGAGAAAATTAAAATGAAAAAAATACCAGTAATTATTGATACAGACCCGGGTGTTGATGATGTTTTTGCTTTATTAATTGCGTTTAAGAATAAAAAATTAGATGTTAAATTAGTGTGTAGCACTGCTGGAAATGTTAACATTGAAAATACAACAAATAATACTTTGTATATAACAAAAAAATACTCACCAAACACATTGGTTGCCAAAGGAATTGGTTCACCATTACAAAAAGAGTTTGTTGATGCCTCCGATGTGCATGGTGAAAGTGGTGTTGGTGGTTTTGTTATACCAAAACATAATTATAAATTGGATTATGATGATGTGATTTTGGCAATGAAAGAAGTTATTGAAAAATCAACTGAAAAAGTAACCATTATTACTTTGGGACCAATAACAAATCTTGCATCATTTATTAAAGCGTGTCCAAACTTGCTAAATAAAATTGAATGTGTTTATAGTATGATTGCATCTGTTGATGGAAGTGGAAACGTTACCCCTTATGCAGAATTTAATTCATATTGTGACCCAGAAGCATTAGATATTGTTGTTAAAAGTGGATTAAATATTGTTTTTGTTCCAAAACAAGTTGGCGAAATAACAATGATTGAGCAAAAAAGATTTTTTGAAATGGGAAATAAAAACGAAACTTCAAAAATGATTGTAGAAATTTTAAGTGGGTTTCATGAAAAAGCAGTTGATTCAAATTATGCAGCAATTTATGACCAAAATGCAGTGTTTGCTTTAACTAATCCAAAATACTATAAATTTATGAATTGTGATGTAACTGTTGATGTTAGTGATGAAAAAAGAGGACAAACCTTTATTAATATCATAAAAAATAAAAAATCAAACTTGCGTTGTGTTTTTGTTAAAAATCCCCAAAAATTATCTAATGCGATTTTTAAAGAGTTATATAGATAACAAAAAAAGAACATTTTTCAATGTTCTTTTTTATTTTTATTTTTTATTTTTTTATTAATTATTTTAAATTGAAAAATGCTTTTTTACCTAAGTATTTTGCAGTTTCACCAAGTTCTTCTTCAATGCGAAGTAGTTGGTTATATTTTGCAACACGGTCGGTTCTTGAAGGTGCACCGGTTTTAATTTGACCTGAGTTAACTGCAACTGCAATGTCGGCAATGGTTGTGTCTTCTGTTTCACCACTTCTGTGTGAAGTAACAGTTGTAAATCCTGCACGATTTGCCATTTGAATTGCTTCCAATGTTTCGGTTAATGTTCCAATTTGGTTAACTTTAATTAAAATTGAATTTGAAACACCCATATCAATTCCTTTTTGTAATCTTGCAGTGTTTGTAACAAATAAGTCGTCGCCAACTAATTGAATTTTTTTACCAAGACGTTCGGTTAATTCTTTCCAAGCGTCCCAATCTTCTTCTGCAACACCATCTTCTAATGAAATAATAGGGTATTTATTTGCCATTTCTTCCCAGAAACTAATCATTTGTTCACGAGTGAACATTTTGTTAGTTTTCCAGAAATAATAATTTCCTTCTTCGCCTTTTTTCTTTGCTTCATCATACATTTCTGTTGCAGCAGCATCAATAGCAATAAACACATCTTTGCCAGGTTTGTATCCTGCTTTTTCAATGGCTTTAACAATATATTTTAATGCGTCTTCATCATCTTTAAGGTTTGGTGCAAAGCCACCTTCATCACCAACAGCAGTGGAATATCCATCAGCTTTTAAAATGCTTTTTAAGTTGTGGAAAATTTCAACGCACCATTTTAATGCTTCTTTAAAACTTGTTGCATTAACAGGCATAATCATAAATTCTTGAATGTTAACACTGTTATCTGCGTGTTTTCCACCGTTTAAAATGTTCATCATTGGAACAGGTAATGTGTTTGCATTGCAACCACCAATATATGAATAAAGTGAAACTCCTAGTGCCTCAGCAGCAGCTTTTGCACACGCCAAAGAAACACCTAAAATTGCGTTTGCACCAAGTTTGCCTTTGTTTGGTGTGCCATCTAATGTAATCATTGTTTTATCAATTAAATTTTGGTCTAAAACATTAAGTCTAATAATTTCGTCTGCAATAACCAAATTAACGTTGCTAACAGCTTTTTCAACTGATTTTCCCATGTAATTTGATTTGTCACCATCTCTTAGTTCAACTGCTTCAAATGAACCTGTTGAAGCTCCTGATGGAATTGCAGCTCTGCCCATGTAACCACCATCAACAGTAACTTCAACTTCCAAAGTTGGATTTCCTCTGGAATCTAGAATTTGTCTAGCCCAAACATTTTGAATTTCAATGTATTGTTTCATTGTTCACCTCTAAAATTTTTTTTATCACAAAAATATATTATCATAAATTAATTTTTTTGTTTAATGAAAAAATTATATTAATTTTAAAAAAATTAAAAATCAATATTAAAAAAATAAAAATTATGCAAAATAAATATAAGATTTTGTTTTATTTATGATATTATTATAAAAACTAGGTTTTAACTAAGGTGAAAAAAAATATGAAAAAAATGTCTTTTACTTTAAAAGGGTTGTTAATAATTTTTATTTTTTCTGTGCTTATAACAATGTTTTTTCAGGGTAGCAATAATGTTTTAGCATATAGCTTAAATGTTAATAATGAAAAAACACAAATAAGCAGTGAAAATGTTAATGCAAAACCTGAAACACCTGTTCCACCAACCGAACTTGGTGTTTTGGTTACTAACGATGAAAGTGGTATTAACGATTCTTTCTTTTATCAATATTTGCTTTTAGCATATAACAACTATTATGGTTTAACTGGTGAAAACCGAGCAACACAAATTTACACCGAAATGTTTGCTGATTTTGAAGAATTAGTTCTAACTGAAACTAATGGCTTAATTAAAAGCATTAGTGGTTTAAAATATTTAAATTTGGAAAACTTGAAAGTTTTAAATTTGGGAAGAAATCAAATTTCCAGCATTTCTGTTGACGATTTAAAAATTTTAAATAGTTTGGAACAACTTATTTTGTATGATAACAATTTAACCGAATTCACTGTTCCAACCACTTTGCTAAATTTAAAAAAGTTAAATTTAAACAAAAACTATATTTCAAGCATTGATTTAAGTTCTTTAAACACTTGTGAAGTTTATTTAAGTTTTAACAAAATTTCAACAATAGAAAACATAACTTTTCCACGAATTATATATAACACCAATTTATTTGTTGAACTTTATAACAACAACATTTTAGATGCAGATGAAATGTTTGTTTCAGGAAACAGTGCCGAAGGCAAAATTGTGCTTGAACTTGGTTTGCAAGGTTATGGATTAAATTATAAAAACGGCGATGAAAACAAAGAAACTCCTGTTATTCCAAAGGAAAATAAACTTAAATTTTATAACAGTTCACGTTATCCAAATATGCAAGTTAAAATTTATAACAGTTTAACTAATGAATTGGTTTTAACCATTGAAAACAACTTAGATAATGTTGTTAATACTTACGATTTGCAAGTTGGAGAATATAAGTTAGATTATGTTGATAAAACAACAGGTTTAACAATGTATGATTATTTAGATGAATATTTATGTGCGTTTAAAAGCCACGATGGATTTAAAGTTATTCCAACTTCACCAGTTGTTAAGTTTGTTGTTAATGGAAAAGAATATGATTCATATGGAAAACTAAACGGAACAGCAAAGTTAGTTGCAACAAATGTTGATGGTGATGGAAAAATTTATTATAAAATTGGCAATGGAAATTGGGTGGAAGGAAGTGAAGTTGAACTTGATTTAGGTGGACAATATTCAGTTTCATTTAAATGTGTTATTGGCGAAATTGGAAGTGAAAATTCTTATGAAAGCATTGCAGTAACAAAATTTGTTCAACAATCATTAAACCCATATGTTCCAGATGTGGCAATGTTAATAATAATTGTTGTAATTGCAGCATTACTTTTCTTTGTTGCTTTACCATTAATTATTAAATATGGCATTAAACGTTAATTTAATTAAAAAATTAATTTTAGTTTAAGAAGTAAAAAGGTTGCTTAAAAAGCAATCTTTTTTTTACATAATTTTGCCCAAAAATTCTAAAACTAATAAAAACAAACGAGGTGATTTAATGGGAAAAATTAGTCAAATTTTAATTGTGGTTTTTGTTGTTGCAATATTTGTTGGAAGTGCAATTTGGTTTGGGTTTAGTGGAGTTGTTAACGGAGAATATAATTATGTTAAAGTTGAAGTTAACCCCAAAGTTGAGTTTTTAACTGATAAAAACGACAAAATAATTTCTGTTTTTCCTGTTAACGCAGAAGCAAAAGAGTTGTTAATTAATGAAAATTTTATTGGGCAAAATGTTAAAGATGGTGCAAAAAAATTTGTTGAGCTTTGTGTTTTAAGTAATTATATTGATGTTGAAAAAGAAAATAATGCTGTTAAATTAACCATAGTTTCAGATTTAATGCAAAATTTAGATGTTAAAATTTACAGTGAAATAAAAAAATATTTTATTAATAACGAAATAAAAAGTGTTATTGTTGAAAATAAAGATGACTTAGAAATTTTTAAACAAGCAAAAAAATATGGTGTTAGCAATAATAAGTTTGTTTTAATGCAATCTGTTTGTAATTTGTATCCAGACACAACTTTGGAAGAAAATTCTAAACTAAGTGAAAAAGAACTTTTAAAGAAAATAAAAACTGGGTTTGACACATTAGAAAACAATGTTTTAACTTTTACAGATGAAGAATTAAACAACAAAACAAAATTACTAAAATTAAATAAAGCAAAAATTAACCACCATAACGAAAACATAACTAATAAATCAATTAGTGAATTTGTAAAAGCATATAATGAATATGAAAAGGAACACAAAAGTAACTTTGAAAAAAATTTTAATTCACAATATAAAAATTGGGAAGAAAACAAAAGTAATTTAATGGTTTCATAGTGTTTTAGGCGTGGAATATGTATAAATTAATAAAATTGGTTGAAAAAAAACACTTTTATTAGTATACTAATTTTGCAAAGTTATTTTTTGTGCTTGGAGGAAAAATGAAAAAGAAAGGTTTGGTTATGCTTATTTCCGGAACGGGTGGTGCTGGAAAAAATACATTAATTCAAGGAATGCTTGGAAAAAATGGATTTAAATTTATTTCATCTTACACAACTCGTGAACGCCGAGATGTTGACTCACCAAATCAATATCAATATATAACAACCGAAGTTTTTGAAAGCAAAATTAAAAGTGGCGAAATTTTTGAATATGACATTTTTAATGATAATTATTATGGTACCAGTAAAAAGTTGTTTTTTGACGGATTAGACGAAGCACAAGTTGTTTTAAAAGATATTTCGGTTATGGGATATAAAAACATAACTGAAAAATTGGGAGAAGATTTAGAAATTGTTTCGGTGTTTTTAACTGAAAGCAAAAATGTTTTGAAACAAAGATTGATTAATCGTGGTGAAAATCTAACAAAAATTAAAAATAGATTAAAACTATACAAAAAAGAACAATCTCAAATTCCATATTATAACTATGTTATTAAAAACAATGTTTATTTAAACACATTAGAAAAAATGTTTAAGATTGCAGATATTGGTTTAGGAAATGCAAAACTGCTTCCAACAAAAGAATACACAAAATTAAGTGCTAAAAAAATTGATAAGTTGGCAGATAAGTTGGAAAAAGGCAAAACATTAAAACCAATTAAAGTTGCACTTTATAATAATGAAGTTTATATAATTAAAGGAATTCATAAATATTTGGCAAGTTTAAAAACAGGCAAAAATGTTGTTAAACAATTTGTTGATGATGTTCCTAAAAACACAAACACAAATTTAGAAGAATGGAATAAAATTGTTGAAGCATATAAAATTTAAAAAGGAAACATAAGTTTCCTTTTTTTTTGTTTTAAAATTAGTTATTTTATAATTATTTGTTTTTTATTAAAACTATTGTTTATTTTTAGTTATTATAATTACCATAATTATGATAGAATAAATAATAATATGTTTTTATTTTTAATATAATAAAATTTTTATTTGAATAATTTTAATTTTAAATTTAGTATAGTGAGAAAAGTATGAAAAAGAAAAATTGGTTTTTATTAGATAATGCGGCAAAAATTTTCCCTTGCACATCAAACAAAAATAGACCAAATTTGTTTTGTGTTAGTGTTACTCTTGTAGAAGAAATTAATAAGGATATTTTACAAGAAACAATCGACACAGTTTTATCGCGTTTTCCTAGTTACAAAGTTAGATTAAAAAAGGGAATTTTTTGGTATTACCTAGAAGAAAATAAAAACCCTTATGTTGTAGAAGAACAAAATCCAGACATTTTTGATTTTGGAATGTTGAAAAGAAAAAATGGATATTTGTTTGATTTAAGTTATTATAAAAACAAAATTAGTTTAACAATGTTTCATAGTTTAACAGATGGAACTGGTGCAATGGAATTTTTAAAAACCATTGTTTATCAATATTTAAAATTCACAGGAAAACACATTGAAAGTGAAGGTTTAATAATGATGCCTGATGCACCAAGTGTTAATGGTGAAGTTAATGATAACTTTCAAAAATATTATGACAAACAAAAATCTAAACAGCCAAAAGAAGTTAAGGCATATCACATTGAAGGCACTCATTTTGATTATGGTGGAGTTGGCGTTATTATTGGAACAACAAGTGTTTCAGATTTAAAGAAAATTGCAAAAAAATATGGCGTAACAATAACAACCTATTTGTGTGCACTTTTCACATATTCAGTTTATCTTGATGTGTTCAAACCAGAAAAGCCAATAAAAAAACCAGTTAAACTTTTAGTTCCTGTTAATATGAGAAAAATTTTTAAAGATGAAACAATGCGTAATTTTGCAGGTTTTATTAGGCTTGAAACATATTTAAAACCAGACCTAACATTAGAAAATATCATTGCTGATTATGACAAACAAATGAAAGAAAAAATTAACAAAGATTATTTGTCAAACATTAGCAATGCCAACGTAAAAATGGAAAAAAACTTTTTTCTAAGAATAACACCACTGGTTATAAAAAACATTGCAATGAGAATTGGTTACACATTGCTTGGTGATAACATTCAAACAACAAGTGTTAGTAATTTAGGTGTAATTAATTTCCCAAAAAGTATGCAACCATACATTGAAAATGTTTATTTTGATTTAGGTGCAAGTTATAACATTGTTAAAAACTTTGGAATTTGCAGTTATAACGACAAAATAAATTTAAGTTTTTCGAGAAGCGTTATTGAAACAGGACTTGAACAAAAGTTTTTTAAACTGCTTGCCGATGAAGGTTTAAAAATTGAAATAAATAGTAATTATTGGGAGAAGTAGTATGAAAAAATGTGAACATTGCAATGTGACAGTTAACACACAAAATTCCACGTGTCCACTTTGCTTTCAAGAGTTAACTAACATTGAAAACAGCAAAGATGGAAACGATATGTTTAAAACACGTGAAATAAAAAAAGATTTAAAACACAAAAGTTTGCTTTATAAAATTTTTATTTTTATTTCAATAATTGCAACAACTGTTTGTGTTTTAACCAATTTAATGACGCAAATTTTGCCATTATGGAGTTTAATTGTTGTTATTGGAATTGTTTATTGCTGGGTTTTAATTAGGCACACAATTTTAAGTGAAAGAAGCATTTTTGAAAAATTGTTTTTGCAAGTTGGTGTTATTTTAGCATTACTTTTTGCTTGTGAGTGGGTTTCAAATGGTAGCAAATGGATGGTAGATTATGTTGCACCATCAATTTCTATTGCAGTTATTTTGGTATTATTTATTTTGTCACAAGCATTAAAATATCATAAAGGGTTGTTAGCATTCTTTATAATGACTTGCTTATTAACTTTAATTTCAGGATTTATTTTAATATTTAAAGCTTCAACATTTAATTTGTTAAACATAATAACAGTTGTTATTGGTGCCATTTCCATTTTAGGAATGATAATTTTTAATTGGAATGTATTAAAAACAGAATTTAGTAAAAAATTTCATGTGTAAGGTGAAATATGGAAAGAAAAGATGTTGAGTTAAAATATACTTGGGATTTATCAAAGTTTTATAACACAATAAATGATTGGTATGTTGATTTTGAAAAAGCAAAAAAATTTAAAGGAAAGTTAAAAAAGTTTAAAGGCAAGTTAAATAGCAAAACAGCATTAAAAGAATTTTTAAATTTAAGCAAACAATGTGATATGTTGTTATCAAGGCTTGCAATGTTTGTTTATAACAACTTAAATATAGAACTAAGTAACACTAAGTTTAATGAAATGCAAAATAAACTTTCAACACTTGCCACTGAACTAGGAACCGAAGAAAGTTTTGTTGAACCTGAACTTTTAAGTTATAACGAAAACTATTTAAAAGAACTTAAAAGTGATGCTGATTTTAAAAATTATAAATTTTGGTTAAAGAATTTAATTAAAGATAAAAAGCATGTTTTAAGTGAAAAAGAAGAAGAGTTGCTTAGTGGAATGTCTAGTTTTTCTGGCGATAGTGGTTATGTGTTTGATTCTTTAACAGACGTTGATTTTAAATTTGAAGATGCTGTTGATTCAAGTGGTAATAAACACGAATTAACGCAGTCAACTTTTGGTTTAATTTTAAAAGAAAAAGACCGTGCTTTAAGAGAAGATGCTTACAAAAAATATTATGGAAAGTTTAAAGATTTTAATAACACAATTTACATTAACTATCTTTCAAATTTAAAATCCGATTATTTTTATAGCAAGGTTAAAAAGTTTAAAGACACATTTTCTGCTTCACTTTATGGAAGCAGTATTCCTGAAAAACTTTACTTTAAATTAAAAGAAGAAGTTAGAAATCATCTTAACCTTTGCAAAGAATATTATCTTTTAAGAAAGAAAACATTAAAATATGATAAGTTAACATTTTATGATGTTAGTGTCACAATTAGTGAAGATTTTGACAAAAACTACACTTTTGAAGAGGCAAAAGCCATTGTTTTAGAAGCATTAAAACCTTTGGGAGAAGAATATTTAAATCTTATTAAAAAAGCATTTGACGAGCGTTGGATTGATGTTTATCCAACAACCGATAAAATTAGTGGTGGTTATGAAAATACAATTTATGGTTTCACGCCAGTTATTCTTTTAAATTTTGTTGGCACAATTAGTGATGTGTTTACTTTAGCACACGAGCTAGGCCATGCAATGCATTCATATTTTGCAAACAATGCTCAACCATATGAAACATCACAATACACAATTTTTTTGGCAGAAATTGCAAGCACTTTTAACGAAGTTTTATTAACAAAATATTTCTTAAAAAATTGTGGTAGTGATAAAGAAAAACTTTATTTTTTAGATAAATATGTTAATTTGTTTAATGGAACAGTGTTTAGGCAAATGCAATATTCAGAGTTTGAAGAATATGCTCATAACCTAGTCGCAAATAATTTGGCAATTAGCAAAGAACTTTTAAATAAAAAATATTTTGAACTTAACGGAATTTATAATGAAGGAATTGAAAACGATGAATTAAAATCATATCATTGGAGCATTGTTCCACATTTTTATAGAAGTTTTTATGTATATAAATATGCAACAGGTTTAATTTCTGCTGTGTCACTTGCAACAATGGTTTTAAATGGTGGAGAAAAGGAAAGAGAAAAATATTTTGAGTTTTTAAAAAGTGGTGGTAAAGATTATTCTACAACAATTTTAAAAAATGCAGGGGTTGATTTAACAACAAGTGAACCATATGAAATTGCATTTAACGAACTTAAAAACGCAATAATGGACATGAAAAAAATTATTAAATAAAAGGACATAATCAAATGAAAAATAAACTTATTGTTATTGAAGGAACAGATGGTAGTGGCAAGAAAACTCAATCACAAATTTTGTGTGATAGATTAATTAAAAGTGGAATTAATTGTGTGTTGCAAAGCTTTCCTAATTATGAATATCCTTCTTGTGCACCAGTTAAAATGTATTTAAATGGTGAGCTTGGAGATATTAATTCACTTGATGCATATCAAGTTAATTCACTATATGCAGTTGACCGACTTTGCACCATGCAAAAATATGTTGACCACATAAAAAATGGTGGGAGCATTGTGTTTGACCGTTATGTTGAGTCAACCATGCTTCATCAATCTGCGCTTTTAACAGATGTTAATGAAAGAGATAGATTTTTAGAATATGTTGATAATTTTGAGTTTGGTGTTTTAAAACTACCAAAACCAGATTTAGTAATTTTTTTAGATGTTCCTGTTGAGTTTAGTAAAAAACTTGCAGATGCAAGAAGCAACTATAAATCGGGTAGTGAAAAAGACATTTATGAATCAGATGTTAATCACTTAAAAAAAGCATATGATTCTGGAAAATATGTTGCAAACAAGTTTGGTTGGAGTGTTATTAGTTGTGTTAAAGACGGAAAATTGCTTTCCATTGAAGAAATTTCTAATTTAATTTTTAATGAAGTTATGAAAAAAGAGAATGAATAAAACATTCTCTTTTTTACATAATAAAAATAAAAAATATTTTTAAAAAGTTTTTTTAAAAATTTTAATCAAAACATAAGAATAAAGCAATTTTTTATTTTCTTAATTGACTAAATAATTTATTATATTATATAATAATAAAGTAAACGTTAAGGTTAAATATTAAATTTTACATATCGGAGAAATTTAATGAGTGAAATAAAAATTGGAATTGTGGGCGCAGGTGCAGTTGGTGGTGTTATTGGAGCACTGCTTTCAGAAAAGGGCTATGATGTTGAAGTTGCAAAACGTTACAATTCAGACATTGTTTTAGATAATTATGTGAATTTAGAAATAACTGGCGTGTTTGGAAGCAAAAACATTTTAGTTAAAGCAGTTAATGGAGTTAATGGTTTCACAACAAAAAAAGATGTGATTTTTGTTTTAACAAAAGCTTATGATGCACCAGAAGTAGCGAAACAATGTTTACCACATTTAACAGATAACGGAATTATTATTAGCAGTCAAAATGTTATGAATGTTGAAGAAATGATTAATGTTGTTGGCTCTGACAGATTGTTTGCATTAATTATTAATTGGAGTGCAGTTAGGTTTAACAAGGCAACAATGGAAGTAACTCGACCAGGCAATATGATTATTGGAAATTTTGGAGATAAAAGTGCAAAATATTTAGAAGTTATGAAAAGAATTTTATCAAACATTGCACCAACTGAAATTTCAAATAATATTATTGGCGACATTTGGTGCAGAACAATAATTAATAGTTGCATTGGAAGTGTTGGTGCGTTAACAGGTTTGAATTTAGGTAAATCAATGATCTTTCCAACAACTAAACACATTTTTGTTAACATCATCTTTGAAGCGATGAGTTTAGCAAAAGCGTTAAATGTTGCTGTTAAAAATTATGGCGCTTTAAATTATTATGAATTCACAAAACGTGGCTTTAAAGCATTTTTATATAGAAGAAAAATGTTAAGACGCTTGAAAAAACAAAATGGTCATTTTGTTTCAAGTTGTCAAAGAGCTATTGAAAACAATCAAAAAAGCGAAATTGATTATTTAAATGGTTATTTTGTTAAACTTGGTCAAAAACATTCGGTTTCAGTTCCAACAAACAAAAGAATGTTTGATATGGTTAAAGAAATTGAAAAAGGTGAAAGACATATGATGCTTGAAAATTTAATGGATTATTATTTGCTTCACCCTAAAAAATATTTAAGAGTTTTAAAAATTAATAAGGAAGTATAAAAATATGATTATTGAAGAAATAAAAAAAGCAAACACAGAAGCAATGAAAAATAGAGATCAAAATTTAAGAAGTATTTATTCTGTTGTTATAAACAAATATATGCAAGCACAAATTGAAGCACGTCTTCTAAAAAAAGAAGTTAATGATGATGATATGATTAGAATTATCCAAAAAACAATTAAAGAACTTGATGAAGAAGCAAGTAACTACGAAAAAGTTGGAAACGTGGAAGAAGCTAATAAAATTAAAACTCAACGTGGTGCTATTGAAGGATATTTGCCAAAAATGTTGTCGGCAGAAGAAATTCATCAAATTATTTCCACTTTGCCAGACCGTTCAATTCCTGGTGTTATGAGACATTTTAAACAAAACTATGGTAGCAGAGTTGATATGAAAATGGTTAGTGACGAGTTAAAAAACTTTTAATTAAATAAAAAACGAACTTGGTTCGTTTTTTTAATTTATAACTCAAAACTAGGCATTATTGGAGAAAATTGTGATAATTGAAAAAAAAGAGAGAAAAGCAAACAGATTTAATGAAGATAGAATTGTTATTGGTAAAAATTATTTTTTAGTTATTGATGGTGCAACACCACTTGTTAAAAATAATGTTAAACCCACCGAAGCTTCTTGGTTTGCAGGATTTATTAAAAAGAATTTAAAGAAAAACGATGGTAATTTAATTAACAAATTAAACGAAATTTCAAAAAAAGCATATAAGCAATTTGCAAAAATTTCTATACTTAACAAAAAGTATTTTCCTTCTTGTGCACTTGCGTGGGTGGAAATTAATAACAACAAAATTGTTGCTCACACAATTGGTGATTGTGAAATTGTTATAAAATATAAAGACAACACATTAAAAAGATTATTAATTGAAGATTTACCTAAATTAGATAATGGTGCAATTCAACAAATGGTTAATGTTGCAAAGGAAAAAAATATTAGTGTTAAAGAAGCAAGAAAACACATCAATGATATTTTAATTGAAAATAGGAAATTAATGAACAAACCAAATGGATATTCTATTTTCACCATTGATAACAATCCAGATTTTAAGTTTTCAACCTTTGAAGAAGATGTTAATAAGATTAAAGAAATTTATGTTTATTCAGATGGCATTAGCCAAGCTTTTGATGAACTTAAAATTTATGATTCTTGGGAAGAACTTTTTAAAAATGATGTGAGATTAAGCAAACTTATAAAGAAAATTGTTAAAAAAGCAAAATCAGATGTTAACTATAATAAACATCCTAGATTTAAATTAATTGATGACATTAGCATTATTAAAATTGTTTTTTAAAAAAAATAGCACTTAAGTTAAGTGCTATTTTTTTTGTAATAATGCCAAGGTTTCAACATGTCGTGTTTGTGGGAACATATCAAAAGGTTGTGCCCAAATTAGTTCATATTTTTCTTTTAACAAATTAACATCGCGAGAAAGAGTGGCAGGGTTGCAGGAAACATAAATAATTTTTTCTGGGTCAACATTTAAAATTGTGTTTATAACACCAGCATCACAACCTTTTCTTGGTGGGTCAAGCACAATGGTTGAAAAGTTTTTTATGTTTTTTAATTCTTTTGAAACATCTCCAAGAATATTAGTTAAATTGGTTAAATTATTTTTTTGTTTTAAGTTTTCTGCATTTAAGTGAGAACTTTCCACAATTTCAATTCCATAAACGTGTTTTGCAGTTTTGCAAAGCAGTCCACTTAAAACACCAGCACCACTAAAAGCATTAACAACAATTTCGTTATTAACTAAATTAACAACTTGATTATAAATTTCTTTTGATATTTCGGAATTAACTTGCATAAAACTGTTTAAGCTTATTTCGTAATTTAATCCGTTTTCTTCCATTTTAATTGTGTTAATTCCATATAAGTGTTTATATTTGTTAGATAAAATAACATTATTGTTTAAAGTGTTAATGTTAAGCATTAAACCAAAATTTTGAAAGAGTGGTTTTAGCAGTTTAATTAATAATTCATAATTGTTTAACTTGTCGCCATTAATTACAACACACACTAAAAGTTGGTTGTTTTCCATTCTGCAAACTAAATGTTTTATTAAACCTTTTTTTGTTTGTTCATCATAAACAGAATTTGAGTTGGAGTTTAAAAACTGATTAAAAATTTCGATTAGCACTTTTGCCCATTTTTGTTGAATATAACAATTTTCAATTTCAATAATTGTGTGTGAATTTTCTTTATACATACCCACAAAAGAATGAGCATTATCAAAACCAATAGGAAAAGAAAATTTGTTTCTGTAATAATAAGAATTTTTTGAAATGCAAGGCAACACTTTGTTTTCTGCATTTTCAATTTTACCAATGTTTTTTAATGCGTTTTTAACTAAGTTTGTTTTAAAATTTAAGGTTTGTTCATAGTTTAAATGTTGCAAATCGCAACCACCACATTTTGAAAAATGTGGGCATAGTGGAATTACTCTAAAAGGTGATGGTTTAATAATTTCTAATATTTTACCAACATAAAATTTTGATTTTGCATAAATAATGTGAATTTTAACTGTTTCATTAATTAAAGCAAATGGCACAAAAATAACTGCACCATCAACTTTTGCAATTCCTTCACCATTAATTCCTAAATCTATTATTTCAACTGTTAAATCCATATTTTTATTTATCATATAAATATGCTATATCAAAATTAAAATTATTCCAACAAATTTTAACAAGTTTAACTTATTGCTGGTTAAGATTTTTTTTATATGTTAAAATTGTGCTATGGTTTATGAGGTGAAAAATGGAAAATAATTTAAATAATAAAGAAAACATTAGTGCAGAAAGTGTTGCAGAATTAAACAATAACACTGAAACAAATGAAAAGTTGAATAACAACATTGCTGAAACAGTTGATAACAAAAAGACACTAAGCAAAAAAGAAAATTTTTATCAAGTGGCAAAATTTGTTGGTTTTTCAATTTCGGCAGGGGTTATTCAAATTGCCACATTCACATTACTTAATGAACTTATAAAGTGGTCATATTGGCCAAGTTATTTAATTGCATTAACATTGTCGGTGTTATGGAATTTCACATTAAACCGAGAATTCACTTTCAAAAGTGCAAACAATGTGCCAGTTGCAATGCTTTTAGTTGGTGCATATTATTTAGTTTTTACTCCGTTATCAACTTGGTGGGGAGAAGCATTAACAAATGTTGGCTGGAATGAGTATTTGGTGCTATTTATAACAATGGTAATTAATATGTCAACCGAGTTTTTATTTTGTAGATTTGTTGTTTATAGAAACAGCATTAACACAAACAAACGTGCAAAAAACAAACAAAAAAATTAGGCATTGCCTAATTTTTTTATTGTTTTTTTGAGCTGTCTTTATTAATGATTTGAGATAAATCGGTTAGTTGTTTTCTAATGTTGCAAGTTATTGCATTAAAATAAAAATCATCATAAACTTCTTGCCTGTAACTTTTTGAGAAAACCTCATCATAATCGGCAGGAATAGCACTTTCGCTAAATGCAAATTGACCTGATTTTGTTGGCACAAAAGAAAGTTTTTTCATAAGGTCTTGTTGCTCTTGCACTTTTAAATCGGTTTCAAAATTAACATTGTTTAACGCTTGATTTAAAATTGAATTTTGGTAGTAAGTTGGTGTGTATCTTCTAATAACAAAATTTAATGCAGATTCATTATCTAACGATCTAATATTGTGTAATGTTTCATTTAACATCTTTGTCCAAAGTGTTGATAATTTTTTGCCAGGATTTTGATAGTTGTTGCAAGTTTCAGAAATTTTCCCATCATTAATGTTGTAACCATATTTTTTTCTAAATTCGCTTCTAGTTGTTTTTGCTGCTTCTTGAATTGCATCTCTAATAGGCATTCTGTGAAATTTAAAATTTGAAATTGTTCTGGCTTGCATATTAGCATAGGCAATCATAGTTTTTAAATCAACTCTGTTTGGAATTCTTTCTCTGTCACGCAAACTAAAACAAATTAGAGCAACTTGTCGATTAAAACTTGAAGTTTGTTGTAATAGTTTATTAAATCCTTCATTACTTAAATTTTCTAAATAGTTTGAATTTACTTCACGTTCAGTTAAACAACTAATTAAATTGCAGTTTACAAAACAACTATTAAAATAGTTAAAATAGTTTGCAATAACTCTTGAATTGCTTTTTTCAGCACTTATTGCATTAAAAATGCTTGTTAATTGTTTGTTTTGTTCAGCAATTTCCTTTCTAACAACATAAAGTAAAAAAAGTTTATATAGTTCGTTTTGTTCGTCAGGGGTAAGTTTGTTAAAATCTTTTTTTAGTGCTTCATTAACATTAATCATAAAGCATCTCCTTAAAATTTATTACCACAATTTAATTATATCATTAATAAATGTGTTTAGCAATACCCAAAAAAACAAGAAACCTAAATTTAGGTTTCTTATTTTTTAATACCAATAATAAAATCTACCAAAAGGGTTAGTTTGATTGCAATTATTGTTTGCACTGTTACAACCGCAAGGTGTGTTAAAACTATTTCTTAAACAACCACAGTTGCAACCACTTCTTCTAAAAGGATTTTCGCAAACACAACTGCAATTAAATGCATTATTACAACAACACATATTATCCTCCAAAATTATGTTTACCCCTGTTACATTATATTTTTAATTTTCATAATTGGTTAAATATGGTTTTCAAAAATTATTTATGCTTAGTAAATTTGATATTTTAATTATTATGTGATATATTAAATTAAGGAGAAAGTGATGGAAAATAATATCATTTTGGATTATTTTAATAAAATAAAGCATTTAAGAGTGGCTCAGTCCTATTTAAACGATATTGCAATTATTAATTACACACTGTTAAATTTTTCATATGCTAGTGCACACGAAACAATTAACTATATTGCAAATAGATATAAAAACGATTTAAACACTATTGGAAGAATGTTAACAGGTGTTATGGTTTTTAACGAAAATGAAATTGCACCTAAAACAGAAGAAGATTTGTATGATGATTTGTTATATGTGAGAGATTGTGTTATCATTTCTGGTGCTGTTCATTGTGGTGTTGAAAACACAATTCATTCTGCCATTGTTAAAATTAACAGAGAAGCAGAAAAAATTCAAATGGAATTAAATGAAACAAATGCTTATGCTTAAAAAAGATTGTGAAAACAATCTTTTTTTTTGTTTTTTTTATATTGGCGCAGCAGGAGGGCGCGACGCGTTAAAAAAGTTGCCTGTGGCAAGTTTTTAGCCAAAGCGGGAAGCACTTTATGTGCTGACGGACTTTGCAACCCGTGGGGTTCAAATCCCAAATTTTAACAAAAAAACACAGGTAAAGTTATTACTTGTGTTTTGTTTTTTTATATTGGCGCAGCAGGAGGGATTTGAACCCTCGGTACGTTGCCGTACACACGCTTTCCAAGCGTGCACATTAGACCACTCTGACACCGCTGCAAATTGTGTGCATATTAAATATACAATAATTTGTGGGCATAATCAAGTAAATTTTATTTTTTAATTAAATAATAAAATAATAACAAAATAATAAATATTTTTTTTACTTTTACACAAATTAAATATATAAAATAAAAAGGAGATAATAATTATGAGTTCACAAATTATTAAAACAGGTGAAAAACCAGGACAAGGTAAATATACTTGCACAAATTGTGGTCAAGAAATGAGTTTAGGCGAATATGATAAAATGCCTCCATGTCCACGTTGTTCAAACAATGAATTTACTGAATGTGAATAATATTTAAGCAACTAGCTTTTGCTAGTTGTTTTTTTGTGTAAAAAATTAAAATAAATTAAAAAAGTTATTGACAAGCATTGTTTAATTAGATAGAATAATATTGCCTTAATTTTAAGGTTGTTTGTCGCGGGGTGGAGCAGCTCGGAAGCTCGTCGGGCTCATAACCCGAAGGTCGTAGGTTCAAATCCTGCCCCCGCTACCATTTTTGGTCCCATGGTCAAGAGGTTAAGACATCACCCTTTCACGGTGGAGTCAGGGGTTCGATTCCCCTTGGGACTACCATTTTTGGCGGCGTAGCTTAGTTGGTTATAGCGTGCGGTTCATACCCGCAAGGTCGTAGGTTCGAATCCCACCGCCGCTACCAAATCAAATGGCTAGTTGCCATTTTTTTTATTTTATTTTTTTAATTTTATGCAAATTAAATATAAAATTTTTTTGCCATTTAAATTATTTTGAAGTTTATACACTTTGTATTATTATATCCTTAGAATGTTTTAAAAGGATTATTTTATGGCAAGATTTAAATTGTATTTTAAATATGGGGCAATGGGTTGTTCTAAAAGTGCACAAGCACTAATGTGCAGGTTTAATTATATTCAAAAAGGATTTAATGTTTTATTAATAAAACCTCAAATTGACACAAGGGATAATGAAAACAATGTTTCATATGTTAAATCTAGAATTGGATTAAAAGCAGAGTGTTTGCAATTTTCAACTGATGAAAATTTGTTGGATTTATACAATAAAAACAAAGAAAAATGTGATGTTATTATTGTTGATGAGTGTCAATTTTGCACAAAACAACAAATTGAACAGTTGCGTGATTTAACTGAATTTGTTCCAGTTTTGTGCTATGGTCTTAAAACAAATTTTAAAACTGAACTTTTTGAAGGTAGCAAACGACTAATTGAACTGGCAGATAGTGTTACAGAACTTAAATCAATTTGTAAATGTGGCTCAAAAGCAATAATTAATGCCAGAATTGTTAATGGTAAACCAGTTGTTTCGGGTGATGAAATTTTAATTGGTGGCGATGAAAAATATGAAGCAATGTGTTATTATTGCTTTAAAAAGGCATTAGAGAAAAAATAAAAAGATGCTATTAAGCATCTTTTTTTTGTGTTAAACTATTTCTTTTTTTTCTTGGTGATATTATATTAATAGTTTTTAATTTCATAACTGTTTTAATAAATTTTGCTGCGTCGTTACAAACAATTTTGCTTTCTTCAAAAAAATCACCCATAATCATATAACCATGAAAACAATTTTTGTTTGTTACTAATTTTGTTTTAACTTTGTTTGCTATACATTTTTGATGAGCAATTAATGTGTCTGAAAACAAAATTTCATCTTCGCAAACGCTAAAAAA
>CALWDV010000001.1 GCA_944376785.1 uncultured Clostridia bacterium | reverse complement strand
AGAAATAAATTCTATTTGTTAAATTATGGCGAATATAACATGAATAGTGTGCTTGCAGATAGTGGAAGATCTGATGTGTTCTTTAACAATTTCGAAGGTACATTAATTGGTGTTACAAGTGAAGGTAAAAATCCTAAAATAAAATTAGAAATAGAACCTGGTGATCAAACAACAACATTCTTTAAATATTTAAACACTGCAACAATAATGAATGTTGATTTTGAAATTAATTATGTAAGTAGCACTGGGGCTACAAACACATTAGATATGCTTGATGATAATGCGTTATTAAACAACTCATATAACGGCTTCTTTGCAAAAAATGTTAATAGCACAGTATTAAGCAATATTAACTTTAATATTAATTTTAAAACTGACAAAACCATTAGATTTGCTGATCATTATAAGGGTGTTGGATTAATGATTGGATATGTTAACAACAGCACACTTCAAAATGTTAATTTAAACATTAATAATGCGCAAAGTGTTAATAGTAATCCAGTTTTATCTAGATTAACTAATGTTGAAGGTGAATCTATTAGTTTTGGTGGCGTTGCTGCTGAAAGTGACAAAACAACCTTTGAAAATGTTAATGTGTTGTCGTTTAATAACACATTAGTTAGATTGCAATTAAATAACACTAATATTAACGTTGGTAACATTGTTGGACTTGGTAATAATGTTAATGCAAATGTTATTAATTCAATTAACAACCAACAAGTTGTTGAAAGTGACCCTAACATTGTGTTAGAAAGCAATAACATTAGTAATAACGTGTTTATTATGTATGATTGTGAAAATGGTCAATCTGTTAATATGGGTGGATTGTTTGGAACAATTTATAACACAACAATAAATCAAGCTTACTTTAAAGGAAACTTGAAATTCTCGGTTAATGCAAATTTAAACACAAACTTAAATTTGGGTGGTGCAATTGGATATGGCGAGAATAGTTCAGTTGAACACATAAATGTTAACGATTATTTAAGTTATTTAAGTAACGGAACAGCATATCGTCAAGTTGCACAAAATCAAAAAATTGAAGTTAATAACTTAACAGGAGCATCAACTTCATTAAAAACAAATGTTGGTGGTGTGTTAGGTTATGGAATTAACTTTAAAGTTAGAGGAAACACAACAAACAAATTAAACACATCAAACAACTCAAACATTAAAGTTGTTGCAAGTGCAAGTTCAGTTAATGTTGGTGGTGTGGTTGGACTTATTAAAAATAATAATGAAAACTTAGATGTTGCCAGAGTTTATAATATGGGCAATTTAGAAGTTGTGGTTAATAACTCAAATTCTAATGCTGTTAATGTTGGCGGCGTTGTTGGAAATGGTGTTGGTGGTAAATATGAAGCACTATATAACTATGGCGAAATTAACACTACAATACAAAATCCATATGCTGTTGGTGGTATTATTGGAAAAGCAGAAACAACATCATCTCAAACAACATTACTTTTAACAAAATTTATTAACTTTGCTAATATTTACATTGGTGGTAATGCTCCTAATGCAACATCAACAGATAAACGAATTGTTGGTGGGGTTGCAGGTCAAATTGTTGGAACTGGTTCAAAATTTGAAGGTGGTTACACACTTGCAAGAATTTTTGATAGCAAAAACAACTCACAATTTGGAATTAATAACCAGGATAATATGGCAATTAATGGTATTGCATATGCATCAGAAATAAACCAAACAACATTTAAAAATGTTTACTTTGTGTTTGATTTCTTACCATATTCAAACTTCACAAATTCATATGCTCAACAATATGGTGCAAAAGTTATTATTGATGCAACCAGCACTGAACAAAGCGATTTTGGTGGTGTTGAATATGCAAAATTAAGCACTGTTTTAAACAATAAATTATCATCATATTTTGTTACAAATGAAGTTAGCGATAATAAATTTGTTGTAAAAAATGGAACAGATGTAACAAAACTTAACTTGCCAACAACATTCAAAATTGATGGCACATCAATTGATATGTTTGATGCTTTACAACTTATGAAATCATCACAAAACAACGATGTGCTTGAAGGTGAAAAATTAAATCCTTATTACATTAATGATACAACTAAAAACGAACATATTATTGAAAATGATAAATATTATGTTATGGTTAAATCTGCTGTTGATGGCGACATAATTAAACTAGGTTCTGGTGAAGATTTCACTGGATTGTTAACAAGTGAAAGCAGAACAGATTATCCAGTTATTAAACTAAGAAGAGATGCTGGTGGTGTGGTAGATAAAATTGTTAATAACTATGGTGTTTTATCAAATTTTGCTGTAAGAATAACTAGCACTAATGAACTATTTAAAGGTGCGTTAGTTCAAAATAACTATGGTAATATTATAAATGTTGTAACTTATGGATACTTATTTGGACAAAATTTAATTTTTGGTCAAGATGTTGCAACATTTGTGTATAACAACCATGCAAACATTGTTCAAAGTGGAAGTGATGTTTTAATTTTAACTAACTCATTAAGAATGGAAAATCTTTCATTTAGTGGCTTTGTTAAGGAAAACTTTAAAAATGCATTCATTAAAGATTGCTATTCAAATTCTTCAATTATAAACAAAGATAATGATAATAAAGTTTTAACTAATGCAAGTTCAATTTCAGGTTTTGCAAATAAAAATAGTGGATTAATTGAAACATCTTATTATTCTGGTAGTTTGTTTGCAACAAGTGTTTCAAACAATGTTTTTGTTGGACAACAAGAAACTGGTGCAAAAATTAGAAATTGTTTCTATGATATAGAAGCAACACCAGTAACCACTGGGGCAACAAATCTAGATGTTAACACAGCCGATGCTTCAAAAGACATAACTGGTGTTAGATACACTAGAACAGTTGATTTTGTTTCAAGTGGTGAGAAAAACATTGCAAATTCATTCTTAAAAACACAATTTGTTCCATCAAATTGGACAAAATTAAACAATAATGAATTTGCTAAATATAACTTTGGATATCCTGTTATAAATGGTGGTATTCAACTTCCAACTTTGTTTGTTGGAAATAGTGATAACACTCAAATTGTTAATAGTTTTGTTAATTCAACAACATCTTCTAATAAAGCGTTGTTTGTAATTTATCATGCAGGACAAATGAATGTTATAAATAACTTATATTTGAATTTGGTTAATGCAAATATTGCTTTAATTAGTAATATTGATATGTCTAAAGTAAACAGTGGAAGTAGTAATGCAGGAATATTTAATAACTTAATAGTGTTAAATAATGAAATTAGCTTCTATGGTCTTGGACATTCAATTAATAATTTAAAAATTACAGGTTCAAATTTAAGTGTTGATGCTGGATTTGGATTATTTGCAAATGTTGCATCAGGTAGTGTTATTGATAACTTAAATATTGTTAGTCCATATGTAACAATTTCATCTTCTGGTAATGTTGGAATTTTAGTTGGAATTAACAACGGCGAAATTAAAAATGTTACTGTTAAAGGTGAAAGCAATGCAAAAGCACAATTAACAGCAACAAGTTCAACCAATTTAGGTGGCTTGATTGGGCTTAATAATAGTGGAAAAGTTTCAAATGTTACAACTCAATATTTAACCATTAACGGAAACAGCAATGTTGGTGGTATTGTTGGAAAATTGAGTGCTGGAACTTTGGAAAATTTGGTTGTTGATTCTGTTGAAATTAACGGTCAAATTGCACTAGGTGGCATTGTTGGTTATGCAAAACAAGAAGTAAGTTCAGGAATTGCTCCAACCATAACAAATGTCGAAATAAAGGGAAATTCAACAATTATCAGTGGCACTGGTTCAGCTTCTAACTTTGACACAATTAGAAACACAACATATAATTGGAACAATAATTATAATTCAATTGCAACTAATGGAATTTTAAATGGAAATTCAAATGCTTCACAAACTGGTGGTGCAGTTGGTTATTTAGGTTCTAACGCAAAATTGGTAAATCCAAAAATTTCAAAAGTTGAAATTGTTGGATATAATGTAAGCGGTGGTGTGGTTGGATATATTGATACTAATGGAACAGTTGAATTCACAAATGCAAGTGTTTCATCAACCAAATCTAATGTTAAATTAAATGGTAGTTATAACATTGGTGGAATTGCCGGAATAAATAAAGGCTCAATTAAAGGGGCATCATCAAAAACAAGTGTTTATGCTACTGTTGGAACAAATCAAACAAGTGATAAGTATAATGCAAACATTGGTGGCGTTGTTGGAAACAATTTAAGTGGAACAATTAGTAATATAATTGTTGTTGCCGACGTTTATGGATCAAGATTAGTTGGTGGAATTGCTGGTTACACAAACAATGGTAGAATTGAAAACTGTATTGTAAGCAGTACTAACATTTACTATAATAGTGAACTAGACATGGATCAACACACGGGTTATATGCCAGAATTATATATGGGTATTGGTTCGCAAGATGCAAATTACAAAAATAATAACTTTAATGCTTATTTAGGTGCTGGTGGTGGCGATGGTGCAAAAGGTGTGTTTAACTGCGACAAAACTATTGGACATAATGTTATTGAATATGGTGGAATTGAAACAAAAGTTGCTGGCAACACAAAAATTCCAGGAAAACCATCATTCAAAATTTTGGTTGGATTTGTGGCAGGTGCAACAAGTGGAACAGTTAACAGTGCAAACGTTTTAAATTCACAAATTTTAAACATTTATGACACATATAGAAACTACGGAATTCATGTTAAAGATTTTGCCGCAGCAGGAACAAACAATGCAACATTAAATAGGACTGTAAATGTTGGAACAAGAACATTTAATATTAATTCTAGTTTGTCAGGTACAACATTCTATTATGGAAGCAATAATTATAAAAAATATTCTGATGAATTTGAAAATTTTGTATTAGATGGTTCTGGTGGTGGATATAGTTATTATAATAGAATATATTATTTAGAAACTTTGACAAGTCAGGCAAATAATGAAAAGAAAGAAGTTTTAACATATTTAAAAAATAAATACGAAGAATATGTTAAATTAGGATATTATGTGGAATCATATAAATATTTAAATCTTAAAGATTATTCATATCCTGGTATGACATGGGTTGATAAGGGCACATTGGTTGAAGAAAAAAACTTTGGATATCACACCTTCTATGCTCGTGAAGGTTGGTTTAAACCAATAGTTTGGAATGCTTGGTCAAATGTTAAATTCTATTCTGACAATCCAGATGCAGGATTTATAAAATAAAAAAAGTGCGTTTTTAAGCGCACTTTTTTTGTTTTAGTGACCAATTTTTTAATGTAAAATATTTTTCAAACTTATTAAAATTTAAAACAAAAAATTGTTTTTTAAACACAACAAAATCAATAAAAAATATGCTAAATTTTTCATCCATTTTTTTAACATATGCTATATTTATTTGACTAATATTTTAATAAAAATTATACTAATGTTAAGCCGTAATATATTATATAATATAATAAATATATATAACGTTATAAAATTTGTTTTTTTTCAAAAACTAATAATAAATTTGAGGATGAAAAAATGGGTTACATAAGAAAGAAATTTTTTGCTTTTACTTTAATTTTGTTCACAGCCTTAATTATGTTTTATGGTTGTAACGATGATAAGTATAAAAACATGAAATTAGAAGTTAATCAAAACAACATTGAAATTGTTCTTGACGAAAGACCAGAGAACAATTTGTTTTCTATTACTGCACAAGTTTCCAATTTGCCAAAAGGGTATGATGGTGCAGTAACTTTTAGTGTTCCTATTAACGATTTTATTTCTGTTGTTAATGGAAATCCAACAGTTAAAGATGGAAAAAGCATTGGTGTTTTTGAAGCAAAACAACAGGGTGGTCCAGTAACCATAACAGTTAAAACTTTGGAAGGTAATTTAACAGAACAAATAACTGTTAGAGTGGTAAAACCAATTTCATCAATCAAATTTAATTCAAGTGTAATTCCAGTTGTTAAAGGTGAAAGAACTGATATTTCAAAATTTTTAACCTTTAACCCAGAAGGCACTGCTCAAAATGGAATCAAACTTGAATTATCTAATCCTAACCCATCAGATGCTCAATTAATTAGAATTGTAACCGAAGGTAATTTCTTAACCGTTCCAAACGATTTGAATATTACAGAATTTAAAATGAGAGCAAGGTCAACATATAACAACGAAATTGTTTCAGAAAATGTTGATGTTAAAGTTGTTAGTTTGGTGCCAGTTGATAAAATTGTTCCTAAAAACAATAACAACACACCTGACAATTTTAAAGATGACATTACCTTAAAAAAAAATAGTAGTGGCGAATATAATTTAACTCTTGCCACAAACACAGGAAATTTATTTTCAAAAACAATTTATTTTAATTTTGATAATGACCCAAATTTAACATACAACTATGTTGTGGATGTAACGGGGTTAAAAGAAGATGGCTCAATTATTGATAACAATGGTGAAATTAACCGAGTTGTTTCAATTGATAAAACTCCAAATAGTCAAAACACTTTCACAATTAATGCAATAGGTAATGGAAAAAGCAAAATTGAATTTGTTATTAAACATGCCGAATTTCCAGATTATGAACCATTCATTCAAAAAATTGTTTTAAACATAAATGTTGAAGCTTTCCCAACAAAAGTTGAGGTTACCAATGGTAGTGATAACACTGCGTTAAATCAAATTAAACTTTTTGCAAATTATGATGGCACAAATTTGTTTGGAACACCAATTAAAATTGTTGTTAGCAACGAAACCGGTGTTATGAATAATCAAGAAGTTATTTTATCATTAAACACTGGCGACGATAAAATTGCATTGTTTGATGCTTATAAAAATCCAATTCCTTTTAACACACCAATTTCAGCTGGAAATGTTTATTATTTAACTCATTCATTTGAAACAAAACCAGCAGAAGAAATTATTTTAAGTGTTATTAGTGATACATATAACGAAGTTTTCACAAACGTATCAATTGTTATTGAAACAGAAGAAATTGTTTTAAGTACAACAAAAAATGAAGTTAACATTGACATAACCAAACCTGATGTTTTAACCCGACTTGAAATTAATGGATTACCTACTTCATACAACTATAATTTATTAAAAGTTGAACTTGTTAAAAATGATGTTAGTGATGCAGGGGCTTTGGTAACAGTAACACAAACACAAGCACAAATTGCATTAAGTCCAAAAGGTGTTATTGGTGAATGTTACATTAATGTTATTGCTGAAAATGGAAGTCAAGTAACTTTTAAAATAATTTTATTTGAAAGTTTGCAAACTGAAAATTCATATATAACTGTTGCTGGACTAAAAGTTAATGCAACAGATAACAAGGGTGGCAATTTATCAACATTAAAAGTTTCTAATGGTTTAAATATTTCAATTAACTTTACAATTAACAATAAAAATTACACATCTTTAAATGGTACTGGTTTAATTTATAATGCAAATTCAACAACAACTAGTGTTGTTCAAATTAAACCAAATTATAAAATTCAAACACAAAATATGGGTGGTAGTTCCCAAGTAACAATTCAAATAACTGGCTTTGACGAATTGGGAAACCAAGAAAAAACCATTTACTTTGATTTTATTGTTGAAGTAACTGTTCCACTTGATAAACTTTCAACAACAACAAAAGAAGTTGTGTTATATGATAAAAACACTTTAAGTGCAAATCAAATTGCAACTTATGGAACTCATGAAATAATTTTAACATCTTCACCAAGCAATGCATCACTAGCTTATGGAGATATTGAATGGATTTGTGAGTATAATGGAACAGAAATTACTGTTTCACCATCAGTTAATGGTGATGAAGTAACATACACATTCTATGCAGGATTTAACATTGTTACTTTAACAACTTCTAAAACAAACTTTAAACGTGCAACAGTTAGTTGTGAAATTTCTGGTGGTAGTGTTAATAGTTTAACATTTACCATAATTGCAAGAGTTCAACAAGAATATAAAAATGAATACGGAACAACAATAAAATCTCCAAAAACTGAAAGTGTTAGATTTATTGTTTATAAAGCAGAAAAAGTTGAAAATTTTGTTTTTGAAAATGTTCAAACTCATAATTTAAACGGAACACAATATTACGAAATTGTTTATGATGAACGTGATTTAGGTTATGATGGTAGCATATATACAAACACAGAAAACTGCACACGCGAAATTTCATTCTCTGTTTATCCAACAACTGCACTTTACAAAGATTTAGGTTATAAAATTAATAATAGTGCAGTTAGGGTTTCAATTAACAACGTAACCAAAAAAATAACAGTTCAAATCTTAACAAAAATTGTTGGAAATGAAGATGTTATTTTAACCATTTATGCATTAGATAGTGTGGGTGCTGATGGAAGCATTGGTTCATATAAAGAAATTAAAATTAGAGTGCTAGATGGTTCAATACAAAGTCCTTTTGAAGTTTCAGATGCAAGTGATTTGCAAAGAATTAACTCTGCATTAAATGCAAATTATGTTTTAATTAACAATATTACATTATCTAATTGGACACCTATTGGTTATATTAATAATAATATTTTACAATTTAACGGAACATTGTCAGGAAAACAAGAAATTAAATTTAATGGGCAAGTTTTAGCAACATCTTATTACACAATAAGTGGAATGAAAATTGTTGATAGTGACTTGAAATATCAAGGTTTATTTGCTTATTTAGGTGCTAATTCTGTTATTTCTGATTTAATAATAAACAATTTCTTAATAAAAACAGAATTAAATGATGTTACTGGAAACTTCTTTGCAGGTGCTCTTGCTGGTTATGCAGAAGGTCAAATTATTAATGTTACAGTTAACGATTTAAGTGGTGTTCAATCATTTAACGGAACATATTATCAATCAATAAACACTGCTGAAATACCAGATAGTGGAATTTATATAACATCACAAACAGATTCTAGTGAACAATCTTATTATTTTGTTGGTGGACTAATTGGATTTTTAAATAATGCAAACTTAAACACAGATTCAACAGTTCAAAATGTTGAAGAAATTAGTGCAAAAGGTAACAAAAACACTTCAAATAACACGTTTGATGAATTAAATTTAAAAACAAATAATCCAAACGACCCAGAAGAAAGCAGATATGAACAAGTAGTTAATGCTAATGTTTCAGCTCAAATTAATGTTCATGCACAACTTCACAATATTGCTTATGTTGGTGGTATTGCAGGATTTAACAATCGTGCAGTAATTACAAAAACTGATTCTAGCGAATTAAGTTTTGGTAGCGATAGTGCAGATGTGTTTGTTTCAATTAACGCACACTTGCCAAGCGACAAACAAATTTTCAACCAAAATTCTTCATTTGGTGGTGCAGTTGGATTTAATAACGGAATTGTTGAAAATTTAGAAGTAAAAGCAAGTATTTTTGGTGTTTATGACAGAAGTGACAACTATATGTCAAACATTGGTGGTGTTGTTGGACATAATGTTGGAACAATTCAAAACACAAAATCTTTCCCACTTCTTCGTGGACATAACAACATTGGTGGAATTGTTGGAAAAACCGAAAGTGCAATTGTAACTTTAACAAACACTGTTTCTTCAAATGTATATAGTTTTGTTAATGGTAAAGCTGCTGTTGATGAACAAGGTTTCACAATGGAAAACTCAATTGCTTTTAACTCTGATTTCCAAATTTTGGTTGAAAGTTTTGAAAGCATAACTTTAACTTATGATGAATTTGTGAACTTAGTTGCAACACAATATTTCACTGGAAACGATGCTGATGATAATGCAAAAGATTTTATTAGAAGCGTTTACGATGAAACAGGTGATAATGTTTTACCTGATACATACTACATTCAAAAAATTTCTAAAAACAATTTATTAACTGGAAGCAGTGATGTTGAATATAACGTGTTTAGAAATGTTAATATGGAAAATGAAAATGTTTCAAAACATTACTATAACAAATATAGTTCAACACAAATTGCAAAAGGTTTAAGTTCATATGGAAGTAACGTTGTTAACAATAATAGCGTTGAGTTCTTATATTTAAATGATAAAGTTAAATTATATAACACTGCAATTTTAGGATTTAACAATGTTGGTGGTTTAATTGGTGAATATATTGGTTTGATGTCAACTAGTGACACAACACAATTCTACACATTTAACTACACAGGAACCCCTGTAACATCTGTAATAAATGTTGAAAACTATAATCCAATTCAATTTAACACAGTTTATAATTATAATAATGATGCAGAAAAATCAATAGTTGACCCTTTCATTACTCTTGAAACTGGTCGTGGATATTATGGTAATATCTTGCTTGCTAATTCACACATAGAAGAAATTTCTAATAACAACAGAAATTTTGCTGGTGGTTTAGTTGGTAAGTTAACCAATGGTGTTTTAAATGCAAACCAAGTTTTTGCAAGCATTCAAGGTCACTTGTCAGGTATTGGTGGATTAGTTGGTAAAGCAGATGGCATAACACAAATTTCAAATAGCAGTTATGTTGGTGTTTTATATAATCGTGTAACAGCAAATTCAAACAATGCAACAAGTGCAACTGGTGGTTTAGTTGGTGATGCATTAAATGCTTCAACAACATTTGCTTATTATGGTGAATATGAAAATAGTTCAAATAATGCACTATATAAATATTTAGCATCACAAATTAAAACTTACACCACAAATTATAGTAATTCAGATTTTGTTTATAATAACATTTTGTCAACATTTAACAACATTTCTCACAGCTATTATCAAGCTGTTGATTTAAATGGTTCTTATATTGTTGGTGAAAATTCTGTTACCGATAATAACAAATCTGTTGGATTTGTTGGCGAAGGAAGAAAAGACATTAACATAACCTATAAATACTATGACAATGATGGCGTGTTTAAAATTAAAGAATTTGATGGTGTTAATTATTTAACAGTTAACACAGACATCTTAAAAGTTAATCAGGAAACATTAATGCGTAGCAATTTTGATGGTTTGATGACAGAAAAAACAATAGAAGAAATTTCTGTTATTGTTACAAACGATGCCACAACAAGTGATTTAAACACATTAAAATTGCAAACCAAAGCTTATGGCGTTGAAAAAGAAGTTGATGATTACGGAATTAAACTAGATTCAAACTCTGATGGTTTACTAGATTCCGACACTGGTAATGATTACACCACATCAATGGAAGAATTTAAAAATGCTGAATTAAACACATATTGGTATTTTAACTATCAAGTAAATAATGGTTTACCTGTGTTACTAAGTGAAAACAAATTAGAATTAACTGGTGATAAATCATATAAAGTAAGTTTACTTGCAAACTTCCCACCAACCAATTTATTTGTTGAAAACAAACAAAACTATGTTGACACATTTATTTCTGGAATTGGTGAAAATGCTTCTAGTGTAATTTATTTCTATTCTTTAAGTGACACAAATTATGTGCCTAACGGAACTCAAATTAATTTTGGTAACAATAATGCAAATTTATCAGATGAAAGAGTTGCAAATTTAACAAGCACATTATCTAACGAAATTAAAGCTTTAAACACATATTCAATAAGTGAACTATTAAATTTAACCACTGAACCAACATTTATTGGTGCAAATAGTTTTAAAATTTCAAGTTCTAATAGTAACGTGGTTTCTGTTGAATTTGATGAAAATAATAACATCAAATTTGTTGCAAAGGGCACAGGTAGTGCTACTATAACAATTAGTTCAGCATATAACACAACACTACAAAAATCTATTAAAGTTAATGTTGTTAATGCAACTCAACGTTTAGATTTAACCTATTTCTCACAAGGCAACAAAAAATCAATTGAATATGGATCAGTAATAAACATTAGTAAAAGTTCTAATGAAAACCCAATCACTCTTCCAATTAATTCAATGTTAGATGCTACATATAATTTTGTTAGTGGTTCAACAATAAATAAAGAATTTGAATTAGAACAAAATGCTAATAGTGGTGTTAGATATTATTACTTATCAACAAAAACAAAAGATTATAAACCATATCATTCAATTTATCACACACAAAGAATTGAAGCTACTGCCGACAATAATAATCCATTCAACATTACAATTAATAATCAAACTTTCACAGAAGAGTTTAAAGATGGCGAATATGTTTATTATATTGATGTTCCATATGGTAACTCAGCCGATTTTGTTGGTTTAGAAGAATCCACTGCTTCCTTATTTGCAGTGCCATACATTGTATCTAATAACGAAAAAGTTTTGTTATTAAATCAAGGTGGAAAAGATTCTGAAATTGAACTAAACAAATCATATTCAATTACTCAACAAAGTGGTGGACAAGACGTTGTAACAAGCAACATTAAAATTATTGGTGGTTTTGAAATTCCAGATTTAAGTGCTAATGTTGATGTTGTAACAGAAAGTGATTATATTAATTTAATTAGTAAATTAATTTCAAAATTTGATGTTAAAGTAACAAAATCAAGTTGGAAAATAACACAAAGCACAAATAGTGTTACATTCCCAGTTAATGGAACTCCAACATTTAACATTGAAATTGAAACTGATAAAGATAGTGAAGAATTGTTTGTTGTTTATTCAAACGAATTTGGAACAGAAAAAATAATTAGTGTAAGCAATATAATTAATTTATACAAATCTGAAATCCAAATTGGCAACTTAACATTATTAGTTAACAATCCAATACCACAAGAAATCAATAATAAAAACTACATAACATACAATTTTGGTTTAATTGTTAAAGATGAAAACAAATTAAATGTGAACGAAGAATTTACAAGAACATTTAAGTTCTTTACTGTTAAAGAAAATGCACCTGAAATTAATTATGATGATTTTGGGTTTGTTACAAATTCAGTAACAAGTATTGCTGATTTAAATATGATGGCAACATTGCCAGTAACATTAATTCCACAAGACATTGTTGATATTAAATTAAAACATTATCCAAACAGTGAAACAACCACAAAAACAGATAGTAATGGAAACAAAATTACCGAAGTTAATTTAAGTGAAATTGCTTATGATAATTTAATTCCAGGTAATGTTGGAATTTTAAAAGTTTATATTTCTCCATATTTTGCTTATTTTGATGATTTAGAAATTGTTTCAACTGGAAGTGGAAACGATATTGTTCTATTTGAACAAATGTTGGCAAACATTGAAGAAACAGAAAGTGGAGTTTTATACACAGGTAAATATGAAACTTTAATTGTTTCAAACAATCAAATAACAAGTGGAATAAAACTAGTTAAAAATTCTTACAAAACACAAGATGGTGTTACAGGATATGATGGAAACATTTATATTCGCACATTAGTTAATAGTTTTGTTACAGAGGCAAACTCATTCACACTTACTTTAAGAGCATATAAAAATGGTGAAGTAGTTAAAACTGCATCAATAACATTAGATGTTCAAACTCCTCCATCATTGCAACTTTCAATTAATGGCGATAAAGAAGCACCTATTGCACGTGGAACAGAACAATCTTTCACAGCAACACTAAATGGCGTTGAAGGTAGCATTGATTTTAGTGAAAGTTACATTTATAGAATAAACACAAACGGAATGGAAGTTCGTTTAGGTGGAATTGGTAGCGATTTCAACATTAAACAATCAAATGGAAGTTATAGCATAACAACAAACGTTAATTTGCCAACAAGCAGATATATTAAAATTGTTGGAACGGTAACAAAACAAATTAATGGAGAAACAATAACTCACACAGATTCATTAACCTTAAAAGTTACAGATTTTGTAATTAATGAAATTTCTGTTGATAAGGTTGAAAATGGAAGTTTTGTTGGAATGTTTAATCAACCATATTCTTTAATTGTTAGAATTTCCAAAGCAACTTATAACCCTTCAATTTCAACTTTGGTTAAAGAAAAAATAACACAACTTGAAAAAGAATTTTCAAGTTACTATGAAGGAGAAATTGAGGTTTGGAGAAGTGTTAACAAAACATATGACCAATCAGATGAAAGAAGATATGGAACATTAAGTTTGGGTTACAACTCTTCAAAAACATTCATTATTGGAAGTAAGTCAGAAGAAGAATTTAACAACGCATTAGTTTATTCTGTTCAAAACACAAAATTCGATAGTGGTGACACATTAGCAGCACTTGTTAATTATATTTACACAGATAACGGCATTGTTGCATTAGTTGGCGAAAACAAAGAAAAATATGAAAATGTAACAGCATATAAGTATGAAAAAACATTTGAATTTGGCTTTGGTTTCTATCGTGTAAGAGATGAAGAAAAACCAGACCCTATTGAAAATGTTACAGATTTTATGAAGATGGAAGATGGTGTTGATTACATTTTAGTTAACGACTTAGTTTTAACCGATTGGGTTCCATTTAGAGATGATTTAAAAATTAACAGTTTAGATGGAAACGGATATGTTATAACCATTGAAAGTTTTGCACTTGATGCTTATGTTGATGGTCAAGAATTAATTCCAAACAAAAACATTGGTTTGTTTGATAAAATTAATAGCGGAACAACAATTAAGAATTTAATTATTGAAATTGTTCCTAAAAATTGGGCTAACAGCATTGAAACTGCAAGTGAATCAAATACAAATGCAGATTTAGTTGTTGATGCAAGAGCATATGAAAACATCAATTTTGGAATTTTAGCTGGTGAAAATGAAGGCATTATCACAAATGTTCAAGTTGTTGAAGATGCTGGTGAGTTAAAACTAGAACGTGAATTAACCTTTGCATCTGCTTATCCAAATGACCCATTATATAGTGGTTATTATAAGGTTGTTAATGGTGTTTGGGAATTTGATAAAAATAAATTTATAATTGATAATTTTTCAAGATTCTATCCAAACAAAGATTATGTAAAAGATGATCAACAACAACCAGTTTTAGATTTGAATGGAGATTTGCAAATTATTGCAAAAGAAAACACCACACGTCGTGATTTGTCAGTTGTTAGAATTGAAACCACAACAACTGTTGATGTTCAAACTCATTACATGGCAGGGCTTGTTGGTGTTAACCTTGATAGAGGTACCGACGTTTTAGGTTATATTACAAATTCAAGTGTTGAAAATATTACCATTAATGGTGTTGGATATGTTGCAGGTTTTGTTGCAAACAACAGTGGTAAAATTAGCACATCATATTTTAAAGGTGCAAATGTTATTAACCGTGTTGCAGAAAACTATGCCGAAGCAGCAACTGGTGGATTTGTTGTTTTCAACTCAGGTACAAATGCAGCAATTCAATATTCTTATGTTCAAGGTAGATTGGGTGAGGGAATAAACTTCTCAAATCCAAACAATGGAACATCAAATTATCCTTATGCAGATAAAACTGGACTAAACGCAGATGCTAAAAAGGATTTTGCTGGTTACAATTATATTAACAATGGTGTTAACTTAGAAGGTTATAAAACATCTGTTGCAACTTTAAGAGCAATGAACTCAATAATTAGTTCAAAAACTCGTGCAAGTGGTTTTGTTTATGAAAACGATTCTATTGTTTCAAACAGCTATTCAAACATTATGGTAAACAGTTCAATGCAAACTAGTGGATTTGTTTATAATAATAAGGAACATGGAACAATTAGTTCTTGTTATTCATTAAGTAGTGTTAAAGTTAATAGTATGGCATCAAGTCCTTTTGTTGGTAGATCATCAAATTATGAATATAACAATGCAAATCCAGAAGGAATTGAAGATTGCCATTACTTAAAAATTGGTTCAGATGAAAATGCAGTTACTGCTGAAATTACATATGCAGAAGAATTCTTGGATGAAAATGAACCTGCAACATCTTTGGGAGCTTCACAATTTGGCGAATATAACACTTTCCAAGGTTATGCATTTAACACTGATTTTGAATTAAGCAGTGAAGAAAGCATTACAAGAAGTGTTTGGTTTATTCCAAATGCAGAATCTCAAATATTATATAAATCTCACTTTAAAGATACTTATTATGTTTCTTCTCGTCCAGAACTTGTTGCTGCAAACTTAAAAACAACATCAATTCGTGTTTGGACAGGTACAGATGAATCTGAGGAAAATAGTTATAACTACATTTCTGACACTATTGGCGAAAGTGTTCACAACCCACTTTTAATAAAATCGGCAGAAAACTTTAATAACTACTTAAATTATGATGCAACTGTTGATGCAAAAGATAGAAACTTTGCAATTAGATTTATTTCTGATATTGCATTTAATAAAACAGATTTAACTGCTCAAACCTATAATATGGATTATTATGGTGACTTAGATGGTAATGGTATGACCATTAACGAACTTCGACTTGTTTCAGACACAGATTTTGAAAACCCTGAAACCGGTAAAACCATAACACACTTAGGTTTGTTTGGTAGAATTATTACTCAACCACTTGATAAAGAAAATTCACAACGTGGTGTTGTAAGGAATTTAAACATTAATGTTTCAGAAGTTAGAGGTAGCAAAGTAACTTATGTTGGAGCATTAGCTGGTTCTATTGAAAATGCTAACGTATTTAACGTTAACATAACTGGTGATGAAGTAATTCAAGGTAAGAACATTGTTGGTGGACTTGCTGGAATAATTAGTGGCGATAGTGAAATTGTTAATATAACAAGTAATGTTAGTGCAAAAAGCGCATACTTTAAAAATTCAAACATATTTAGTGCAAACTATTCAAATCAATTACCTTCTGTTTATGGAACATTTGACATTTATAACAAAGAAGTTATTGGTGACCTAACCAATAATGCAGAAACTGTTTCATATGTTGGTGGTATTGCAGGAATTTTTGATGTTGATGAACGTGATGAAGACGAAAATATTAATCCATTATCATTGTTCAACTCAAAAGCAAGAAAACTAACAATTCAAGGCAGTGTTTCATTAATTGGTGAAATTGTTGGTGGTATTTTTGGATTAAATGGTGATGAATCAACAGCTAGTGATTTAACATTTATTGTTGAAGAGCGTGCAACACCAGAACTTATTGGAAGCAGAATAACAGGTGGACTAGTTGGTGAAAACCGTGGAGAAATTGATAGAAGTTACATTGAACATTCTTCAACTCTTCAAAAACAAATTGATGAATCTTATAAAACAGCTGTTAGCACATCAGCAACAAACCCAACTGTTAATAATAGCAACTTAAACTATAATGGTTTGTTTAAAGGAAATGCTCACTATATTGGTGGTGTAATTGGCTTTAACAATGGTGGTGTTGTTAAAAATTCTTATTCAAAAATTAATGTTATTAACTTAGATAGTATGTATGCTGGTGGCTTTGTTGGATTAAGTGTTGGTGGACAATATAATTTCTGCTATACCACTGGTTCAGTATCAGGATTTAAAGCTTCTGGTGGCTTTGTTGGATTACAAACAGTTAATCCATTTATGGAAACATCAAATGTAACCGAATTTAAAAATGATATTTTTGGAAGTTACATATACATTGAACCAACAAAATCTAATATGTCAAACATAGAAAGCAGAACAACAAATTTTGTTGGTGTTGTTGCAGCTAACGTTTGGCGTAGTGAAGATTTAGAAACTGACAGAATTTTAACATACAATGCAAACAATAATTTAAGCATTGGTGCAATGATTGGTGTTGTTGTTACTGGTGAAACAGGAAATGCATTAACTCTTTCAAACACTTTAAGTTCTTCTGGACTATTAAATGAAAGAAGAAAAGGTGAAACAAACTTCTTTGTTCAACCTAAAATTACAGTTTCAAATTTACTTGTTCCAACAAAAGAACAATTAAATATGAATGAAACCGACTATAACGAATTTAAAAAACTTTATGAAGTAATGCCTGAAATTGGTGCATTCAACAGTAATTTCTTATACACAACAAATCAAAGATATATTGTTGATGATGTTAGATTTACTAACACAACAAACAGCACTGGTGATACATTCGAAAGTACTACAACATTAATGTACAAACCAACAGGGCTTTCTGGTTATGTTGAAGAAGCAAAGAAAAACAATCAGGGTCAATATATTAAGGAAGATGGTTCAACAACAACCAACCCAGATGAAGCAGCAAAAGTTTACTATCAATATAGCAGATTGCAAAATATTGGATCTTCAAGAACACTTAAAGAAATTATTACAACATTAGATGTTATTTCAACAGAAGCAGTAAGTATGGGTGACAAATTTGTTAATAATCAAACAGTTGCTTCTTCTAGTGATATTTACAGAAGTCCAGTGTTTGACACATGGAATGTAAATCGTTGGACAGGTGTTAGAAAAGAAACTGCTGCCGATCAAAACACAGTTTTCCCATATCTTGAAGCAAAACCTGAAAAAACAAGAATTGAAGTTAGAACTTATGAAGATTTAAAATTAATGTCAACTTATACTAATGCTGAGTTTATTTTAATGAACGACATTGACTTGGCAGAAAATAAGGACGAACAACAAAGAGTTATTCCTTGGGAAGCTGTTGGAACCAGAGCAATTCCATTTAAAGGAAGTTTGCATTCTAATGGTGACAATCAATACACAATTTATAATTTAACAATTAACAATGCGTTAAGCACATATGTTGGCTTAGTTGGTTATGCATCAGAAGCAGAATTTAAAAACTTTAATTTATCAAATGTTAACATTGACATTGATGAAACTGAACAAGGTGCATTGTTTATTGGTTCATTAGTTGGTTATGCAACAATGAGCACTAAAATTGAAAATGTTAATATTGTAACTGGCTATATTAATGCAACCAATAGCAACATAACTAATGGTGCAACCATAACAACATCTGGTGCAGGAACAGTGGGTGGACTTGTTGGTTTTTCTGCTTTGGGCACAATAAAAGATTGTGGAACTTATGATTTACAATTTAAAAATGGTGTGGTAAGTAAAGATTTATCAGATAGAAATGATAAAGTTTTAATTAACATTAATAAAATTGGTGATATTTCTAAACTTGAAAATGATGTTAATAAAACATTGGCATTTGGTGGACTTGTTGGAATGATGACAAGTTTAACGGTTGAAGAACCAATGATTACAAACTCTGTGGTTGATGCTTCATTAACATTTAATAATTCAACATCAATAATTCCAACTGATGATAAACTTGGAAGTGATTTAAACAGAAGTTTTGATATTGGTGGTTTAATTGGTAGAAGCAATGATGAAACAAGTTCACAAGCAAGAATTACAAATGTTAATATTAATGCAAAAATTAATGCTGATTTAAATTTTGGCACACAAACTAAAATTGCTGAAATTAACATTGGTAATGCAATTGGTAAATCTGTTGCAACATTATTAACAGAAGATATAAGTGTTGACAATAAATATAGTAGAAACTATATTTATGGAAGAAGTGAAGCTAACACAGTTAATGTAAATGGCTTTGATGGAATGGTAAACTATGGTGGTGCAATTGGTTATGTTGTTGGTTCAACATTAAATCAAGAAACAACTTCTGTGGTTTACACAAGTTATGAAATTTCTCAAACATTAATTGGTAATAATCAAGAATTAAAAGCAAACATTAATGTTAAAAACACTAATAAAATTAACCATAATGTTGCCAATACAAATGCAAACAACGTTAATGTTGGTGGTGCAGTTGGTTATGCTAATAATGCAAATGTTGTTAATGTTAATGCAAACACAAACTTAAATGTTGTGTTATCAGGTACAGAATCTGTGCTAAAAGCTGGTGGATTAATTGGTAAAATTTCAAATGGTCAATTAATTTCAAACTTAATTAGTTTAGGAACATTAACCATTGATGATTGCAAAAACAATGTTTCAAACAATAACAATGTTTCAAACAATAACATTGTTAATGCTGGTGGTGCTTTTGGTGAAGTAGTAATGGCACAAACCTTAAATGGTTTTGGTCAAATTAAAAAAGTTATTTCACAAACTAATGTAATTGTTAAACCAACATCAACTTTAACATTTAATGAACCATTATATGTTGGTGGATTTGCAGGTGTTGTTTATAGTGGAAGCATTGATCAAAGTGTTTCAACTGGAAATGTTTCTGTTAAGAAGAATGCTATGAATGGTACAGCAAGTGTTGGTGGATTTATTGGAAAAATTGATATTTCATCACAAATTTTAAATGGTACCATTTCAAATAAAGTGGAAATAACAAACAACATTGCAACAACAGATTTGGAATTAACTAGTATGTTTGAAGATGATGTTGATTCTCAAAAAGCTGGTTTGTTTGTTGGTTCAATTTCATATAATAACAACAATTCTTCATTAACATTAAGAAGCAACTATACTATTGGTAAATATATTTATAATAGCGAAATGAATTCTAATAATGTTTATTATGATGCATTATATAATGAAAGAGTAAACAAAGGTGGCTTCTTAGGTGGTTTTGATATTGTTGCAAGTAATGTAACATTAAGCAATATTGAAACAGTTTCTAACTTAACATTTAATAACAACTACTATAATAAAGAGTTCGTGCCTTTCAGTAATGACTATATGAATGGTTTAACTGTTAACGAAATGCTTTATAATTGTGGCGATTCAAATGGAATATTTACCGATAAAACCACATTAGGATTTAACAGTGACCAAGTATGGTATGGTGTAAATAATAAATATCCAATTTTAACTTGGATTCAAACATCTACTAACGCTATTGGCACAGATGGTACAGTTGACACTTTAAACCTAGAAAATAGTGTTGCAGGAAATTCTGTATCATATGTTGTTGGAAGTGGAACAAAACTTAGCCCTTCAACAAATTATGCGTTAGATGAAGATAATGCAAGTTACATAATCACAGACACAAATGTTACATCTTCATTTAGTGGTGTAAATCAAACAATTTATTATCAAAATCAAAATGCAATAACAAACACATCGTTTGAAATTAATAATTTAGATAGATATAGTTTGGTTTATGGTTTATTCATAACAGCTAATAAAACAAGTGCGATAGTTAATAATAACTATGGTATGATTGTTAATAGCTCAATTAAAAATGGCTTGGTTAACAACAACTATGGTGTTGTTTATGAAGTAACATTTAATGGTTTAAATGGATTTAATGGAACAAACAATTTAAAATATGTTGCAAATAATAACAATGGTGCAATTGATTCCGTTGTTGCAAACTTAGCATTTAGTGGTTTAAGTTCTTCAAATAAAGCATATATTGCTAATGCTAATAATGGTGCAATTTATAGAACTGTTATTAAAAACACAAACAACTTGTTTGAATTTGCTAAAACAAATTCTGGAAAAATTAAAACATCATACATAATAACAACTGAAAATGTTACGGAAGGCTCAACTTCTGGCACATTAACAAAAGGAACTTATTATGATGGCTTAGGAACTTCAAGTGTTTATGAGTTAAATAACACAGTAAATACTGATGTTAAATTTAACACTAGCGAAGTTCAAAGTGACTTAACAAATATTAACGGATTTAATTTTGTTGATGATTGGATTTTAATAAGTTCATCAAACTCAAATCTTAACTATGGTGCTCCAATGCTTCGTTACGAATTAAAAGAAACTAATGGGGCAAAAGGTGGATTTAATTTTAACAGTGAAATCATATCTGGCGATAATGGTTACTATTGGGCAAAAGCATTAAATCAAAATGAATTTAATACATTAGTAAATAACTATAAAAATAAATCAATAATTGAAATTAATTCAAATGAAGATTTCGCAAATGTTGCTAGTGCAAATAGTTATGGATATCAAGAAAATTTAGTTGTTGACTATGCTTCATTTAATAATGCAAAATTCAATGAAAACATTATGACTTCTGTTTCAAACGATGACGGAACTTTAAGCATTACTAAAACAGAATTTAAGTTTGGAATTGTTAAAACAACAACTTTAAAAATAATTAATTTTGAAGGAAAAACTATTAAGCTAAACAAAAACATTGATTTATCTGGTAAATTATGGACTCCAATTGGAAACGGATTCGACAATTTAAAAACTGCTATTAACGAAGGTTTTGAAATTGGAAATAAAATTAACGCAATGTTTAAAGGAAACATTGAAGGTGCAGGATTTAGCATAAGTGGTGTAACAGTTATTGAAGAAAATAAAAATGCTGGATTATTTGGAACTGTTTATGCAACAAATCAAAACACTTTTGCAAACAATGTTTTAATTAAAGATAGTAACTTTATAAGTGTTTCAAAAAATGGTGGGTTTGCTTTGTCTGGTGCATTAGCTGGACGTGTGGTATTAACCACAAGTGCAAACTTAATTATGAAAGTTGGAACAGAAAATGCAAATGTTTTTGCAACAAACAGAGCAAGTGGAATTGTTGGTGACATTTTAAATGCTTCTGGATTAAATGCAAACGATAAAGTTGAATTTAAATTACCAACAATGCAATATGCTTATGTAAATTCATATGTTATTGCTTCAAACGGAGATGATAACATTGCAAGTGCAATTATCAATTTTGGTAATAATGCAAGTGTTAACGCAAGCAATCAGTTAACAAGTTCTGAAACAAATGGATTAATTTCTGAAATGTATTTTGCAGGAAACATTGGTGATTTCCGTTTAACGAAGTCGGGCGAGTTTAAAAGAATTGATCAACATTCAACCAGTGCCGATTTAAATGCTTGTCAAAACACTGATTCTGTTGAAACACTACATAGATTCTTTGGCAATAGTCCATTAAATTTAAATGGTACCGATTTTAACAACAATGAAACTGCAAGAAAATCTATGTATGCAATTAATTTCCTTGATACAACATCAATGAATTCTAATAATAAAATAGATGAAAACTTCCTAATAAATGAAGCTATTCCAAACTTCACCTGGGGTGCTGCATGGACAAGAATGTTTGGTCAAAACAATAATTATCCAGTGCTAAATGCAAAAGTTTCATATTGGGTATCAAGATCTAATGATGATGGAATGGTGATTTCTGGTTCAACTTATTCTATTAACAAACCTGAGCAATTAGCTTGGATTGCAGAACAAGTTAACACTGGTGTAAAAACATTCCAATATGAAACAATAGTTTTAACAGCAGACATTAATTTGAAAGATTATATCTGGTCGCCAATTGGATATAACAGTTCAAATTCATTTAGAGGAACATTTGATTTCAACGGACATAAAATAACTAACATCATTACTTCTGGAACATATATCAAAGATAGTAATTCAGTTATTGGCGTTAGTTGCGTAGATTCTAAAAATATTGGATTGTTTGGTTATACTTCAAATGCAAAAATTATAAGCTCAACAGGTGTAGGAACAATTGGAGATGATTTAGACAATTCAAAAATTGTTGGAAGAGGTTCTGTTGGTGGCGTTGTTGGTTTTGCAGAAAACACAGAAATTGAAAACATAGTAAACAATGCAAACATAGCAAGTACCTTGCTTACTAACGATGATGATCAAACTGGTGTTGGTGGAATTGTTGGAACAGCTTATTTAACAATGTCAAGAGATTTTGATAATTTAACTAATAATGGCAACATTTCTGTTTCTAGAAATAATGCAGGTGGCATTATTGGTTTGGTTTATGGTTCAAACGTTTCATTAAACATTACAAAATCAATTAACACAGGCAACATCACTTCAACAAGTGATAACGTTGGTGGAATTGTTGGTGCCACATTAGGAAATGAAATAAGCGAAACAGTAACCGAATATGTTAATGTTTCAATTAATGGCATTGAAAACTGGACAACTGATTATACTGGTGATGATATAGTACGTGTGAACACAACTTCAAAACCTGATAATTCTGGCAATATTAAAGGAAAAGAAAATGTTGGTGGAATTGTTGGTAAATTAAGCTCTGGCTCAATTGAGGCAGTAACAAATATTGGAGAAGTTGTTGGCTTAGGTAATTCTGTTGGTGGAATTGCAGGTTATGTTGACCAGGGTGGTAAAATTTACGAAGCGATTAACACAGGAAATATTGGTGGAACAGGCAATGTTGGTGGCATTGCAGGTAACATAAATTTAAATTCAACAACAAACTCAACCTATTTAGTTAACTTGTTAAATAAAGGAAAAATTCAAAAATATTCTAACGGTGTTTTAGAAAATATTGATAGTAGTACATTTGGCAAATTTGTTGGATATGGTAGTGATTTAAACAAATTATTAACTCAAACATATTCTGCTATTGATGTTTCAAGCAATGCTTCATCATCATTCTTGTTTGGAAATAATAACACTTTAAATCATTATTTCAACCAAGGTGTTATGAACTTAGCTTCAATTAACACAGTTTTAAACACAAACACTAAAATAACATATGATGGTTCAGAATATGTTAAATTTGATAGTGTTTTTGCAGATAGTTTAGTATGGCAAAATGTTGAAGATGCGAATGCTGAAACAATAAAATTAGCATATAACACATTACCACAAGGAAGTGCTCCAACATTAAGTGGAAGTAACTATGAAGTTTCAAATGCAGATCATTTTAAATATTTAACCGATTTAAATAGGAAACGTTTTGGAGTAAGTAGTGTTACTGGTGGAATTAATATTATTTCTAATATAACGCTTAGTGATATAAGTCCAATGGGTATGGGAGCTTATCCTTGGAGAAATGATGTTAACGGTGGCAATCATACATTAACAATTAACTCTGTTTCTGCTGATGCAGTTGATTATTCATTGTTTGGCTCTATATTTGGTGAAAGTTCTAAAAATGTTAATTTGCAAAGAATAAAATTAAATTATAATGTTTCAACAATAAATAAAGAAACTGGACTACTTATTAATATTGGTAACTTTGTTAATATAAGCAATGTTAATATAAGTTCAAATAACACAATTACTGTAAGCAAGAAATTTGGTACAATAGCAAACACATTAACGAATTCTGTTGTTTCAAATTCTTCTAATAGCATTAATATAAAGGCAAACATCACACAAGATGGTGTTGGTGGTTTAGTTGCTGATATTAAAGATACTAATATTATTTCAAGTAATAATACGGGTGATATTAATGGAAATATTTATGCTAGCAGTGTTTATGTTGGTGGAATTGTTGGAAACACATATTCAACCAATGGAAATAATTATATTAATGGTTGCAATAATATAAGTGACATAAGTTTCACCAATCAATCTACAAGTAAAACTTATGTTGGTGGTATTACAGGTAATGATTATAACTACTCATATAACAGTGATTTTAATGGAGAAATACACTATAAATCTAATAACGTTTTAGATGAACGTGTTGGCTCTGTTAAGGGTAATTCTTATGTTGGTGGAATAATTGGTAATGCAAATCAAACTAAAATTATTAAAAATGTGGTTAATAATGGTGTTTTAGAGGGGTCTTATGTTGGTGGAATAATTGGTAATGCTACAAGTGTTATAGTTGAAGATACAACTAATACTAATGCATTTGCCGCAACAAATAATGGCTTAATAAACACTGGAAAACGAAGTGGTGGAATTATTGGAAATGCTTCATCTACAACAATAAATAAAGTAACTAACAATACATTGGGTGAAGTTATGTCCACAAATGGATATTCTGGTGGTATTGTTGGATATGCAAATAAAACAACCATAAAAAATTCTTACAACAATGGTTATGTTGCTTCTAGAAATTTTGACACTTCTGGTACTGGTGCAATTACTGGTACTGCAATTAATAATTCAAGAATTGAAAGTAATACTATTCGTGGATATGTTGGCTTATATGCAAGAACAAGAAGTGGTGTAAATTATTATTATAAAAATTATAACACTGATGGATTAAATGGAAGTGGTGTTACATTTAAAGGAGATTATCATATTGTTGATGGAAAAGTTGTTTATAAAAGTGGTAATGTTTATAAAGACACAAATCTTTCAAGTAACAAAAAATATAATTATTCACGAGTAAGTGGAACACAAAACTCATCAACTTTATTACACAACAATGTTCCTGAGTTAACTACTTTGTCGGTTTATGATTATTATGTTAATGTCAAAACCGAAAACCCTAACTTCGCTGGATGGGGCCATTTCACAGTAAAATTGACTGCATATAAAGCAGAAGCTCATATTAATAGTGACTCGGGTGGATTTAGATTTACTAATTATAGTCAAGTTGGTTCAAGCGAAAATAGTGCTTATTATGGTTGGTTCTATGGTTGGGGAGCTCAAGCTAGTTGGGCAAAAACAAGTGTAAGCTTTGATACTGTTTCATCTTCATACATTGAAGCGAATGGTGACACACCACAATATACCGTTACATTTGATCCACAAAATGGACAAGGCATAAAAACTGAAACATATTATCAAGGTGACCCTTTAAAACTTCCAACTTATTCTAAGGAAGGTGCAGTATTTGTTGGATGGTTTGATCAAAATGGAGAGCAATATATTGAAAACCATATTGTTGAAAGTAACTTGAATTTAATTGCAAAATGGGAAGATTCGTCTTATGTTATTGGTTTATATGATAATGAAATTTCAGGTAATGATTATAAATCGTTAGGAACAATAACAGTTAAACATAATAAACCTATTGATTTCAGTGATCCAAAATTATCTCCAACAAAAACAGGATATAAATTCCGTGCATGGTATTTAATGTCAACAACCATTTGGAATGAAACAGTAAATGGTGCAATTGATGGTGAAACAAATGCTCAAAAAACATTAGAACAATATATTGATGATTGGGAAGATGCTAAACTTGTAACAGATCCAAATAATATTGACGGAACAGGATTTGAAAACACAAAAGTAACCAGCTCAACCACTTTTGAAAGAGAAACAAATATTTATGCGTTGTTTGTTGCTATTAGAACAGTTACATTCAACTATAACTATGAAGGTGCACCTAATGCAAAAGTTGTTGAAGTTGCAATTAACACTCCTGTTCAAAGACCAAGTGATCCATCTCGTGATGGTTATGAATTAGTTGATTGGTATTTGAATGCAGAAGGCACAGGTAGTCCATATAACTTCTCAAACCCTGTAACAACTAACATTACACTTTATGCTAAGTGGAAAGGCATTACAAGACATGTAATAATTAACTACAACGATCCTAATGGAAACTTAGAAAACGTTGAATTGTTAATTGAAAATGGTAACTCAGTTGAAGATGAAGGAAAAACTCCACAAGATCCAGAAATTGAAGGTTACACATTTATTGAATGGCAATATAATGGTGAAACATTTGATTTTGCCACTCCAATTACAAGTGATATTGAAATTATTGCAATATGGGAAAGAAATGAATATACTGTTAATTTCTATGCTCTTGCGGGAGAAGATCCAATTTACACTCAAACAATACTTCATGGTGATAGTTTAAAAGCTGAAACCATCTTAGATCCATCTAGAACAGGTTATACATTTGAAGGTTGGAAAATTTCAACAGATGGCGGACAATCTTTAACAGAAGATTTTGATATAAATCTACCAATAACTGATAGTTATGAAGTTTATGCTTATTGGGTTCCAATTCCACAAAATGTAAGTTTTGTTTATGATGTTGGTGAAGGTGAACAAATAATTAATACACTTCAAGTTAATTATGATTCAAAAGTAACAGTTCCAGAAACCAATCCAATTTTAGAGGGTTATAGGTTTAATGGTTGGTACACTTCAAGTAATTATTCAACCAGGTTTGATTTTGAAAACACAATAGTTCAAGGTGAAACAAAAATTTATGCTCAATTTATTAAACAAATAACTATTACATTTGTTTTAGATGACAGTCAAAATTATGGAAATATTCACAAAGAAATTCCAGTTGTTATCGACATTAACACAGTGATATCAAGTGAACTAATTCCAAACACTAGTGATTTAAATCATAATGGACTTAGATTGGTTTGGAAACTTTACAATGGTGATGTTATTGGTGAAGAAATTGATTTAACAACTTATACATTCACTGAGGATACAAAAATCATAACAACTTTCACAGCATAGTGAAAAAAAGACCTAAAAGGAAACTTTTGGGTCTTTTTTATGCTTTAAAACAATCAAATAAATAAAAATCTTTGTAAATTAAGGTCATATTATTATATGGTATATATTTTATATATAATATATTTAGTTATTATATATAAAAAATTTATTTAATTTTTTTAAAATTGTTAAAATTTATTTTTAATTTTATAAAAAACATAGTTGACACTTTTTTTAATACATGCTAAACTTATATTCGCATAGTAGTGTTTGAAACATGCGCAAAATTCAAACGCTTGGGGTTTATTGATGATTTTACTTAACACAAGTAAAGGCTAATTTAATATTTTTTTTCGTTAAATATGCTAGAAATAAAGGCAGAATTTTTTTGTTTTTTTAAGCTAGCATAGTTTTTTTGTATGTTCTAAAAAATTGTCGATAAATTCAAATTACATATTTTTAATTAGTTAATTAAATTATTAAAATTTAACCCCAAAAATAATTTAATTAAAAATTTAAGTGTATTGTAGTGCAAAAAAATTAAGGAGTAATTATGCTTAACACAGAAAACATTAAAAAAGTTAAATATGGCAACACTGTTCGTTACACTTTTGGTCACGCAAAAGAATTAATTGATTTACCATATTTGCTTGGAATTCAAAAAGATTCTTACAATCGTTTTATCACACAAGGAATTGGCGAAGCATTAGAAGAATTTTCACCAATAACCGATTATAGTGGTAAAGCAGAAGTTTATTTGCTTGATTATTCATTAGAACCTGAACCAAAAATTACTATTGCCGAAGCAAAAAGAAAGAGCAGTAATTTTTCTGTTGCTTTAAAAGTAAAAGTAAGATTGGTAATTAAAGAAACAGGCGAAGTTATTGAGCAAGAAGTGTTTTTAGGTGATGTTCCATATATGACTGACGAAGGAACTTTCATTTTTAATGGAATTGAAAGAGTTGTTGTTAGCCAATTGGTTCGTAGCCCAAGTGTTTATTATAAACGTGCCATTGACAAAACTGGTAAAGAACTTTATAACTGCACATTAATTCCAACTCGTGGCAGTTGGCTTGAAATGGAACAAAAAGAAAAAGATCCTAACTACATTAGAGTTTGCCTAGATAAAGGTGGCAAAATTGGATTGGGCGTTTTCTTAAAATGTTTTGGATTCACTCGTGAACAAATTTTAGATATTTTTGGTAATAACGAAATAATGCGTGCAACACTTGATAAAGATGCTGTTGAAACACAACACGATGCATTAATTGAGTTAAGCAAAAAAACACGTCCAAGTGAAATTCCTAGTGCAGAAGCAACAAAACAATTTATTTTTAGTCAATTTTTTAGCACACAATATTATAACCTAGGAAAAGTTGGCAGATTTAAAATTGATAAGAAATTAAATCTTGGTACACGTGCCATTGGTTTAGTTGCAGCAGAAGACATTAAAGCTAAAAAAGAAGTTTTGGTTAAAGCTGGTGAAACAATTTCAAAAGAAGTTGCTTCAACTTTTGCAAGAAATGGAATTAATGAAATTTTTGTTATGGTTGATGGTAAACCACATAAAATGGTTGGTAACAACCGTGTTAGAGTTTCTGAAATTGTTAAATGTAACGAAGCAGAACTTGGCATTACTGAAATGGTTCACTATCCAACATTAATGGAATTAATTAAAGATTTAAAAACAAAAGAAGAAAAAATTGAAGCTATTAAAGAAAATGCCAAAGATTTAGTTGGTAAAACTTTATTTATGGATGATATGTTGGCAACAATTAGTTACTTCTTAGATTTAAACGTTGGCATTGGTTATGTTGATGTTGTTGACCATTTGTGCAACCGTAGAATAAAAGGTGCAGGTGAACTTTTACAAGATAGTTTTAGAAGTGGTATGAATAAGTTAGTTAACGCTGTTAAAGAAACCTTACAAAGCCACGATTTAACAGACATCACCCCAAGCCAAGTTGTTAATGCAAGACCAATTAATCGTGCATTCAAAGATTTCTTGGCAAGTCACCAATTAAGTCAATTAATGGATCAAATGAACCCACTTAGTTCATTAGCACAAAAACGTAGATTATCAGCAGTTGGCCCTGGTGGTATTAGTAAAGACCGTGCAACTGACGAAGTTCGTGATATTCATCATAGCCATTATGGTAGAATTTGTGTTATTGAAACACCAGAAGGTGGAAACATTGGTCTTATTAACTCACTTGCAACATATGCAAGAGTAAACGAATATGGTTTCATTGAAACTCCATATCGTGTTGTTGATAAACAAAAAGGTGTTGTAACAAACGATGTTGTTTATTTAATGGCAGATGAAGATGAAAATTGTTATATTGCACAAGCAATTGAACCATTAAATGAAGACGGAAGCTTTGTTAACGACCACGTTGTTTGCCGTTATCTTGACACTATTTTAGAAGTTAGTAAAGATATGGTTGACTACATGGATGTTAGCCCAAAACAATTAGTTTCTGTTCCTACTGCGTGCATTCCATTCCTAGAAAACGATGACACTGCACGTGCGTTAATGGGTTCAAACATGCAACGTCAAGCAGTTCCACTAATCACAACCGAAACCCCAATGATTGGAACAGGTCTAGAACATAAAGTTGCATTAGATAATGGTGCAATAATTGTTGCAAAAAATGCCGGAACAGTTATAAGTTCAGATGCTACTCATATTGAAATTATGGCTGAAAATGGTGCAATTGATAAATATGATTTAATTAAATTCACAAAAACAAACCAAGAAAGTTGTATTAACCAAAAACCAATTGTTAAAACTGGTCAAAAGGTTAAGAAAGGTGAAACCATTGCCGATGGTTATAGCACAAAAAATGGCGAACTTGCACTTGGTAAAAATATGTTAATTGCCTTCATGAACTGGGAAGGTTATAACTATGAAGATGCTGTTTTGTTAAGCGAAAGATTGGTTAAAGAAGATGTTTACACTTCAATTAACTTAAAAGAAGCAGAAGTTAAAGCAAGAAGCACAAAACTTGGTGATGAAGAAATTACTCGTGACATTCCAAATTTGGGTGAAGATGCATTAAAAAATCTTGACGAAAATGGAATTATTAGAGTTGGTGCAGAAGTAAAACCTGGTGACATTTTAGTTGGAAAAGTTACACCAAAGGGAGAAACAGAACCAACTCCTGAGGAAAGATTACTTCGTGCAATTTTTGGTGAAAAAGCTCGTGACGTTAAAGACACATCACTTCGTGTTTCACATGGTATTAGTGGTGTTGTTGTTGATGTTCAAGTGTTCAGCCGTAAAAATAAAGACGACCTTGAAACAGGTGTTAACATGATGGTTAGAGTAACCATTGCACAAAAACGTAAAATTAGCGTTGGTGATAAAATGGCTGGTCGTCACGGAAATAAAGGTATTGTTTCAAGAATTTTACCTGTTGAAGATATGCCATTTATGGCAAATGGGCAACCAATTGACATTGTGTTAAACCCATTAGGTATTCCATCACGTATGAACGTTGGACAAGTTTTGGAAGTTCATTTGGGACTTGTTGCAAAAGCATTAGGCATTAACATTGCAACCCCAGCATTTGATGGTGTTAAAGAAAGCGATATTCAAGAACTATTAAAACAAAACAATTTCCCTGAAAATGGAAAAATTCAACTTTACGATGGAAGAACAGGTGAACCATTTGCAAACCCTGTAACTGTTGGATATATGTACTACATTAAACTAGAACACATGGTTAACGACAAAATGCATGCTCGTTCAACTGGTCCTTATGCTTATGTTACTCAACAACCATTGGGTGGTAAAGCAATGTTTGGTGGACAACGTTTTGGTGAAATGGAAGTTTGGGCTTTGGAAGCTTATGGTGCAAGTAAGTTACTACAAGAAATGCTAACTGTTAAATCAGACGATGTTGAAGGAAGATATAACACATATAAAGCAATTGTTGAAGGGTTACCACTTCCAGAACCATCAGTTCCAGAATCATTCAAGGTTTTAATTAAAGAACTTCAAGGTTTGTGCTTGGATGTTAGATTGTTAACTGAAAATGACAAAGAATTTAAGTTGTCAGATTTGAATGCCGATAACACTGAATCATTTAGCGAAGTAACCAAACCAAGAGAAGAACAAAAAGAAATTGAACTTGAATTTGATGAAAATAATAACAGCGCTGACTTAGATTTAGAGGAAGACTTTGATAGTATATTTGATGAATCCGCTTTATTTGACGATTTTAGCGACGATGACGAAGAATAGGAGTAAAATATGTTTGAATTAAACAATTTAGCCTCAATGAAAATTGGCGTTGCTTCACCAGAAAAAATCCGTGAATGGAGTTATGGTGAAGTAACAAAATCAGAAACAATAAATTATCGTACTCATAAGCCTGAAATGGGTGGACTTTTATGTGAACGTATTTTCGGACCTAAGAAAAATTGGGAATGTCATTGCGGTAAATATAAAAGAATTCGTCATAAAGGCGTAATATGTGATAAATGTGGAGTTGAAGTTACAAAAAGCAGTGTTCGTCGTGAAAGAATGGGACACATTCAACTTGCAACTCCTGTTGCACATATTTGGTACATGAGAAGTATTCCATCAAGAATTGGAACACTTTTAAACTTAAACACAAAACAACTAGAAAAAGTTGTTTACTATGTGTCATACATTGTTATTGACCCAGGTAAAACAAGTTTCACAAAATTCCAATTAATTAACGATATTGAATATCGTGAAGCATGTGAACAATTTGGATATGATTGTTGCAAAGTTGGAATGGGTGGTGAAGCAATTAGAGAATTACTTGCAGAAATTGACTTGGAAAAAGAACACAAAGAATTAACCAAGGCAAGTGCAACTGCAAAAGGTCAAAAGAAACTAAAAATTAACAAACGTTTAGAAATTATTGATTCACTTTTAAAAAGTGGTAATCGCCCAGAATGGTTGGTGCTAGAAGTGTTGCCAGTTATTCCACCAGATTTAAGACCTATGATTCAATTAGATGGTGGCAGATTTGCAACAAGTGACATTAATGATTTATATCGTAGAATTATTAACAGAAATAACCGTTTGAAAAAGTTTATGAGCATTGGTGCTCCTGAGGTTATTATTCGTAACGAAAAACGTATGCTTCAAGAAGCTGTTGATGCTTTAATTGAAAATGGTAAAAGTGGAAAGGCAGTTCAAGGACCAAAACAACGTGAACTAAAATCTTTAACTCAAAGCTTGAAAGGAAAACAAGGTCGTTTCAGACAAAACTTGCTTGGAAAACGTGTTGACTATTCAGGTCGTTCAGTTATCGTTGTTGGACCAGAACTAAAAATTTATCAATGTGGTTTACCAAAAGAAATGGCACTTGAATTATTCAAACCTTTCATTATGCATAAACTTGTTGATAGAAACTTATCTTTAAACTTTAAATCTGCAAAACGTTTAATTGAAAAACAAAAACCTGTGGTTTGGGATATTTTGGAAGAAGTTATTAAAGATCATCCAGTTATGCTAAACCGTGCTCCTTCACTTCACAGATTATCAATTCAAGCGTTTGAACCTGTGTTAATTGAAGGTAGAGCAATTCGTTTACACCCACTTGTTTGTGGTGGATTTAATGCGGACTTCGACGGTGACCAAATGTCTGTTCACGTTCCACTAAGTCCAGAAGCAATTGCAGAAGCAAGATTATTAATGTTAAGTTCAAATAACGTTTTAAAACCTGCAACAGGTGACCCAATTTTAACTCCAACACAAGATATGGTTTTAGGTTCTTATTACTTAACCATTGATAAACCTGGTGCAAAGGGTGAAAATAAAACTTTCACTTGCGAAGATGAAGCAATAATGGCATATCAAACAGGAGTTGTTGATATTCAAGCTTCAATTTATGTTAGAAGAACAAATGAATTTGAAGGAAAACCTTACACATCACGTGTTAAAACAACTGTTGGTAAAATTATATTCAACCGTGGAATTCCTCAAAACATTGGTTTTGTTGATAGAAGTGTTAAAGAAAATGTTAACAACTATGAAATTGATTTTGTTGTTGGTAAAAAAGGGTTGGATCAAATCATTCAAAAATGTTTTGACAATTTAGGAACAACAGAAACAGTTAAAATGCTTGATAACGTTAAAAGCATTGGTTATAAATATTCAACATTGGGTGCAATCACAATTAACGTATTTGACATGGAAATTCCTGCTGAAAAGAACGAAATTGTTGCAAATGTTGAAGAAAAAGTTGCAGAAAACAATAAATTCTTTAAACGTGGATTTATTACCGAAGATGAAAAACTTGAAAAGAACATTAAACTTTGGAAAGATGCAACAAAACAACTTGAAGGCATTGTTTTAAACAAAATGGATGTTCAAAACCCTGTTAGAATGATGGCAAACTCTGGTGCCCGTGGTAACGCAGGACAAATTTTACAACTTTGTGGTATGCGTGGAATTATGGCAAACACATCTGGTCGTAAAGTTGATATTCCTGTTAAATCTAACTTCCGTGTTGGTTTAACTCCTATTGAATATTTCTTAAGTAGCCGTGGTGGACGTAAAGGTTTGGCCGATAAAGTTTTAAAAACTGCCGACTCTGGATATTTAACTCGTCGTTTAGTTGACGTTGCACAAGATGTTGTTGTAACAGAAGATGACTGTTTTGCATCGAACAATGAAAAAGTAAAAGGACTTGAAGTTTCTGCAATAACAAAAGACGGAACACCAGTTTGCAGTTTAAAACAACGTATTGTTGGTAGATTTGCTGTTTCCGATGTTATTAATCCAAAAACTAAAAAGGTTATTGTTCCTGCAAACACAATGATTTCAAATGCACAAGCCGATGAAATTGAAGCTTGTGGAATAACAAGTGTTACAATTAGAACTGTTTTAACTTGCCGTTCAAAACATGGTGTTTGTGCAAAATGTTATGGTAAAAACATGAGCAACAATGAAATTATTCCTATTGGTGAAGCTGTTGGTATTATTGCAGCACAATCAATTGGTGAACCAGGAACTCAGTTAACCATGAGAACATTCCACACTGGTGGTGTTGCAAACGCTGCCGATATCACACAAGGTTTGCCACGTGTTGCAGAATTGTTTGAAGCTAGAAAACCAAAGGGTGTTGCAACAGTTGCCGAAGTTGCTGGTAAAGTTGTTGTTAAAGAAGTTCAATCTGCCGGAAAAGATGGTGGTAAATACTTTGAAGTGTTTGTTAAAAACCCAGAAGGCGATGGACATTACATTATTCCATTTGGTGTTGTGCTAAAAGTTAAAAATGGTGACTATGTTGAAGCCGGAACTGTTTTAACAGAAGGTTCAATTTATCCTAAGGATTTCTTGCGTACTCGTGGTGTTAGAGACGTTCAAGAATATATTTTGTCAGAAATTTTGGCAACATATTCTTCACAAGGTGTTAAAATTAACACTAAACACGTTGAAATTATCATTCGTCAAATGTTAAGAAATGTTAAAATTGAAGAAGTTGGTGATACTAACTTACTTGCAGGTGACATTGTTGATGTGTTTAAATATGAAGAAGAAAACGACAGAGTTTTAGCAGAAGGTGGAGTTCCAGCAACTGCAAAACGTTTAGTTCAAGGAATTACAAAAGCTGCATTAAGTTGTGAAAGCTTCCTAAGTGCTGCTTCCTTCCAAGAAACTTCAAAAGTTTTAACCGATGCTTCAATTAAAGGTAAGGTTGACAGATTAAAAGGATTAAAAGAAAACCTAATGATTGGTAAACCAATTCCTGCTGGAACAGGTTTTAAAGCATTTAAAAATGTTGAACCAATTGATCCAAATGAAGTTAAAACCGAAAGTAATTCAGTTGATGAAAGCGTTGCAAAATTCTTTGATGAAAACGAAATTGCTGAATAATAAAAATTCCCTAAATATAGGGAATTTTTTTTAATTAAAATACAATAACTTTTTTAAAAAAAGGGTATTGACAAATTTTAGTTTTATTGTTATAATTTAGTCGTAATGAAAAAGGAAATAGAGTTATAAATTTAAATATATTACTTTTTAAACAAGGATGGTAACACTATGACAAATTTAGTTGATGAATTTAAAAACAATAAATTAAACCAACAAAATTCAACATCAAAAGTTAATGTTAGTTTCGAACCAGTTATGAATGAAGAAGGCAAAGTTGTTGGCGTTCGTCAAGTTGGTGCTGAAAAATATAGCAGTTTGTCTGCAGATTTTATAGCAAGAGTAAAGGAATTTTCTAAAAATTTCAACAAAAACCATGAACCAGAAATGGGTAAAGATGGTGACGGTAAACAATTTTAATTAATATTAATTATTAACAAAAAAGAACCACAAGGTTCTTTTTTTGTTTTATTCTATTATTTTTTTTAAAAAACTATGTAAAAACATTGTTTTTTCAAACTAAATTGTTGTGAAAAAAAATAACACAATTATTTTACAAAAATTAATGTGTGTGTTAAAATAATTTTAGTAGTAAGTTTAATTTGTAACGGAGAGCATATGAAAAAATTTGTATTTCCTGCTGTTTTATTTTATGATGACACAGAACAACAATACACAATCGCTATGTTTGACATAGAAGTTTTTGCAGAAGGAAAAACTGTTGAAGATGCAGTTAACACTGCACAATCATATTTAGATAAATATTTGGAATGTGCATTTAGTTATGGTGTGGAAATTCCAGAACCAACACCTTTTGAACAAATGATTGATATGTATCCAAAAAATTTGGTTGTTTTAGTTGAAAGTAAATTAAACGATAAAAACAAAGCAATTTAATAATTATAAAGTGCCAAAGTTAATAAAAAATTAGGCACTTTTTTTATTGCAATTTTGTTGACTTTTACATTCATTAATGTTAATATAATTAGCGTATTATAGTATGCTTAAAAAAGTGTTCTTTTTTTAACGCAAAAATTTGGTTGAATAAACAATTTTTTAAGCGTCAAAACTATGTTGATGGTGTGAAAAATATAGTTTTGAAATTCGCCGTATAATATACTTATTATTGCTTTTGAAGTATCTATCAATAGTAATAAAGTGCTAGGCGAAATCCTGTTATTAGGTATGCTTTGGGTTGAAAGCAATTACCTAAAAAAGTTATTACTTCTTTTGAAGGAGGAAAAGTAATGCCTACTATTAATCAGTTAGTAAAGCAAGGTAGAAAAAGTCAAACTGTTAAATCAAAAGTTCCAGCATTAGACCAAAACCCACAAAAACGTGGTGTTTGTCTTTCTGTAACAACCACTACTCCTAAAAAACCTAACTCAGCTCTTCGTAAAATTTGCAGAGTTAAATTAAGTAATGGTCAAGAAGGAACAGTTTACATTCCTGGTGAAGGACACAACTTGCAAGAACACAGCGTAGTTTTAATTCGTGGTGGAAGAGTTAGAGACCTTCCTGGTGTACGTTATCACGTTATCCGTGGAACTCTTGATGCTTCTGGCGTTGCAAAACGTAAACAAGCACGTAGTAAATATGGCGCAAAAAAAGCTAAATAATAATTAAATTAAATAATCAAATAATTCAAGGAGGACATTTCCATGCCAAGAAGAGGCGGTGCACCTAAAAGAGATGTTTTACCAGATCCTCGTTATAATAACGTTGTTATAACAAAACTTGTTAACCAAGTTATGTATGATGGTAAAAAATCAGTTGCACAAAATGTTGTTTATGGAGCTTTCGATATTATTAAAGAAAAAACGGGAGCAGAACCAAATGAATATTTTATGCAAGCATTAGAAAATTTAAAACCTGTTTTGGAAACTAAGGCAAGAAGAGTTGGTGGTTCAAACTATCAAGTTCCAATTGAAGTTAGCCCAGAACGTAGACAAACTCTTGCAATTCGTTGGTTAGTAACTTATGCAAGAAAAAGAAATGAAAGAACAATGATTGAAAAACTTGCCGCAGAAATTATGGATGCCTATAATAATGCAGGTGGGGCATATAAGAAAAAAGATGACGTGCATAGAATGGCTGAAAGTAACAAAGCTTTTGCACATTATCGTTGGTAAGATTAAGGAGATAAATTTATGCCTAGACAAACTCCAATAGAAAAATATAGAAACGTGGGAATTATGGCTCACATTGATGCTGGTAAAACCACCACAACAGAAAGAATTTTGTTCTTCTCTGGAAAAACCCATAAAATTGGTGAAGTGCACGATGGCGCTGCAACAATGGACTGGATGGCTCAAGAACAAGAACGTGGTATTACCATTACCAGTGCAGCAACAACATGTTTTTGGAAAGGACATCAAATTAACATCATCGACACTCCTGGTCACGTTGACTTCACAATTGAAGTTGAACGTAGCTTAAAAGTTCTAGATGGTTCAGTTGCAGTTTTCTCTGCACGTGAAGGTGTTCAACCACAAAGTGAAAAAGTTTGGCGTCAAGCTGACAAATACAAAGTTCCTAGAATGGTATTTGTTAACAAAATGGACAGACCTGATGCAAACTTCTTTAACGTTGTTGAAAAAATTAAAACAAGATTAGGTTCAAACGCAGTTCCAATTCAAATTCCTATTGGATCAGCAGAAACTTTTGTTGGTTTAATTGACCTAGTTGAAAATAAAGCAATTTATTATAAAAATGACCTTGGAACTGATATGGAAGTTACAGATATTCCAGCAGAATACAAGGAACAAGCAGCAAAATATAGAAATGAATTAATTGAAATTGCTGCTGAACAAGATGATGCGTTGCTTGAAAAATTCTTCTCTGGTGAAGAATTAACTGTGGAAGATATTAAAAAAGGTATCAGAATTGGTACAATTAAAATGAATATTTTCCCAACATGTTGCGGAACAGCATTAGGAAATAAAGGTGTTCAAAAATTACTTGATGCCATTGTTGACTATATGCCAGCTCCAACAGACATTGAAAGCATTAAAGGAATTAATCCTAAAACTGGCGAAGAAGTTGCTCGTCACAGCAGTGACACAGAACCATTTGCTGGTTTAGCATTTAAAATTATGAGTGACCCATTTGTTGGAAAACTAACATTCTTTAGAGTGTATAGTGGAACCATA